>NZ_JAXFPT010000079.1:0-29436 GCF_034179595.1 Clostridium sp.
ACAAAGGTAAATCACTTTATACACCGAATATCAATAATCCACAATTAATACAAGAATTAAAAGATGCAGGTGTAACTTTTGTTGGTAAAAACCCAACATATTCACCATTCATTAATACAATTGTAATGTATGGATTAATGTTCCTATTCTTAATATTTATGTGGAAATTCGTATTCTCAAAAATGTCTGGAAAAATGGGCGGAGGTATGATGCCATTTGGTAAGAACAATGCTAAAGTCTATATGGAAGATGAAATTGGAGTAACTTTTAATGATGTTGCTGGTCAAGAGGAAGCTAAAGAATCTCTAGTAGAGGTTATAGATTACTTAAATGACCCTAAAAAATATACTGAAATAGGAGCTAAGTTACCTAAAGGAGCTCTTTTAGTAGGACCTCCAGGTACAGGTAAAACTCTTCTTGCAAAAGCAGTTGCAGGAGAAGCAAAAGTTCCATTTTTCTCAATATCAGGTTCAAGCTTCGTTGAAATGTTCGTTGGGGCTGGAGCTAAGAGAGTTAGAGAATTATTTAAAGATGCTGCTGAAAAAGCACCATGTATAATATTTATAGATGAAATTGATGCTGTTGGTAAAAGCAGAGATAGTCAATTACAAAGTAATGATGAAAGAGAACAAACTCTTAACCAATTACTTGCTGAAATGGATGGATTCGATTCATCAAAAGGTATAGTTATACTTGCTGCTACAAATAGACCAGAAATACTTGATAAAGCATTATTAAGACCAGGTAGATTTGATAGAAGAGTAATAGTTGATAGACCAGATTTCCCAGGAAGAGAAGCTATACTTAAGGTTCATGCTAAAGATATAAAACTTAGTAAAGATGTAGACTTAGGAGAAATTGCAAAGAGTACTCCAGGTGCTGTTGGAGCTGACCTTGCAAACATAATGAATGAAGCAGCACTTAGAGCTGTAAGAGAAGGCAGAAAAGAAGTTATACAAGATGACTTAAGAGAAGCAGTTGAAGATATAATAGCAGGTAAAGAAAAGAAAGATAGAATATTATCACCTAAAGAAAGAAATGCTGTTGCATTCCACGAAGTTGGTCATGCTTTAGTTGCAGCACTTTTAGATAATGCAGACCCAGTTCATAAAATAACAATAGTTCCAAGAACAATGGGTGCACTTGGATATACTATGCAATTACCTGAAGAAGATAAATATTTAATATCAAGAGATGAATTATTAAATCAAATAACAGTAATGCTTGGTGGAAGATCTGCTGAAGAAGAAGTATTTAACTTAGTTTCAACAGGGGCATCAAATGATATAGAAAAAGCAACACAAACAGCTAGAAGTATGGTAACTGTTTATGGTATGACAGAGGAATTTGATATGATGGCTCTTGAATCAATACAAAATAGATATTTAGATGGTAGAGCAGTAAGAAACTGTAGTGAAGAAACTTCAACTATGATAGATAGAGAAGTCTTAAAAATTATAAGAGAAGCTCATGGAAAAGCTAGAAAGCTATTACATGACAATAGAGATCTTCTTGATGAAATTTCAAATGTTCTTCTTGAAAAAGAAACTATCTTTGGTGATGAATTTATGGAAATAGTTTATAAAAAATATCCAGAAATGAAAGCTAAAAGAGAAAAAGAAGAGAGAGAAAAAGAAGAAGCTAGAAAAGAAGAAAAAATGATTATAGATAGGAATAGAGAAATAAAAAAAGAAAATACTATTCTAAACAATGAAGAAAATGATAAAAATAAAGATGATGAAATCATAGCTGAAACTAGTATAACAGATGAGAATGATGATGAGGGTTCTTCAAAAGAACAAAGTGGTTCAGAAAAATAATAAATTAAAAAGGAGATGTAGAGCTCTTGAATAATAACCTAGATTTCCTAATGGAAGAACAACGCTTAGAAAACACATTAAATATATTAAATGAAGAAATATTAAACTATATAGATAAGAGAAAGTATATTACAGAATATATCTTAGATTATAGAAAAAAAGTTATAGAAGAATATAAAGATGATGAAGATAAAGTACTAGAATATTTTGATCATGAAGCTTATGTTAAAGAAGAAGCTTATAAAAATATAGATAGAAAACTTAAAGAATACACTACTCTTAAAGAAAATCCATACTTTGGGAAAATAGACTTTTTAGAAGATGGAAATCCAGAAGAGATTTATATTGGTAGATTTGGATTAACTAGAGAAGGAACATATGAGCCAGTTATAGTAGACTGGCGTGCTCCTATTGCATCATTATTTTATAAAGGAAGCCTTGGAAAAGCTTCATATGAATCACCTGTTGGAGATATAGAAACAGATATATTAAAGAGAAGACAGTTAATTATTAAAAATGGTACGCTTAAAGGTATATTTGATTCAGCTGTAGATGTGAAAGATGATATTTTACAAATGGTTTTAACTAGTAACTCAGGTGAAAAGCTTAAAGATATAGTTATGACTATACAAGAGGAACAAGATGAAATAATAAGAGCTCCTAAGGATAAAGCAGTAGTAGTAAACGGAGTTGCAGGATCAGGTAAAACAACTATAGCACTTCATAGAGTGTCATATTTACTATATAATTTCAGAAAGCAATTTGGTGATAAGGTACTTATATTAGGACCAAATGATATATTCATGGATTATATTGCAGGGGTATTACCATCACTTGGAGAAGATGGAATTGATAATATGACATTCGAAGCTTTTGCTAAAAGAGAGATAGGACTACAAGAAGATGTAACTGAATTTGCTTATTATATAGAAGAAGCTATGAAGGGAAATGAAAAAGCTCTTGAAGAATATAAAGAAAAGAGTTCTAAAGATTTTGTTACAAAGCTTAACGATATAGTTAAAGATATGGATGAAAATTACTTTAACATAGAACCTGTTATATTCTTTGATGAAGAAATAGTATCTAAGGAAGAGATACAAGATTTATTTAATAAGCATTATGCATATATGCCTTTATTTAGAAGAAGTGAAAAGATAAAGAGAATATTAACTTCAAAGATAAAGGATAAAAGAGATGAGTTAGTTTGGAAGTTAAATAAAGAAATAGAAGAAAAGGTAAGTGAATTAACTGAAGAAGAGCTTATATTTGAAAAAAATAATTTAGATTTCCAAAGAAGAATAAGAATAAGAGAAATAGTTAGAGAAGTAATGAATGCAAGAGATAGACTTGATGAATGGATTCTTCATGAAGATATTATAGACATATATAAGAGAGTTACAAGTACTGAAGCTTTAGGATATATGGATCTTGCTGGAATACTTTATCTAATGATTAAACTTAATGGAAAGAAGACTAAAAAAGAATATAAGCATCTTGTAATAGATGAAGCTCAAGATTATAATTATATGCAATTTATGGTCTTAAAAGAGTTAACTGGTTGCAAGAGTTGTACAATAGTTGGAGATAGTAATCAAAGACTTATTGATACTAAAGAAATTCCTGCAATGCTAAAGCTAGACGATATATTTGAAAATAATGTTTTAGAGTTTTCTTTAAATAAGAGTTATAGATCAACTCAAGAAATAATGGAATATGCAAGTAAATTCTTAGATGAAGAAAGAATAGTTCCACTAGTTAGAAATGGAGAAAAAGTTCTTGAAGAAGAAACTGAAAGTATAGAAGAGACAATAGATACAATAACTTCAATAATTGAAGATTATGAAGAAGATTGTCTTGAAAGTATAGCAGTTATAACAAAAAATAAAGAAGACCTTAAGGATATATCTCATAAGTTAAAAGGAAAAGTTAAAATACTTACTTTTGATAGAAATGACATAATTTATAGAGGTGGTAAAGTACTTATTCCAGCTTATTTTGCAAAAGGATTAGAGTTTGATGGAGTAATAATGCTAGAAGATGAAGAAGAAACACCAAATCTTGTTAAGTATATTATGTGTACCAGAGCGCTTCATAGATTATCTGTAATAAAACAAAATAAAAAATAAAAAGAGTCTAAAAAGGCTCTTTTTATTTTTTATTTTGTTTTATTTAAACTTTTCAAATTCTAAAATGATTTCATCGTAAACTTTATTTACTACGTTAAAGTCCATATTGTTAACATAGTATTTTTCAAGCTTATCATGAAGAAGTTTAGCTTCGGTAATTAATGAAAGTCCTTTATTTAACAGAATATCAAATTCACATTTATCAAAATCTAATTCATCTTTATATTTAATGCGAGTTTTTTTATCAGATAAAGATGACATATCAAAAACTGTACCTTTTAAATTAACATTAGATATTTGGTTTTCTGTAAATATTCCAATATCTTTTTCGGGAATAATTATGTGCTCTATATCATCAGGCAATAATGGATGATGATAATACTCTACGTAAAGACCAGATTTTTGAGCAAATTCTCCAAGTGATTTTAATACATTACTTTTACAAAAGCCAGGTTCTCCTTTTAATATGAATAAATTTTCAACTGAATCTGCTAAATTTTCTGTAAATGAAACTATGCCATTAGGGGTAAATGCTGTAGCAAATGTATGTCTTTCTCCTCCAAATATACATGATGAACTTTTAGGAATAACTAAATCTTTTAAAGTTGATTCTAGTTTAACAACTAAATTTTTATCTAAAGACTTATTATTTATTTCTCTCCAATCTAGATAAACTTTACTAGCTGCATTAAAGAAAGTATATGCTCTATTAAAGCTTTCGCTTATATCTTTTCCTATATTTATTATCTCAAATTTATTATTGATTAAATTTTCATGATTAAGAGCTTTAGCTAAATCAATTATTTTATCTACAGCACCAGGAGTTACAGGGTCAGTTGAATGAGGTGCAGTACCATCTAGTATTGCAACCTTTAATTCTTTAACTAACATTGCATCTAATGATTGATCATCTGAAGAACAATGATATTCTTCTACAGTATAAGATTTAGATTTAAAATAAAAGGCTAGTTTTTTCATTAAAGAAGATTTTCCAGTTCCAGGTCCACCTTTTAAACATATTATTCTATTAGCATCTTCTTGAGTAATTAAATTCTTAAATAATGAATAAAATCCTTTTGATGTATTATTACCAAGAAACATATGTCTATTCTTAATCTTTTTCATAATATAATCCTCGTAATTATTAATTTAAATAATATATTATATATTATTTTGCATATATTTGTTACTGATTACAAATGTTATATATTCATTATATATGCATAAATATTGCATAAAAATTCTAAAATAAAGAAAAATATAAAAAATACTTGCATAAATATAAATTTATGTGTATACTTATAACAAGTTTATTAATTAAGTTTTGCAAATAAAAAGGGGGCAATAATATATGAAAAAAGGATTATTAAAAAAGATATTTGCAATATCAATAGTTGGAGCAATGTCGCTTAGCATGATGGCATGTGGAAGCAAAAATAAATCTTTAAATGAAAATAGTAATGAGTTAGTAGTTGGATTAAGTGCAGATTATGCACCGTATGAATTCCATGCAATGATAGATGGAAAAGATACGATTGTGGGTTTCGATGTTAAACTTGCTGAAGAGATTGCAAAAGATATGGGGAAAACATTAAAAATTAAAGAAATGAAATTCGATTCATTACTTGGAGCATTATCAGCTGGGCAAATTGATATGATAATTTCAGGTATGAATCCAGATCCAGAAAGAGCAAAAAAGGTTGATTTTTCAGATATATATTATACAGCACAACATTCTGTGTTAGTTAAAAAAGGTGATTTAAGTAAGTATAAAAACGTGGAAGATTTAAAAAATGCTAAGGTAGGGGCGCAAATGGGATCAACTCAAGCTGATATAACTACAGATGTTATAAAGGCTAAAGACCCAACTCTTTTATCTAATGTTAATAATTTAATATTAGAACTTAAATCAGGCAAAATCGATGCTTTAGTTACTGAAAAACCAGTTGGAGAAATGGCAATTAAAACTAATAATGAATTATCATTATCAGATATACAATTTGAAGATGAATCAGGTGGAAATGCAGTTGCTATTAAAAAAGGTCAAAAAGAATTAGTAGAGCAAGTAAATAAAACAATAAAAAAACTAAAAGATAATGGGGAACTTGATAAGTTTATAGTAGAAGCTAATGAATTATCTTCAAAACAAATAAATGAAAAATAGTAAGTTTTAAGGCTTTAAAAAAGGAGGTTTTTAAAAATGGGATATCAATTTGACTTTAGCTTCCTCCCTAAATATTTTCCAGTATTTTTAGAAGGAGCCAAAATGACATTAATTATATCACTTATAGCAGTATGTTTTGGTACTATATTTGGATCAATTTTATATTTTATGAAAAATGTTAATTTAAAGATAGGAAAGTTTAAGCCGTTAAATTGGATTGCAACTATTTATGTAGAGATAGTTAGAGGAACTCCAATGATATTACAGATTCTTATGGTTTATTCTGGATCAGCATTATTTTTTGGATTAGATTTTAATCCACTTACAGCTGCAGTTATTGCAATTTCATTAAATTCAGGTGCATATATATCAGAAATTATAAGAGCTGGTATAGATGCAGTAGATAAAGGACAAATGGAAGCTGCTAGAAGCTTAGGCATGACAAAAGTACAAGCTATGAAGATGGTCATAATTCCTCAAGCTGTTAAAAACATTATGCCAGCAATAGGTAATGAATTTGTTGCAGTAATAAAAGAATCATCAATGGCATCATTTATTGGTGTTGGAGAATTAATGTTTAGTGCGGATATAGTAAAAGGTTCTGTTTATTTAGTTTTTGAGCCACTTATGGTAATAGCAGTATTATATTTTATTATGACTTTTTCACTTGGAAGGTTAATGACATATTTTGAAAGGAGGTTAAAGGTCGGTGATATACGTTAAAGATCTTAAAAAAAGCTTTGGAAAACATGAAGTATTAAAAGGAATAGATGAGAATATAAGAAAAGGTGAAGTTGTTGTTGTAATAGGACCTTCAGGATCAGGAAAAAGTACATTTTTAAGATGCTTAAACCTTTTGGAAAAGCCTACAAGTGGAGAAATAATATTTGAAGGCAATAATATTATGGATAAAAAGGTTAATATAAATAAAATTAGAGAAAAGATGGGCATGGTATTTCAGCAATTTAATCTATTCCCACATAAAACAGTAATGGAAAATATAATAATGGCACCAGTTAAGGTAAAGGGATGGAAAGAAGATGAAGCCATAAAAAAAGGAGAAGAACTTTTAGAGAAAGTTGGACTTTTAGATAAAAAGGATTCATATCCAAATTCACTTTCTGGTGGTCAAAAACAGAGAATTGCAATTGCAAGAGCATTAGCTATGGAGCCTAATGTGATGTTATTTGATGAACCTACATCAGCATTAGACCCTGAAATGGTTGGAGAAGTTTTAAATGTAATGAAGTCTCTTGCAAATGATGGTATGACTATGGTTATAGTTACTCATGAAATGGGATTTGCAAAAGAAGTAGGGGATAGAGTTTTATTTATTGATGAAGGAAAAGTTTTAGAAAGCGGAACTCCAGAAGAGATATTTAACAATCCTAAAAATCAAAGAACTAAAGATTTTTTATCGAAAGTATTATAGAAAATTTTAACAAAAAGAAGAATTTTTTAAACTCTTCTTTTTATTTTTATAAAATAAAAAATTATTTTTTACAAATTAAGAAAAAATTATAATAAATGGTTGAAAATGTAAATTAAACATGATAATATTATGTTATCGGCAAACGTTTTCAAATTATTGGTATAAATTTTTGGGTTTTTGGAAATGTTTCTAAAGTTATGGGGGGTTAATATGGCTGGAGTAGTTTTAAAGGATGTTTATAAAATCTATGAAAATGGGTTTAACGCAGTAAAAGATTTTAATTTAGAAATAAAAGATAAAGAGTTTATGGTTTTTGTTGGACCATCAGGATGCGGAAAGTCTACAACCTTAAGAATGATTGCAGGACTAGAAGATATAAGTAAAGGCGATATGTATATTGGAGATAAATTAGTAAATGATTTAGCTCCTAAAGATAGAGATATTGCAATGGTATTCCAAAATTATGCATTATATCCACATATGTCAGTATACGATAATATGGCATTTGGATTAAAGCTTAGAAAGGTTCCTAAAAATGAAATAGATGAAAAGGTAAGAAATGCAGCAAAGATATTAGATATTGAACATTTATTAGACAGAAAACCAAAGGCGCTTTCAGGTGGACAAAGACAAAGAGTTGCTATGGGAAGAGCTATAGTTAGAAATCCACAAGTATTTTTAATGGATGAACCACTTTCAAACTTAGATGCTAAGTTAAGAGTTCAAATGAGAATAGAAATATCAAAGTTATATAAAGAGTTAAATACAACATTTATTTATGTAACACATGATCAGACAGAAGCCATGACACTTGGTACTAGAATAGTTGTTATGAAGGACGGGGAAATTCAGCAAGTTGCTACGCCAACTGAAATATATAATAACCCTGTAAATATGTTTGTTGCTGGATTTATAGGAAATCCTCAAATGAATTTCTTATATGGTAATGCTGAATTTAAGGGTGAACAAGCTTATATAAATATAGATAATAAAATCATAGAATTATCAAAAGAAAGATCAGAAAAATTAAAGAAAGTAAAAAAAGATAATTTAGATTTAATAATAGGTATAAGACCAGAGAAAATATTATATATGCCTGAAGATATGAATAGAGAAAATATTTTAAAATTTGAAGGTACAGTTGAGTTAACTGAAAACCTAGGTGGAGAAATGTATATTCATGTTAAGGTTGGAGAAAGAAGTATTGTTATAAAAGCACAAGGTAATGTAGAAAAGGCAATAGGAGAAAAGTTAGAAATAGCATTTGATATCAATGATATACATGCTTTCAATAAAGAAACTCAAGTAACTATTTTTTAAGAATTAATTGTGGGGGGATTTAAAAATGGTAAAAAAGAAACTTATTGCTTGTCTTATGGCTGTAGCAGTAACAGGATCATTATTTGTAGGATGTGGAAGTTCATCAGAAAATGCTTCTTCAACAGATGGAAAGGAAATAACTATCTGGACAAAAGTAAAAGAAGATGAAATGAAAGTTATTGAAGATTCAGCTAAAAAATGGGCAGAAGATACAGGAAACACTGTAAAAGTTGTAAATGATGAAGGTGAATTCCAAGATTATTTACAAGCTGCAAATTCAAGTAAGGGACCAGACGTATATATAGGTATGCCACATGATAACCTAGCATCATTTAAAGAAGCTGGTTTATTAGAAGAAGTACCAGATGGTATATTTGATAAAGATAAATATACAAGCGAAAGTGTTTGGGAAGCAACATCATTTGAAGGGAAAAATTATGCAGTTCCACTAGCACAAGAATCAGTAGCATTATTCTATAACAAGGATAAAGTAAAAGAAGTTCCTAAGACTATGGATGATTTAATTAAGGTAGCAAAAGAAAATGATAATGGATTCCAAATTGATTTAGGTAACTTCTATATAACAGGTGGAATTATTCAATCATATGGCGGATATATCTTTGGTGGAAAATCAGGAAACTATGATGTAAAAGATATAGGTCTTGCTAATGCTGGATCTCAAGAAGGATATCAATTCTTACAAGACTTAGTATTAAAAGAAAAATTAATGCCAGCTGATATAACTGGTGATATAGCATCATCAAACTTTAAAGATGGTAAATCAGCTTTCTATATCTCAGGACCATGGGATGTAGCTCAATTTGAAAAAGCAGGATTAAACTTTGGAGTAGCTAAAATTCCAACAATAAAAGGTGGAGATTATAAATCATTCTTAGGTGTACAAACTGCTATGGTAAGTTCAAAATCACAAAACAAAGATTTATCATGGGATTTATTAAAGCATATAGTTGATAATGAAGGAGAAGCTTTATTAAAAGCAGGTAACAGAATTCCAGTATTAAAAACTGTAGCGGATTCACAAACTGTTAAAGATAACCAATACTTCCAAGGATTCATTGAACAAGCTAATAGTGCAATACCTATGCCAAATATCTTAGAAATGCAAGCTGTATGGAATGCAACTAGCCAAATTACAAGATTATATAAAGGTGAAAGTCCAGAAACAGTAGGAAAAGATGTAGTTAGTGCAATTGAAAAAGGTATCCAAGCACAAGGACAATAATATTGAGAAAGGGAGGGAAGGACTTTTCCCTCCTTTATTAATTTAAGGAGTGAGTATAGTGAGTAAAAAGAAGATAACATATAAAGACAATCTAAGAGCTTTAAAGTTTATGTCACCATCGCTAATAAGTATGCTTATATTAACTGTACTTCCTATTATATGTACTATAGTAATTGCATTTACTAACTATAATATAAAGACAATTAATACAGGATGGAGTTTTGTTGGACTTAAGAATTTTAAAGATATTATAACAGGGCCATTAAAAGAAGTATTTTTCCCTGTATTTGTATGGACAGTAATTTCAACAACAATAATAACATTTGGTGGATTTTTTGTAGGGCTAATATATGCACTAGTTTTATCTAACAAAAATATGAAAGAATCATCTATATATAAAGCATTCTTAGTAATACCATGGGCACTTCCAGCGACTATAGTTATAATTTCTTTCACAGGACTTTTAAATAGTCAATATGGAGCTATAAATGCAATATTAATGAATCTTCATATAATATCAGAACCTATAATGTGGCTTACAGAGCCATGGGCAGCAAGAACTGCAATAGTTTGTATAAGTATATGGCTTGGTTTCCCATATATGATGAATGTATGTATAGGAGCTCTTGCGGCGATTCCTGAAACTTATTATGAAGCAGCAAGTATAGATGGAGCATCACCAATTCAAAAATTCTTTAAAATAACATTACCATCTCTTGCAAATACTGCATTTCCACTTTTAATTGGATCATGGTCATTTAATTTTGGTAACTTTACAGCAGCATATCTTTTATTAGGTGGTGGACCTGTAAGACCGGACTCACCATTTGCAGGATATACTGATGTTTTAGGATCAGCAGCATATAAAATGACACTTCAATTTGGTAGATTTGATTTAGGAGCAGCGCTTTCAATAATACTATTTGTAATAGTAGGAACTATAGCATTTATCCAAATGAAGGCATCAGGTCAATTCAAGGAGGTGGACTAATAAATGGATTTAAAGTATAAGAAAAGATTAAATAAATCAGAAAAAATTACGCTTTGGTTAAGTAGAATATTTATTTGGGTTAGTATATTAGTTGTGCTATTCCCAGTACTTGCAATAGTTACAGCGTCTCTTTCAGAAGGTACAAGCTTTACTCAAAGTAGTATATTACCAAGTAAAATAACTTTTGAAAATTATGCATATGTACTTAAAGAAACTGACTTCTTATTATGGGTATGGAATACATTTAAGGTATGTTTGCTTGTAGCTGTAGCTCAAGTTTTAATGACATTACCAGCAGCTTATACATTCAGTAGATTAAGATTTACTGGTAAGAAATATAGTCTTATGTTTCTTTTAATACTTCAAATGTTCCCAGCTTCTATGGCATTACCAGCTATCTTAGGAATTGCATATAAGCTTCCATGGGGAATGGATAACTTATACTTCTTAGTTATAATGATGTGTGGTGCTAGTGCTTACAACATATGGCTTATGAAAGGATATATTCAAGGCTTACCAAAAGAACTTGATGAATCAGCTTTCGTTGACGGAGCTACACATGGACAAATATTTAGAAAAATAATATTCCCATTAACTAAACCAATGCTTGTAGTTATATTCTTCTTCTCATTCATTGGAACATTTGGTGAATTTATTTTATCAGCAGCATTACTTAAAGATCCAAGCGTTAAGACTTTAGTAATAGGATTAAAGTCATTTATGGATAGTGGAGTTTCAGCAAACTGGACTGCATATGCAGCAGCATCTGTAATGGCAACGATTCCGCTTGCGATAATGTTTGCATCAATTCAAAAGTTTGTATCAAAAGGATTGGTTGCAGGAGCAGTTAAAGAGTAATCTTTATATTTTAATAATAGAAATTTTAAGAGGCAGAAGATATGAATATTAATGATATAGCTAAAATTGCTGGTGTGGGAATTGGAACTGTATCAAGAGTTATAAACAATCATCCAGATGTAAAGGATGCGACAAGAAAAAAGATAGAGAAAATAATAAAAGAGAGTAATTATGTGCCTAACAATAGTGCAAGAAATTTAAAAAAATCCAATACTAATACAATTGGAATTTTAGTAAGAGGGGTATTTAATCCATTTTTCTCAGAAATGATAAATATAATAAGCAATAAGATAAGTGAAAATGGATACACTATGGTGCTTAGGCACACTGATTACTTAGAAAATGGAGATGCTGAAGTTAGAAATCTAATTGAATTTAAAAAAGAGAGAAGACTTAAAGGGATAATATATCTAGGTTGCGATATAAAAGAAATTCATAAAGATATCTTTAAGGACATAGATATCCCTTTAGTATTAGCATCTGCAAATTGTAATTATGATACAGAGATAAGCGACTTTTCCTCAATAGGAATAAGGCAATCACAATCAGCATTTAATGCAACTAAATATCTAATAAATACAGGACATAAAAATATTGCAATTATCCTTGGCCTAAAAGAAGATGCAGGTCTTGGATCAGAGAGACTTGGAGGATATATTGATGCATTAACAAAAAGCAATATTAAAGTTAAAGAAAATTATATAATCTATGGCAAATATAGTGCAAAAGGCGCTTATAATGCCACAAAAGAACTTATAAAAAACAATAAAGAAATAGATGCTATTTTCTGCATATCAGATATTATGGCAACTGGATGCATAAAAGCATTGATAGATAACAATATAAAAGTTGGGGAAGAGATATCAGTTGTTGGATTTGATGGTATGGAGGTATCAGAATTTTATAATCCTTCAATAACAACAGTAATACAACCAAGAAGAGAAATAGCAGAAAAAAGTGCAGATATATTATTTAGTTTAATAAATAATAAGTCAGAAAATAGACATATAGTGTTAGATACAAAATTAGTTGAAAGACAATCTTGTAAAAAACTATGAATATAAATATGTACTAAATAATATTATTATAGAGAAAAAAATAAGTAATACAGTGTTAGAAATTAATTTTAGAATATATAAAAAAATGAGATTTAAAAAGTTATGAACTTTAGGAGGGTACAGAATTATGAAAAAAAGAAGTAGTGGGGTTTTAATGCATATATCATCTCTTAATGGAGAATTCGGAATCGGTTCCATGGGGGAAGAAGCTTATAAATTTGTAGATTTTCTTGTAAAGGCAGGACAAAAGTATTGGCAAATACTACCGCTTGGTCATACTAGTTATGGAGATTCACCTTATCAATGTTTTTCAGCATTTGCTGGAAATCCACATTTTATAGATTTTAAAATATTATGTGATGAAGGTCTTCTTCATGAAAATGACTATAAATTTAAGAATTTTGGAGAAAATCCAGAGAGAGTAGATTATGGTTTAATATTCAATCTAAGAAACGAAATATTAAAGAAAGCATATGAGAATTTCAAAACTGAAAATTTAATTGAGTATAGAGGATTTGAATATGAAAAATTCAAGCAAGAAAACAAATTCTGGCTTGAAGAGTATAGCTTATATATGGCTGTAAAAGAGCACTTTGGATTAGTTTCTTGGAAAGAATGGGATGAAGATATAAGAGATAGAAGAGAAGAAGCTATCTGTAGATATAAAGAACAGCTTAAAGATAAGATAGAATATTATAATTTCATTCAATTTACGTTCTTTAAGCAATGGAACAATCTAAAACAATATGCAAATTCTAAAGGCATTGAAATAATAGGAGATATTCCAATATATGTAGCAGAAGATAGTGCTGATATGTGGAGTAATCCAAAGTTATTTAAAGTAAATGAAGATAATACATTAAAGGTTGTAGCTGGATGTCCACCAGATGCCTTTGCAGTAACAGGTCAATTATGGGGGAATCCAATATATGATTGGGATAAAATGCAAGAAGATGGATATAGTTGGTGGATCCTTAGAATAAGAGAAAGCTTTAAGCTTTATGACATGGTAAGAATAGATCACTTTAGGGGATTTGAATCTTATTGGCAAATACCTTATGGTGATAAAACAGCAGAAAATGGAGAATGGGTTAAGGGTCCTGGAATAAAATTATTTAATGCCATTAAAGAAGCATTAGGAGATGTAAATATAATCGCAGAAGACTTAGGATTTATGACTGATGAAGTAATAGAATTTAGAGATGAAACTGGTTTCCCAGGAATGAAAGTGCTTCAATTTGGATTTGGTGGAGATGATAGTACTGATTTACCTCATAATTATATAAATAATTCTGTAGCTTATACAGGAACACATGATAATGACACAATTTGTGGATGGTTTGAAAATAATAATTCAGATTCAGAAATTAAAAAAGCTAATGAGTATTTATTATTAAATGAAGAAGAAGGAAAAAGCTTTGGATTTGTAAGAGGAATTTGGGGATCTGTAAGCTTTTTAGCAATAGCTACTATGCAAGATTTATTAGGACTTGGAAGTGAATCTAGAATGAATACACCTTCAATCTTAGGTGGAAATTGGCAATGGAGAATAAAAGAAGGTCAATTAACTGATGAGTTAGCTAAAAGATTATATGATTTAACAAAATTATATGGGAGGTTATAAAGTTGAAAGATGAATTAAAAAGAGGTATAGAGAGAGAGTTAAAAATTAAATATGGCGTTGGCTTAGAGGATGCTGAACCAGGACAAATATTTTCAAGTCTTTCATCAGCTTTAATGGGAACTATAGTAGATGATTGGAATAATACACAAGAGTTTTATGAAAAAGGTAAACAAGCTTATTATTTATCAGCTGAATATTTAATGGGAAGAGCACTTGGAAATAATCTTATAAGTTTAGGAGTTTATGAAGAAGTTGAGAAGGCACTTAAAGAATTGGATATAGATATAAATGCTATTGAAGAAGCTGAAGAAGATGCAGCTCTTGGAAACGGAGGACTTGGAAGACTTGCAGCTTGTTTTATGGATTCAGCAGCATCTATGGAAATTCCCCTAAGAGGATATGGTATTAGATATTCAAATGGCCTATTTAAACAATATTTTGATAATGGATTCCAATATGAGTGTGCAGATAATTGGCTAACTTATGGCGATCCTTGGAGCATAAGAAAAGATAGAGAACAGGTAATAGTTAAATTCAAAGATATGGATGTTAGAGCAATTCCATATGACACACCAATAATAGGGTATAAGAGCAAAAATATAAATACTTTAAGATTATGGAAATGTGAACCAATAGAAGAATTTGATTTTAAAGCATTTAATGAATGTAGATATGATGATGCAGTTAAACTTAAAAATAGAGCAGATGATATATCAAGAGTATTATATCCAAATGATGATGTAGAAGACGGAAAATTATTAAGACTTAGACAACAATACTTCTTAGTAAGTGCATCACTTCAAGATATAATTAGAAATCATATAAGACTTCATGGAGAAAATTTTGAAAATTTAGGAGAATTCCATGCAGTTCAATTAAATGATACTCATCCAGTACTTGCAATTCCGGAGCTTATAAGAATATTAGTAGATGAATATAATATGTCATTTGATAAAGCACTTAATATAACAAAAGGTATATTTGCATATACTAATCACACTATATTAGCAGAAGCTCTTGAAAAATGGGACAATAAATTAATGAAAAAACTATTCCCTAGAATAGTAGAAATAATTGAAGAGATTGATGAAAGATTTATAAGTGAATTAAAAGAAAAGAACTATTCAAAAAAAGAAATAGATGAATTTAGAATTATTAAAGATGGAGTAACTAGAATGGCAAACCTTGCAATTCATGTAGGCTTTGCTGTTAATGGTGTTGCAGAATTACACACTAATATATTAAAAGATATTGAACTTAATAATTGGTATAAGTTATATCCAGAAAAGTTCCAAAATAAGACTAATGGTATAACTCCAAGAAGATGGCTTAGATTATGTAATAGACAATTATCATCATTTATAACTGAGCTTTTAGGAGATGAATCTTGGGTTAAGGATTTAGATAGATTAAAAGAGCTTGAGAAGTTTAAAGATGATGAAAAAGTTTTAAATAGACTTATGGAAATAAAGCATGAAAAGAAAGAAGAACTTGCTAAATATATCAAAGAAACAGAAGGCGTAGAAATAGATCCAAATTCAATATTTGATATTCAAATAAAGAGATTGCATGAATATAAGAGACAATTATTAAATACATTATATGTTCTTGACCTTTATTATAGATTAAAGGAAAATCCAAATAAGAATATTCCAAAGGTAACATTTATATATGGAGCAAAGGCTTTTCCAGGATATAAGAGAGCAAAAGCTATTGTAAAGTTTACTAATGAAGTTGCAAATCTTGTAAATAATGATAAAGATATAGATGGAAAAATAAAGATTGTATTTGTACAAAACTATAGAGTTTCTTATGCAGAAAAATTATTCCCAGCAGCAGATTTATCAAAGCAAATTTCAACAGCTGGTAAAGAAGCATCAGGTACAGGTAATATGAAGTTTATGCTAAATGGAACTCCTACATTTGGTACTTATGATGGTGCAAATGTTGAAATAGTAAGAGCAAGTGGAGAAGAAAATAACTTTATATTTGGATTAAAGGTTGAAGAAATAGAAGAATTAAAAGATAAGTATGATTGTAAGGAATTTTATGAAAAAGATCCTTCACTAAAGAGAGCTATAGATTCTTTAATAGATGGAACATTTAGTGATGGTGGAACTGGATTATTTAAGGATTTATATAATTCACTAGTTAAAGAAGGAGATCAATACTTCTTATTAGCAGATTTTGAGGCATTTAAAGATACTGAAGAAAGAGTATTTGAAACTTATAAAAATAAATTAGAGTGGGCTAAGATGTGCTTTGAAAATGTTGCTAATGCTGGTGTATTCTCTTCAGATAGAACTATATTAGAATATAGCAGAGATATATGGGAAATAAATCAAACTAAAAATACAAAATAGCATCTAGGAGAATTTATTATGAGGTTTGGAAAAAATAGTTTTAAAAGCTATGAAATAGGAATTGAAAAAGAATGGATGCTTTCAAATGGAAGAAGTGCTTTTTCAGGCAGTACAATAATAGGTGCAAATAGTAGAAAATATCACTCAATATTAGTGGCAGCACTTAAATCTCCAGATGAAAGATATATGATATTACCTAAAGTTTGTGAGAAGTTTATTTTAAATGAAACAGAGTATCCACTAACAACAACTAAGTATAAAAATGAAGTTATTGAAGGTTATAAAAACCTTCAAAGCTTCTCTTATGATGGAATACCAGAATACACTTATTTTATAAATGGTAATATGATAAAGAAGAGAGTATTTTTACAGAATAAAAAAAATACAGCAATAATAGAGTATTCAGTTAAGGCAAATAAAGATGGGGGAAGTCTTGTTCTTAAACCATTTTTATCCTTTAGAGATCCTGGAAAGGTAAGCAAAGAAGAAAATCTAAAATTTGAAAAGAAGGATTTAGATGATGGATTTAATCTTATTCCAGAACTTAAAAATGATTTAAATATAAGACTATTTGTTTCAGATGGTAAGGTATCATCTAAAAAATCTACTATAACTGATGAAGTTTATTATGATGTAGATAAAACAACAGGTGATAAGTATTTAGATAGATATTATGTTCCAGGAGAGTTTACTGTTAGCATTGATAAATATACAGAAAAGAAATTTTATTTAGTATGCACTCTTGAAGATGATAAAGAATTCTATCCTAAAGAGATAATAAGAAAAGAAGAAGAAAGAATCGAAAGTTTAAGAAATACTTTTGATGATGATAGAACATTAGCTAAATATCTTCCAATATCTGCAGATCATTTTATAGTTGATAGAGATTCAATAGATAGTAAAACTATTCTTGCAGGATATCCATGGTTCTTAGATTGGGGAAGAGATACCATGATTTCATTAACTGGTTTAGGAATGTGTACAGGTAGGCTTGATGATACTAGAGATATTTTAAAGAGCTTTAGTATATATGAAAAAAATGGTCTAATTCCAAATATGTTTCCTGACTTTGGACAAGAACCTTACTACAATACAGTAGATGCATCACTTTGGTATATACATGCAGTTTATATGTATCTATTATATAAAAATGATAAAAAGGAATTGGAATTTGTAAAAGAAGAGCTATATCAAACAATAAAGAATATCATTAAATTTTATATAGAAGGAACAGATTTCTCTATAAAGATGGATGAAGATTATCTTATCATGGCAGGGGATGGGCTAGACCAAGTTACATGGATGGATGTAAGAGTTAATGGAATAGTTGTTACTCCAAGACATGGTAAGCCTGTTGAAATAAATGCTCTTTGGTACAATGCATTAAAGATAGCATCATTAATTGCAGAAGAATTTAATGATGAAGAATATAAAAGATATGAAGATCTTGCAGAAAAAGTTAAAGATTCATTTAACAAAAAGTTTTGGAATGAAGATGAAGAATGTCTTTATGATGTAGTAAATGATAAAGAAAGTGATCCATCTATAAGACCAAATCAAGCTTGGGCTATATCTTTACCATTTACTATGCTTCCTAGAGAAAGGGAAATTAAGGTTATAGATAAGATTTATGATTCTTTATATACTCCTTTTGGTCTTAGAAGTTTAAGTGAGGATCATAAAGATTACAAGCCTGTTTATGAAGGTAAGCTTATAGATAGAGATATGGCATATCATCAAGGAACAGTTTGGTCATTCCCATTAGGAGCATTTTTAAGTGGATATTGCAAAGTACATGATTACTCAGAAGAATCTATAAAATTTGTAGATGATGCACTTAAAGAAATGGAAGTTCATATAGAAGATCAATGTCTTGGTGGAATTGCTGAAATTTTTGATGGCACTTCACCTCATAATCCAAGAGGATGTTATAATCAAGCTTGGGGTGTAGGAGAAATGTTAAGAGTATATCATGAATGCATAAGAGGAAATGATAAAAATTTAAAACAAGCAAGAAAGAATATATTTAATAAATAAAATGATGTCCTATAATCATTAAGATTAAGAGAGTATCTAATATGATTATGGGACTTTTAAAAGTAAGATTTTAAGGGTGTGGGTTTATGAATATAAAAGAGATATATGATAGAAGTAAAAAATCTGAATTAAGAGATATATTTAATTCAAAAGAATTTGAAGAGAAATATTGTTCAGATTTAGAATTAGGAGCTATATATTCAAAGGAAAAAACTATATTTAGATTATGGTCTCCAGTAGCATCAAAGGTAAGATTACAATTATTCTGTAAAGATAAAAACTCAAATGAGTTTCATAGTATAAAATCTATTGAAATGCATGAAACAGAAAATGTATGGGCAGTAGAAATAAATGAAGATTTAGATAAGATGTATTATAGATACGAAATAAAGATAGGTAATAGTGTAAATGTGGTTACTGATCCTTATTCAAAAGCTGTATCTGCAAATGGACAGTATTCAATGGTATTAGATTTAGATGAAACTAATCCAGAAGGATGGGATAGTGATGAGAAACCTAGTTTAAAATCTCCAACTGATTCAATTATATATGAAATGCATATAAGAGATTTTTCTATAGATGAAAATTCAGGATCAAACTTTAAAGGTAAGTATAAAGGTGTATGGGAATCAAACACAAAAACAAGAAATGGAGTATCTACAGGGATAGATCATTTAAAAGAACTTGGAATAACTCATGTACACTTACTTCCAACATTTGATTATAAATCAGTAGATGAAACAAAATTAAATGAAATGCAGTATAATTGGGGTTATGATCCAGAACATTATAATTCTCCAGAAGGTTCATATTCAACTAATCCTTTTGATGGAGATATAAGAGTAAAAGAATTTAAAGAAATGGTATTAAATCTTCATAAGCAAGGCATAAGAGTAGTAATGGATGTAGTTTATAATCATACATACGCAACAAATGACTCATTATTTAATAAGGTGGTACCATATTATTATTATAGAGAAGATAAAAATGGAAACTTCTCAAATGGGTCAGCATGTGGAAATGAAACTGCATCAGATAGAAAAATGTTTAGAAAGTTTATGATAGATTCAATTATATATTGGGCTAAAGAATACCATATTGATGGATTTAGATTTGACTTAATGGGATTACATGATGTTGAAACTATGAAGCTTATAAGAGAAGAGCTTAATAAGATAGATAAATCTATAATTATGTATGGTGAAGGTTGGACAGGAGGAGAAACTCCACTACCAGAAAATGATAGAGCTTTAAAGAAAAACACAATTCAATATGATAAACTTCAAATAGCAGCATTTAGTGATGATATGAGAGATGGAGTTAAGGGAGATGTATTTATTTCTGATAAACCAGGCTTTGTAAATAATGGACAAGGTTTTGAAGAAACAATAAAGTGTGGGATAGTAGCATCTATAAATCATAATCAAATAGATTATTCAAAGGTTATATATTCAGATAAGTTCTGGGCAAATGAACCATATCAAACAGTTAATTATGCATCAGCACATGATAACTATACATTATGGGACAAGCTTTGTATAACAACTAAGGGAGAATCAGAAGAAGAGCGTATAAAAATGAATAAGCTTATTTCTGCAATAATTCTAACTTCACAAGGTATATCATTTATTCATGCTGGAGAAGAAATGTTAAGAACTAAGAGAGATGAAAAAGGAAATCTAGTTGAAAATAGTTATAATTCAAGCGACTTAGTTAATAAATTAGATTGGGAAAGAAAAGAAAAATATAGTGATGTTTTTGAATATTATAAATCACTTATAAATTTAAGAAAAAATCATAAAGCATTTAGAATGGATAATGCAGATGATATAAGAGAAAACTTAAGATTTTTAGATGTTAAAGAAAGAAATGTTGTTGCATATACGATTGATTGCAGTTCATTAAATGATAAATTCAAAAAGATAATGGTTGTATTTAATGCTAATAAAGATAAATTAAATATAAATTTGCCAAGTGGAATTTGGAAGTTAATTGCTAATGAAAATGAAATTAATGAAAATGGAATAGAAGAAAATATAACTAATAATATATTAGTAAGTGGAAGAAGTGCAAATATATTAATTATTGAATAAAAAAGAGGGTTTAAACCCTCTTTTTTAATTAGAAGCATAATCATAATCTACTGTAATTATACAGTTATAATTTGGATGTAATTCTTTTATTGATTTTGTTATGTCATTCTTTAATTGATCTTCACTCATTAATTTATTTAATGATTTAGAATATACAACAACATCAAATATAAGATTTTTTTCATCGCCTTCACCGACTATTCTAAAATCATGCATTGATTTTATTAGTGGATTGTATTTTATAATCTTTTCAACTTCTTTGTATGCTTTTTTTATCTCATCATCTGATAAACATATAGGATCCATATGAATAACTAAATATATATTTAATTTTTCTGATATTTCTCTTTCAGCTTTATCTATAATATTATGTATTGTTATAACATCAATATCAGATGGAATTTCAGCATGAGCAGAAGCCATGCATCTACCTGGACCATAATTATGAACTATAAGATCATGAATTCCTATTATATTATCATAAGATAACATCATACTTTCGATATCTTTTACAAGTTCTGGATCTGGTGCTTCCCCAAGAAGAGGATTAATAGTTTCACGAACTAAAGAGAATCCAGAGTAAACTATAACTAAAGCTACAATTATACCTATATATCCATCTATAGGGAATGATGTGAACTTAGATACAAGTAAAGATATAGCAACAGATGTAGAAGTAAATACATCACCTAGAGCATCAACAGATGATGCTTTTAATGCAGATGAATTTATTTTTTCACCGATAAACTTATTAAATCTTGAAAGCCATAGTTTAAGAAAAATTGATATTATAAGTAATATAAATGGAACCCATTCAAATTGGGTTGGTTCTGGATTTAATATTTTCTCAAAAGATGATTTTACAAATTGTACTCCTACAAGCATTACCATAAAAGCAACTATAAGAGCTGATAAATATTCAATCCTACCATGACCAAATGGATGCTCTTTATCTGCTGGTCTATTAGCCATCTTAAATCCAACTATAGTTATTACAGAAGATGCAGCATCAGATAAATTATTAAATGCATCTGCAGTTACAGCAATACTAAATACTAACATACCTACAGTAAATTTAATAATAAATAAGATTAAGTTAGTTATTATTCCTACAATACCACCTAAAAAACCGTATTTACTACGAACCTTTTTATCTTTAGTGTTCTCACTATTTTTGATGAAGGTTTTCACAAGAAAATCTGAAATCATTTAATCACCCCTCAAAATTCAAATATATAATTTAATTCTAACTTACCAATAAATAATAAGCAAACTTATATTTGGATAAAAATAATTATTATGACAATTTTATTGTATATTATGGTGCAATTTTTATATAATTGTTTATAGAATAGACACATTTATAGTTTATATAAAAGTTTTTATATCTATATTTAGTTTGTTTAAATATTATTAAATAATATGTTATATGGATTTAAATATATAAATTTTTAATTATATATAGAAGGTATTAGGAGGAATTGTTATGGAAAAAAAATTAGCGAAAGAATTAATAGACTTTTTATATAAAAGTCCAACAGCTTATCATGCTGCAAGTTCAGTAAAAGATATGTTAGATAATGAAGGATTTGAAGAAATATTTGAAAAAGACTCTTGGAAATTTAAAAAAGGTGGAAAGTATTATTTAGTAAAGAATAATTCAGCAGTAATAGCCTTTAAAGTTGGTAATGGAGAAATTGAAAAAGATGGATTTAGACTTATAGGAGCTCATACAGATGCACCAGGATTTAGAATAAAGCCAAATGCAGAAATGAAAACAGAAGACCATTATGTAAGATTAAATACAGAAGTATATGGTGGACCAATACTTTATACTTGGTTTGATAGACCACTTGGAATAGCTGGAAGAGTAATATTAAAAGGAAAATCAGCTTTAAAGCCAAGAGTTGAATTAGTAAATATAAATAAACCAGTACTTATAATACCAAGCTTAGCTATTCATATGAATAGATCAGTTAATGAAGGTTATAACTTTAATAGACAAAAAGATACTTTACCATTAGTAGGTTTTGTAAATGAAGAATTAGAAAAGAAGGGCTATTTAATGAGTCTTTTAACTGATGAACTTGGAGTTTCAGAAGATGAAATATTAGACTTTGATTTATTCTTATATGAATATGAAAAAGGTTGTGTAATGGGAATAAATGAAGAACTTATATCAGCTGGTAAGTTAGATGACCAATGGATGGTATTTGTAGGTATAAAGGCTTTAATAAATAGTACAGATATAGACTCAACAAAAGTTATGATTTGTATTGATAATGAAGAAATAGGAAGCTTAACTGCACAAGGTGCTCAATCAAAACTTATAAGAGGAACGCTTGAAAGAATTGCAATTGCATTAGGTAAAAATTCAGAAGAATTCTTTAGAGCAGTTTCAAATTCAATAATGATTTCAGCAGATTTAGCTCATGCTGTGCATCCAAATTTATCAGAAAAGCACGACCCAACAAATAGACCATTATTAGGAAACGGACCAGTTCTTAAAATTGCAGCTTCAGGAAGCTATTCAACAGAAGGTGTTGCAGCAGGAATATTTGAATCAGTATGTAAAGAAGCTAATGTTCCAGTACAAAAGTTTGTTAATAGATCAGATGTAAGAGGTGGAACAACAATAGGACCAATGTCAGCAGCTGACCTTTGCATACCTGTTATAGATATGGGAGCACCACTTATAGGAATGCATTCAATTAGAGAACTTGCATCTGTTAAAGATAATTTCTATACAATAGAAGCATTTACAAAATTCTTTAGCTTAAATTAGAAAATTCTCATTTAATTTAAAGAGTATTTTAATTTAGCCTTGATATTATTAATACATAACTTAGTAATATCAAGGAGGATTTTTAAATGAATGAAAACAAAAATAACGTTGAATATATAGAAATAGAAGATAAAGATTATAAAAAAGAAGAAGTACTTAGAGAAGAAAAAAAGAAAGTTAAAAAAGGATTCAAAAAGTACAAGAGAATATTATTTTCTATTATTTCTTTAATTGTAGTTAGTGGAGCAGTTATGGGTGGAATTGTATTAAAAACTGTAAAAGATTCAGAAAAGTATACATTAGATCAAGCTAAAGCAATTGCACTAGAACAAGTAAAAGGAACAGTCATTAAAAGTGAAAGAGAAATAGAAGATTTACATGTAGAATATGAATTTAAAATAAAAGATGAAGAAAATATGATTCAAGAAGTAACTGTTGATGGAGAAACAGGAGCTATATTAGAAATAAATAGTCCATCAATTAGGCATCATAAGAAGTAAAAGGTGGATTTAAGTCTACCTTTTTCTTTTTTATGGATAAAAGAGGAGAGAATTTAGAATGTATAAAGTACTTATAGTTGAAGATGAAGAGAATATGGTTTCATTTATACAGATGGAATTAAAATATGAAGGTTATGAAGTTGATGTTGCAGATAATGGGAGACTTGCTGTAAGCATGGCTTTAGAAAATAATTATGACATAATACTTTTAGATTTAATGTTACCTGGAATAAATGGATTAGAAGTATGTAGAAGAATAAGAAAAGAAAAAGATACCCCAATTATTATGTTAACAGCAAGAGATAGTGTTATGGATAAAGTTACAGGACTTCAAACTGGGGCAGATGATTACTTAGCAAAGCCATTTGCTATTGAAGAATTATTAGCTAGGATGGAAGTTATACTTAGAAGAGTTAAGAAGTCTAATAAAGAGTCAGAAATTAAATTTAAAGATATAACACTAGATATTGAAGGTAGGATAGTTAAGAAAAATGATGAAATAATAGAGCTTACAAATACGGAATTTCAATTACTATTAAGCTTTATGAGAAATAAAAATAGAGTTTTAACTAGAGAAGTATTATTAAATAGTGTATGGGGATATAATTCAGAGGCCGAAACTAATATAGTTGATGTATATGTTAGATATGTTAGAAATAAATTAGATAAATTAGATAAGGAAAAATATATCCAAACAGTTAGGGGAGTTGGATATGTAATGAGAGATCATGATTAAAGAAAAATATAAAAATCTACCTATCTTTTGGAAGATAACTCTAGCATCTATCATAATTTTTGTTTTATTTTTAATTTTTATAACGATAGCTCAAACTGCTATACTCTTTGATTGGTTCTTTGACCATAAAAGGAAATATGGAATAAATCTTAAGATATTTGATGATTTATTTGAATCTTATGGGTATTTAATAATAATTACTACGGTATTTGGATTAATAATAAGCATTATAGGAGGAGTTATCGTATCTAGAATGTTACTTAGTAATATAAGAGAATTGACTAATACTATGAAAGAAATAAAAGATGAGGGAAGACTTGATAGAAGAGTAAAGGTTAGTAATAGTAATGATGAAATATCAAAGATTGGGATAGTTTTTAATTCATTAATGGATGATGTTGAAAATTCATTTAATAGAGAAAGAAGATTTGTTCAAGATGCCTCTCATGAACTTAAGACGCCATTAACTATAATAAAAGGTCATTTATCATTATTAAGTAGGTGGGGAAAAGATGACAGAGAAGTTTTAGATAAATCAATTAAAGCAAGTATTGAAGAAGTTGATAGATTGATAGCACTAGTTAAGACCTTATTAGATATTTCAAATTTAGATAAAATTGATGAAAAAATAGAAGGAAACTGTAATATAAGAGAAGTTGTTAATAGCGTATTAAATGACTTTTCAATAGTATATAAAGATTATAATATCACATATAACTACAATGGATTAACTTCATTTCCTATGAAAGATTTGCATATAAAACAATTACTAATAATTTTGATAGATAATGCAATTAAATATTCAAAAGATAAAAAAGATATAAAAATAGAATTTAAAAATAACTATAAAGATAGTATATTAATAGTTGAAGATTTCGGAATTGGAATACCAGAAAAAGATATGCCTTTATTATTTGATAGATTTTATAGAGTTGATGAATCAAGAAATAGTAAAACGGGTGGAAATGGTCTTGGACTTTCAATCGCAAAGAGATTAGTAACGATTTATGGTGGTACAATATCAGTAGAAAGCAGGGTTTCATTAGGTTCGAAATTTATTGTTAAAATTCCGATAGAGAATAATTAAATATTAATTTAGGAAAGTAAAAAATTATAAGGGGAAGTTTATGAAAAACTACAAAGGAATATTATATGCAATTTTAGCATCTGTAGCATTTGGGGTAATGCCTATATTTGCAAAGTTTGCATATATAAATGGATCAAATTCAAATACAGTATTATTTTTTAGATTCTCAATAGCAACGCTTATATTATTTATATACTTAACTTTTAAAGGAGTTTCAATAAGAGTAAGTAAGAAGCAATTTATATTACTTTTTATTACAGGCTTTTTGGGATATACAATGACAACTCAAACATTATTTTCATCATATAATTATTTAGGGGTAGGACTAGCTACATCATTACATTTTATATACCCAGCATTTGTTTGCATATTAGAATATATTTTATTGAAGAAAAGAATGGGTAAAAATAAATTATTTTCATTAGTATTTGCAGGGCTTGGAGTTTATGCATTAATAACATTTGAAAATAATACGCTAAGTACATTGGGAGTATTTTTAGCCACTTTTTCTGGATTATCATATGCAATATATATAATATTGATGTCTATAAAAGAAGTTTCTGATATTGATAATAGAGTAGTAACTATGTATGTAACTTTTGGGGCTGCTACTGGAATATTTATATATAGTATTTTAAATGGTTCATTAGTTACAAAGATTAGTATGAATCTTACAGTATCATATATCTGTATAGCAGTTATATCAACAATACTTTCAATGGTGTTATTACTAAAAGGAATAGAGCTAATTGGTGCTTCATCTGCATCAATCCTTGGAACTTTTGAGCCGATTGTTAGTATAATAATGGGAATTATTATATTTAAAGAACAACTAACATTTTCACTTATCATGGGAACAATATTTATACTTATATCAACAATTATTCTAGCAAAAGATAAGTCAGGTAATGAAACTACAGAAGAGATAATAGAAAAGAAAAATAAAGATGTGGGTTTTGAAATATAAAATTTTAGATATTTTTTTATAAAAGGTGAATAGAAATAATAGAAGTTGTCTACAATTAAGATAAATCCTATTAAATCTCGTTTTTTTATAATTATTATTTGTTTTACCCCTACTAAAAAAGATAGCCAAAAGGCTATCTTTTTTTATTTTTAAAACTAATATTAAATTAAATAATTCAAGTATAAAACATATTGTTAATATAACAGGATAGTAAATTTATTAGGAAAGAAACTTAATATAAAATATACTTAAATAAATGAATAGAAGCAATAAAAATTGGGCAAAATTAAAACATAAAGACCAAAACAAAATATTGTTTAGGAGATAACTGGCATAGTTATCTCTTTTTTTATTTAGTTTAGTATCAAAACTTTTAATTATTCAATATTTGAAGGATCAAGAATTCATGTACTTGGAGATACTGGAGAAGCAGGACAAAAGTACATATATGAAGTATATAAAAAGGTTTATCAATATGCTAATTCTTATAAAATAATTAAGCTTATTGGATTAGAGGAGCTAGGAGATAATAAAGATATTACAGATTGGATTGAAGAAGGACACACCAAAGAGGAATTAAAAAAATGCATTTATAAGAGTTTAGATTTAAAAAATATATATGAGTTGCAACAAGATTACATAGGTGTTTATGAAACTCAAATTATAGAAAAGAAAGATTGTGAAGAGCCACAAGAAAAACGAGATTATATTACAAACTTTAATATTGTAGCAGCTAAAATTATAAGATTTGTTGGTGAAGGAACTGAAGGGATAGAACTTGTATTAAAGTCACAAGATGGAGAATTATTTACAAGAGTTGGAGATGTAAACATATTTAATGATGTTAGAAGTTTTAAAAATTTCTTAGGTACAATGGCACTTACTTTTAATGGTGGGATTAATGGTTTAGATAGACTTAAAAATTGGATATATAAATATTTTACATATGAAATTAAAACTATATATACAGGTATTCAATTTAAAGACGGTATGCTAATTACTCCTAATGGATCAATAACAAGTAATGGAATTAATACAAAGATTGTTTGTAATTGTGATAGTGAATTTGTTCTTAGTAATGAAATGCTAACAAAACAAGAAGCAAAAAGTCTTATACAAAATTTATTTAAGTTTAATAAAGAAGAATTTTGTTGTAGTATACTTGGAACTATTGTAAATAATTTAGCTATTGAAAAAACATATAAAAAGGGAGTTAAATTGCACCATTTACTTATTATAGGTGAAAGTGGAAGTGGTAAGAGTACTACAAAAGAAAATATAATAAATCCTATACTTGGATATCCTTCTTCATATACTGGAGCTGCAATAAAGAATATCACTAAGTTTGCATTAACAAAAAAATTATCAGAAGGAAATTATACTAAGATATTTGATGAGTATAAGCCATCAGAAATGAGTAAATATTCATGTGATATGATTAATGACATGATGAAAAATTGTTATGATAGGTCTTATGCTGAAAGAGGTAATAAAGATCTATCAGTAACAAAATATAGGCTTAATTCTCCAATAGTTATTTGTGGTGAAGAGAATTTTAAAAATAAGGATAAAGCAAGTATTGAAAGAAGTTTAATAGTATATTTATCAAAAAGTGAAAGACCAGCAATAAGTGGACAAGCGTTACAATGGCTTAAAGATAATGAAATTATATTAAATAAATTAGGAAATACAGTTTTAAATAAGATTTTAAACATGAGTGATGAAGATTATTATAACATTAGAGCTTTATACAAAGAATGTAATACATTTGGATTAAAGGATAGACCATTAAATACATTTATTAATGCTTGTACTGGTATGCACATTTTAGAAGAAACCCTAGAAGAAGTTATAGGAGAAAGAGTTGAAGTACCAAACTTTATTGATGGAATAGCAAATGTTATAAAAGAAAATGTTATGCAAAATGGAGAAGAAACAAATGCTATATATGAAAATATGATAATTAAGATTAATGATATGGTATTAAATGAGCCACATTTAAGAGATGATAATTCAACATATAAGATTTTAATAGATAAAAATAGAACTTATATTAGGTTAAATTTAATACTTGATGATTTAAGCAGATATAAAAAAATAATGGTTTAGATTTTATATTAATTAATAAAGAAGATTTTATAGAACAATGTAAGAAGTCAGGATATATAACAAGAGCCAATATGAGTAAGAGAGTTAAAGGAAATGATGGTATAGCAACAACTATAAAAACTT
>NZ_JAXFPT010000084.1:0-59902 GCF_034179595.1 Clostridium sp.
AGTACGAGAGGACCGGGATGGACTGACCTCTGGTGTACCAGTTGTTCTGCCAAGAGCATAGCTGGGTAGCTAAGTCGGGAAGGGATAAACGCTGAAAGCATCTAAGCGTGAAGCCCACCTCAAGATGAGATTTCCCATAGCGTAAGCTAGTAAGACCCCTTGAAGAACACAAGGTTGATAGGTCAGGGGTGTAAGCATGGTAACATGTTCAGCTGACTGATACTAATAGGTCGAGGGCTTGACCAATACATAGATAATCAACAAAAATTCGTGTACAATTTTCAGAGAATAATTCTGAATTTAATAATCCGCGATAGCTCAATGGTGGAGCATTCGGCTGTTAACCGACAGGTTGGAGGTTCGAGTCCTCTTCGCGGAGCCAAAAATAAGCTAAATTTAGCTTATTTTTTTTGCGTTCATTTCTATAAAAAATTTAATTAATAATGTATATTTATATAAGTTTATGTTAAAATATGTAATGAACAATGTTACGAAATTGTAATTTATATTAACATTTTTGTAATAGTAAAATATAATTTAAGTAATATAATTATATTGTTAATAATAAAGGGATAAATCATAACAAACAATAATAAATATAATTAAATATAATTAAATGTAATTAAATATAATAAAGATAAGAGAAATTATAAGAAAAGGAATTTTAAGATGGCAAAAAGAAAAAAACAAGGTTTAGTATTAGGTTTAGTAGTATTATTAATTATTGGTGGAATAGGTATTTATTCAGCTTTTTCTTCAAATAATAAAAATGAACAAGCTTTAGCAAAGGAAAAAGACGATAAAGAAAGTAGTAATGAAAATAAAATAGAGGAGAAAGATAATTCAGGATATCTAGCATTAAAAGATGATCCTAACGCTGATGATGCAGTTGTTGTTTCAGAGCGTACTTCAGGTCTTCTTAAGGGTCAATTACATTATCCAGTAAGAGAAGATGGAAAAAAAGTAGTATATTTAACTTTTGATGATGGTCCATCAACTACAAATACTCCAGAAGTTTTAAAGATTTTAGATAAATATAATGTTAAGGGAACATTTTTCATAATGGGAAAAAGTATAGAGGCTAATAAAAAGGCAACTAGTGAAATTTTAAAGAAAATAGCCTCAAATGGTCATGCAATAGCAAACCATAGTTATAGCCATGATTATTCATATTTGTATCCAAATAGAGTTATAAATATAGAAAGATTTATGGAAGAATATAATAAAACAAATAATTTATTAAAATCTGTCTTAGGAAAAGATTTTGAAACTAGAGTAGTTAGATTCCCAGGAGGATACTGGTCATGGCAAGGAAGAGAACAAGCTAGGCCTGTATTAGATAAAAATAACGTAAATATTGTTGATTGGAATGCATTAAATGGAGATGCTGAAAATGGTGGAGTAAATACTCCTGAACAATTAGTTGAAAAAACTAAAACAAGTGTAGAAGCTTTAGGAGAAAATGCTGATAGTGTTGTATTTTTAATGCATGATACTTATCAAAAAGAGAATACAGTTAAGGCTTTACCTGAAATAATAGAATATTTTAAGGCTAAAGGATATGAATTTAGAACAATTAAATAATGTTAAGAAATATGAATATAGATTATAATAGTATTAAAGAAGCTTAGTTATATTAAGCTTCTTTTTTAGAATATTTGTTTAATATACAAAAGAGAGGTGTTAAATTTGGCTAAGATATTATTAGTAGAAGATGAAGTTAGTATAAGAGGATTTTTAAAAATAAATTTATTAAGAAATGATTTTGAGGTTATAGAAGCAGGTAATGGAGAAGATGGAATAAAAAAGGCGATTGAAGAAAATCCCGATATTGCTATATTAGATGTTATGCTGCCTGGAATAGATGGATTTCAAGTTTGTGATAAATTAAGAGAAAAATATCCTGATATGGGAATTATAATGCTTACAGCAAAGGGACAAGATATGGATAAGGTAATGGGTCTTGAATATGGTGCAGATGACTATATAGTTAAACCATTTAATCCTTTAGAAGTAGTCCTTAGAGTTAAGGCAATATTAAGAAGATTAGAGAAAAATACGGATGTGAAATCTAATGAAATTGTTAATGGTCCATTTGTAATAAATCTTTATTCACAAAAGATAACTAAGGATGGAGTAGAAATAGAATTAACACCAAAAGAATATTTAATCATGAAAACATTTATTGAAAATCCTAATAAGGCATTTTCAAGAGATGAACTTTTAAATAGTATTTGGGGTTGCAATTATTTTGGAGATCCTAAGATAATCGATGTTAATATTAGAAGATTAAGAGCAAAGATAGAAGAAAATTCTTCAGAACCGAAATTTATAGAAACTGTTTGGGGGATAGGCTATAGATGGAGAGGATAATATATGAAAAGTATAAAGAGTAGGATAATACGAAACTTTATAATAGTAGTTCTAATGACGATAATTATATTAGATACATTACTAGCTATTTTTGTAAGACAATATTATTATAATAATACGGAAACTATCCTTGAAAATCAGATTAATTTAGCAGTTAATTTTTATGATAGATATTATTCAACGTCATCATTATTAGAGAATATCTATGATAATGTTGATTCTTTTTGGAAACAAACATCAGCTCAAGTTCAAGTATTTGATGATAAAGGTAAGCTATTAATGGATTCTATAGGTGTTGATGATAGATCTATACAGCAGAGTAATGAAATTAAAAAAGCGTTAAAAGGTGAAAGTAGTAGATGGGTAGGAAATGTACCATATCAAAAACATAAAGTAATGGCTGTAACTAAACCTTTAAAGGTAAATGGAAAGATAATAGGAGTAATAAGATTTGTTACATCATTAAAGGTTATAGATGAATCTATAACTACAATAGTAGGATTTTTTATAATAATATCAATTATTGTTTTAATAATAGGAATTATAATTAGTCTTATTATGGCAAGAAATATAGTAACGCCTATATTAAAACTTAAAGATACAGCTAAAAAAATGGCAAATGGAGATTTAAGTCAGAGAAATAATTCTATATCTAAAGATGAAGTAGGTCAACTTGCAGACACTTTAGATTTTATGGCGGAAGAGCTTGAACAGAGAGAAGAGATGAAAAATAATTTTATATCATCAATTTCACATGAATTAAGAACTCCTTTAACTGCAATTAAAGGATGGGTAATAACACTTAATGATGATAATACAGATAAAGAAACATTAAAGCTTGGATTTGATATAATTGAAAAAGAAACTGATAGATTATCAGGTATGGTAGAAGAATTATTAGACTTTTCAAGGCTTATAAACAATAGGATAACTCTTAATAAACAACTTATAAGCATAAGAGATTTTGCAGAATATATAGATTTATATATGAGGCCTAGAGCAGAGCGGGAACATATAAATTTTTATGTATATAATAATGCTGGTGAAGATGAGTTTAGTATAGATGTAAATAGGATGAAGCAAGTGCTTATAAATGTAATTGATAATGCATTTAAATTTACACAACAACAAGGAAATGTTAGTGTAGAATTTAATACTTTAGAAGATAATTTTATTATAAAAGTAAAAGATAATGGATGTGGAATAGCTCCAGATGAAATTGATAAAGTTAAAGAAAAATTTTATAAGGGAAGCAATGCAAATTCAAATGCAGGTATTGGTCTTTCAATAGCAGATGAAATAATTAGGCTACATAATGGCAGTTTGGTTATAAAGAGTGAATTGCATTTTGGAACTGAAATTATAATAACTATACCTAAAGTTGAAGGAGCTGAAATCTATTATGAAAAATAGAGTAATATTATTTATAATTGCTATTTTTACTTTATTTTCATTAAGCGGTTGTGGTGCAATGGATATTAATCAGATGATTGAAATAAAGCCACCTAAGAATAATGACTTAGCTATAAGAGGAAAATGGCAAATAACAAATTATAAAGTTTTAGACAAGAATATATATAGTGATAATGTTGAGAGTTTAAAAGGTAAAATTATTGATATAGGAAATAAAAATATAAATATTGATGATAAAACATATGATGGTGTTGATTATAAGTTAAAAGTTGTAAAAGATGATTATTATATTTCTTATCAAGCAGGATTTACTATTAAGAATTTAGGAATACAAAATGATCATGTTGATATGATAACTGCAAATGATAAAAATAATATTATATTTGATTTTTTTCATATAGATGATGATAAAAGCTATATATATTATCAAGGAGTATTTCTTACTGTTAAAAAAGTTGGAGATATTTTAAAAGAAAGCTTTAAAAATAAAAGTAATAGATTAATAAATTCACCTACTCATATTGAAAAGGTAAAGAATGATTTAGGGCTATATTTAGCTTTTAAGCAACCAAGAGAGCAAAAAGAGGATGGAACATATACTGATGAAAAGTATAAAACGCTATGGATAAGTTACAAGAATGATAAGATTCAAAAGATAGAAGAGGCAGATGGTATAATATTTCCTAGAATGTCTGGAATATGGACATTAGAAAAGAGAGTATTAAATAATAATAATAAACATCAAGAGTATTTTGTAGCAAATACTCTTGATGGAAAAGGAAAAGAAGGTAGTGTTATACTAAATGATGATAAAGATATTTATAGGAGTATAAATTTTATAAGCAATGATTATATTTCTACTGAAAAGTATGAAGGAAATAATTTTGAAAATAAGTTTTCACAATATGAAGTACTTCCTGTAGATAATTTATCTACGGAAAAGCCTCTTGCAATACAAGATATTTATCCAAAAAATACAGATTTAATATATAAACAAGATTTTGGAAATGCATATGAAAAACTTACGGATAAACAAAAAAGCTTATCTAAAAAATATATTGAGTATAGTAATTTTACTATGAAAAGAGAAGAGGGCAAGTGGGTATTACAAGGAAAAATATCACCATTTAATCCTGACAATGATTCATATGATTATAAATTATCAATAATCCCAAATGAAAATCTAGTTAAATATGATACATTAGTAATTCCGTGGAGAGTATTAAAAAATAAAGTTCCTTTCATTGAAGATGCGTACATATCTCCAGGAGGAAATCTAGCTGTTATAATAATAAATGGAGAAGTATTGATTTATGAAATTAAAAATAATACATTAAGCGAAAAGCCAATAGAGAGATATGATATTGAAAAAGGAGAAAAAGTTATAATGGCAGAATGGTGTGAAAATGTTTATGTAGATTATTGGGGAAATTCATTTAAAGAGTTTCAAAAGAAATCAAAATAATGGGAGGTATAGAATGTTATCAAAAGAAGTTATAGGAAAAGTTCTATCAAAGTGCATGAGCACAGGTGGAGATTTTGCAGAAATTTATGAAGAAGATACAATAAATAATTCGTTAGGAATTTTAGATAATAAAGTAGAAAATGCTATAGGTGGTAGAAGCTATGGTGTTGGTATAAGAATCTTTAAGGGGCTTAAGAGCGTTTATGCATATACTAATGATAATTCATTAAGCAGTCTTTTAGATACAGCTTATAAAGCTGCTATAGCACTTGGAGAGCTAAAAGAAGAAAAAGAGATATTTGTTAATGATGCTATTTTAGTTCCAAATAAGCACATAATAAAGTATTATCCAGGTGATATTTTATATGCTAAAAAGATTGGACTAATGAAAATGGCATATCATAGTGCAAAGGAATATAGTGAAGATATTACAAAGGTAAGTGTTAGTTATTTAGATAAAGATCAAAGAATTTTAATAGCTAATACTGATGGATTATGTGTTGAAGATAGAAGAGTTAGAACAAGACTTGCAATAAGTGCAGTCGCATCAAAAAATGGTGAAAATCAGACAGGGTTTGAGGGCCCAGGACGTTCAATGGGATTTGAAATGTTTAATGAAATAGATCCAAAATGGTATGGAAAAGAGGCTGCAAGAAGTGCAGTTACAATGTTACATGCAAAAGAATGTCCAGCTGGAAAAATGACTGTTGCAATTGATAATGGATTTGGTGGAGTTTTATTCCATGAAGCTTGTGGTCATTCATTAGAAGCTACATCAGTTGCAAAGGGTAATTCAGAATTTGCAGAAAAAATAGGAGAACAAATAGCATCTTCAAAGGTTACTGCAATTGATGATGGAACTATAAAAAATGCTTGGGGCTCAATAAATATTGATGATGAAGGTATGCCATCTCAAAAGAATGTATTAATAGAAAATGGTATCTTAAAAGGATACATGATAGATAAATTAAATGCAAGAAGAATGGGAATGAAGCCAACAGGTAGTGGAAGAAGACAAAATTATAAGTATGCACCAACTTCAAGAATGACAAATACTTATATAGCACCTGGAAAAGATAATCCAGAAGATATAATAAAATCTATTGATGATGGATTATATGCAAGAAAACTTGGAGGAGGTTCAGTAAATCCAATTACAGGAGAATTTAACTTCTCAGTAGCAGAAGGTTATCTTGTTAAAAATGGTGTTATTACAGAACCAGTTAGAGGAGCTAGCCTTATAGGAAAAGGTAGTGAAGTATTAATGAATATTGATATGGTAGGAACTAACGTTGAGCAGGCACAAGGGATGTGTGGATCATCATCAGGAAGTATAGCAGTTAATGTTGGTCAGCCAATGATTAGATTAAAAGAAATAACTGTAGGTGGAAGATAGGAGGTGTATTAGGATATGGAATTTAAAGATTTTAAAAATAAACTTTTTGAAGAAGCAAGAAAAGAAGGACTTGCAGAATTTGAAATATATTTTTCAAATAAAGAAAGTTTAAGTATAAGCATATATAAAGAAGAGGTTGAAAAGTATAATTTAAATAAGTCATTTGGTGTATCTTTTAGAGCAAAGATAGATGGAAAGATGGGTTATTCTTATACTGAAATAATAGATGAAGATGCTATAAAAATGCTTGTAGAAAATGCAAAAGCATCAGCTTTATCAATAGAAAATGATGATCCTCAATTTATATATGAAGGTGATAAAGAATATAGTAAGGTTGAAAGCTACTATAAAGAATTAGAAAATATAGATGCAAAAAAACTTATTGATCTAGCTATAGATATGGAAAAAGAGTGTAAGAAATATTCAGATAAAGTAGTTAATTTTGCAGGTTGTGGTATAAGTTACGTAAATGTTAAATATGGTCTTATGAATTCAAAGGGGTTAGAGCTTACAGATAAATCTAATCTTTTAACAGCTTATGTTGTACCTATAATAAAAATAGATAATCAAAAGTATGATGGATTTGGGTATGGAAAAGCTAAATCAGTAGATGAGTTAAATCCAGAAAAAATAGCTAAACAAGCAATAGATGAGGCTATGGAAAAAGTAGGAGCAAGATCAATAAAATCAAATAAATATAAGACTGTAATAAAAAATGAAGCAATGGTTTCTCTACTTCAATCATTTTGGTCAGTATTTGATGCTGATTCAGCACAAAAGGGGATTTCACTATTAAAAGATAAAGAAGGCGAAATTATAGCTTCTGATAAAATTACAATAATAGATAATCCATTAATGAAAGATGGATTGGCTTCAGTTGGATTTGATGATGAAGGAGTTGCAACTTTTGAAAAAGAAGTAGTTGAAAATGGAAAACTTAAAACACTTCTTTATAATTTAAAGACTGCAAATAAAGCAGGTATTAAATCAACAGGAAATGGATTTAAAAGTTCATACGCATCACCAGTAAGTGTGGGACCTACAAATTTCTATCTAAAAAATGGAGAAAAAGATTTTAAAGAACTTTTAAAGGAAGTTAAGAATGGAGTTATAATTAGTGAGTTTTCAGGACTTCATGCAGGCGCTAATTCAATAACAGGGGATTTCTCATTAGCAGCTAAAGGATTTATGATAGAGGATGGAAAACAAACATTCCCTATAGAACAAATAACAGTATCAGGTAATTTCTTTAAGCTTTTAAAGGATGTAGAAGAAGTTTGTTCTGATATAAAGTTCCCAATGAGTAGTTTTGGATCTCCATCAGTACTTATTAGTGAATTATCAATAGCGGGAGAATAGCAGTTTACTTTTAAGCATAAGGATATAAATTTATATTCTTATGCTTTTTTATTAATAAATTCATAATATCTAAGTGATATAATACAAAGCGGAATTTAGGTGTAAGGAGTAAGCTTTTAATGGAACATATAATTACTATTATTATGAATATCACAGATAATTTTGGATATTTAGGGATATTTCTAATTACAATGCTTGAATATGCATGTTTACCATTACCAAGTGAAGTTATTTTACCGTTTATTGGTTTTGGAATTGCAAATGGAAAATATAATTTTATATTAGTATTTATATGTGTAATGTGTGCAGCGATAATAGGTGCATTAATAAGTTATACAATAGGATATTTGGGAGGAGATTCTATAATAAGGTGGCTTAAAGAAAAAGTACCACGTAGTGAAAAAGCAATAAATAGTATAGAGTTGTTATTTTTACGTTATGGAAAGCTTACAATATTTTTAACTAGAATTATGCCTTTTGCACGTACCCACGTATCACTATTTGCAGGAGTAGAAAAGGTTAATAAGTTTATATTTATTGCATTTTCATCTATGGGTATTGGTATTTGGAATTTTGGCTTATTGATTATAGGATATTATCTAGGAAGTAACATGAAGATTATAGAAAGTATAATAAAAAAATATTCGATTTTATGTATATCAGTAATAATAATTGCATTGCTTGTGTTTATATATAAAAAGTATTTAAAGAAAAATAACAAATAAATCTTATTATATTATTTAGCATCTATTAATTATTAGATGCTAAAATTCTAAATAATGGAGGCGAAAAGATGAATGTTGTAGGTATAGCAAATCAATTAATACATACATTTGGATATTTAGGAATTTGTCTTATTTGTGTATTACCATTGCCAAGTGAAGTGGTATTACCACTTATAGGATTAGGAGTTTCTTATGGAAAGTTTAATTTATTTTTAGTGCTATTATGTACAATAGCAACTGAAATTATAGTTTCTTTATTTAATTATATGGTTGGATATTATAAAGGTAATGATGCATTAATTAAAATTGAAAAAAAGTCTCCAAAGAGCAAAAAAATAATAGATAAGCTTGGATTAATATTAAACAAATATAAATGGTTTACAATTATATTAGCAAGGTTAGTACCTCTTTTACGTACATATATATCAGTATTAGCTGGTGTAGAAAAATTAAATAAATATATATTTATAATAATATCAACAATAGCAATTATAGTAGTAAATACATTTTTAGTAGAACTAGGATATTATACTGGAAATAATCAAATTCTAATAAAAAAGATATTAAGGAAATGTTATATAATTATAATTGTAATAGCAATAATCTTTGTACTTATATTAGTTGTATATAAATATAAAAAGAGCAAGAAATAAAATTCTTGCTCTTTATTATTAATTGTTATTATTATCCTTAAAATAATCAGAACGTATCATTTTATCTGACATATCAATAGAATTTTTTATAAGTGTTTTATCTTTATCTGAAAGATCAGTTAAATCACCAACAAGTTTGCCATTTGTAAGCACTGCATAATTTCTTTTTGTATTAAATAAGTTTCTTCCAAGTGCAGTATTTTGGTATTCACTAGAAGGAATTCCAAGAGCATATAAAAGTGTTGGCATTATATCAATTTGGCCACCTACAGTATTAAATGTTTTGCCAAGTGGTTTGCTCTTATTATAAATTATAAGAGGAACAGTTGGTTGTCCGTTGTTTGAATACCAATCTTTTTTGTTACTTAAATTAGCAAATTTACTTTTAAAGTTTTTATTTAAGTAATCTAATCTATATTGATAATATTTATGAACACCAGTATGATCTCCTTCTATTGCAATTACTGTATTATCAAGTAATCCTTCTTTATCAAGAAGACTTAAGAAATGGCCTATTTGAGCATCTGTATAATGTATGCTCTCTATATATCCTCCAAGTTCACCAAGTTCAGGATCTAAATTAAATTTAGTTAATTTTTCTGGAAGGTCAAATGGTCCATGGCTTGTAAGTGTTACAGTAAATGCGTAAAATGGTTGCTTTAATTTTTCTAGCATAGGAGCAACTTGATTAAAGTAAGTTTTATCGCTTAAACCAAGTCCAATTATTTCATCAGCATTAAATGAATAAAAATCAGTGAATCTTTTAAATCCTATTCCTGTTAATCCGCTTCTATAATTCCAGAAAGAACCCTTATCAGGATGTATAGCTTCAGTATCATAACCATTACGTTCAAGTATTAGTGGAAGAGAATTATAAACTGTATTTGGATATCTAAAGAATGTTGATCCTCTTTTAAGTGGTAGCATTGAAGTATTAACCATTAAATCTGCATCAGAGCTTGTCCCTTCATTAACTTGTTCATATATATTTGGAAAATAAGCTCCTTTACTGATTAAACTATCTAATACAGGAGTAACTTTTTTACCATTTATTTCTTGACCTAATATAAAACTTTCTAAAGATTCTACTTGTATTACAATTAGATTTTTACCCTTATACATTCCATAATAATCATTATTAGGTAAGTTTTCATTTTTAAATTTATAATAATCATTTATTTGATCTTTTTCTTCTTCAGTTAATTTATAAGGTTTTGAATCCTTATATACATTAATTGCATCAAATATATGATATCCAATAGGTGAAAAATATTGGATAGTATTTATTGGATCATAATTATCAAATAAATATGAGTTTTTAACATCTTTATTTCCAAGAATATATATGTTAAATGGTACATAGACAATAAAAATTATAGGAAGTATTAATGTACATAAAAATGTTTTTATAGCTCTTTTTTGAACTCTTACGTAAGATTTTCTAGTAAAGAAAACGTATATTGCCATTATTATGAAATCTATAAAAAATAAAATATCATATATACTAAACATCGAAAGTATACTTCCAGACATATTATCTAGATTTGCAGTTTGAGTAAATAAAAGCAATGATGGACCTGTTAAAAATCCTCTAAAGTATATAATATCAATTAAAATTACTATTGTTAGTATTAAATCCATTATAAATAGATATATTACTCTTCCTTTGCCTTTAAAAAGTAAAGCAAAACTTAAAAATATTAAAGCAAAAGCATAGTAATAATCTAAGAAATATCTAGAGTTATTAAATCCTTTTATGATATCTAAGTTATGAGGATTTTTACTAACGATAAAGCATTGTAAAAGAATACTTTTAAAAACTATTCCAAACAATGGAATTAAAAATAATATAATTCGAAAAAGTGTATCCTTATTAAATTCAAATTTAAAGTTTTTAAAGAACTCTTTCATGTTGTCACCCCTTTGAATGTAGTCAACTAAAATTATATTATATGGTCTATATTTAATCAATAAACTAAAATGTAGCAAGAAAGTATTAATATAATAATTTTATTAAACCTATAACTACAATGATATGGAATTAGAAAGTTTTTATATGATATAATTTATAGTATTAATTGGGTATTAAATTATTTTAAATAGAGATTAATTAATATGTAGTAAGGGAAGTGTAGGGCCATGAAAAAATATGATTTAGTAGTTATAGGTGGAGGAATAGCAGGAATGACAGCAACTCTTTCAGCTTTACAAAATGGAATAAAAAATATACTTTTAATTGAAAAGGAAGATGAATTTGGTGGTGTGCTAAATCAATGTATTCACAATGGCTTTGGTAAATCATATTTAGGGGAAGAAGTTACGGGGCCAGAATTTATAGAATTTATTAAGATTAAACTTTCTAAACATGAATTTGATAAAAAGAAAAAGACTAGCGTTTTAAATATATCTAAAGAAAAGATAATAACTTATGTAAATGAAAAAGAAGGAGTTTGTGATGTAGAAGCTAAAGCGATTATTTTAGCAACAGGTTGTAGAGAAAGATATACAGGAAATGTATTGACTTCAACAAGCGGATTTACTGGGGTATTTACAATAGGAAATGCACATAGATTCATAAATTTTGAAGGAATGTTACCAGGTAAAAATCCTGTAATAGTAGCTAATAATAGATGGGCATTAATACTTGCTAGAAGATTAGAAATCGAAGGTGGAAAAGTTTCTGCAATTATAATAAATGAAGATAATATTTTTAAGTTTACAGATGAAAACAAAGAAATACTTGAAGGCTTTGATATAGATATTTTAGAAAATACAAAGCTTGTAGATGTTTATGGTAATAAAAGAATTAATAAAGTTAAGGTATTTAATGAGAAAACAAATGAAATTAGAGAAATTGAATGTGATTCATTATTTTTATCAGTAGGCTATTACCCAGAACTTGGAATGGTGAAAAATCTTAATATAAAAATTGATGAAAATATTAATACTCCTTATGTAGATAATTATCAAACATCAGAAGACGGAATATTTGCTTGTGGAAATATAATATACGGTAAAAAATGCATAGAAATGAAAGATATAAATGGGTTTGATGCTGGATTTGTAGCATCAAATTATATCCATAATATATCTAAATAAAAGTTCATTTCCTAATGAATTTAAGTGAATTCCATCTAAAAATATCTGTTCGTGTATATGATTTTTAGTTAGTTTATAAAGGTCAGCATACTTGAATGGATATTTTTTTGACAGTGAAATAATTTTTTTTCTAAGAAGAGGTAAAGATTTATCACAATAATCATAATAATTTGAAGGCATAAATAAGTTTTCTGCTAAATCTTTTAGGATTATAGGAGGAATTCCAATTATAACCGAAGCACCGATACTAAGGCTATCTTTTATCATGAGTTCTATGTTATCAACTATATAGTTAATATTTCTACCACTTAATAAGTCATTAGTTCCACCCATTATAAATACTTTTTTAGGGGCTTTACTTGTTACATCTCTATAAAATCTAGTAAGCATAGAGGAAGTTGTATCTCCATTTATTCCTTTATTTAATATAGTGATATTATTATATTTTTCTTGAAGTTTATAAGCCCAAGAATCTTTTTTAGGAACTCCAAACCCAAAAGTAAGACTATCTCCAAATAAAATTATATCAACATCAGTATTCATAAAAACACCTCTTTTAAAATAGTTTATTAAAACACTTTTTGCATATTAAAGTTTTTCCTTTGTTTGCTTTAATTGAATCTTTAGGAGAAATTTCTTTATTACATATTTCGCATACAGAAATTGAAGTATTTTTTGTATCTGTTTCTTGTTTTGAATTTTTATTATTTGTTTGTTTTAAAGTAGAAACTTTTTTTATAGGATCATAATGTTTTTTTTCTAATGCAGTTTCTCTTTTATTTATTGAAAATGAAAGTTCAAATTCACTAACTGGGAATAATTCAAGTTCAAAACGTGGATCTTCTTTATCATAATATTCTTCAGTTATTATTTTAACTATCTGCGCATCATTTACTATAAGACCACTTTTTTCAATACCATCAAAAATACTTTTTGAAATATTTATTGTATCAGGATGACGCTTTTCACTTTTATAATAAACCTTAAGTATTGCAATTAAGCTTTCTGTAAAAGTAATGCTTGGATTTTGAGATCTTGCAATATATGCTATTTCTTGTTCGTAAAGAGCATATCTATCATGATTTTTATTACCTGTATTAAAGGGAAGTATAGCTCGTCCGTTTTTATTATGAAGTTTAAAATTTGATTTAGTTATGGGAGATCCTTTAACTATTATTTTAGCGTATTGTGACATAAAAAAACTCCTTCTAAATTTGATTTGTGAAATATTGAAATATAAATGTTAAAAATACATATATTTAAATATACATTATTAAAAAATACTTAACAAGTAGATGTTTCATTGATAATAAATTTGTAATGAAGTATAATTACAAATAGTAAATTTACATGATTTTTTAAAAAAGAGGGAGTTTAGATGGATAAAAAAGTAATTTTAGCAATTGAATCAAGTTGCGATGAAACATCAGCTGCTGTTGTAGTAAATGGTAGAGAAGTTTTATCTAACATAATAGCTTCTCAAATAGACACGCATAAAAAATTCGGAGGTGTTGTTCCTGAAGTAGCATCTAGAATGCACACTGAAGTTATAAATGCGGTTGTACAGGAAGCTTTAGAAAAAGCAAACATGACTTTAGATGATATAGATGCAATAGGAGTTACATATGGCCCAGGGCTTGTAGGAGCATTACTTGTAGGCCTACAATATGCTAAAGGATTATCTATGGCAACTAAAAAACCATTAGTTGGTGTTAATCATATAGAAGGACATATATCAGCAAATTACATACAACATAAGGATTTAAAACCACCTTTTGTATCACTTGTAGTATCAGGAGGACATACTTTCATAGTTCATGTAAAAGATTATGGAAAATATGAAGTTATAGGGCAAACAAGAGATGATGCAGCTGGAGAAGCATATGATAAAGTAGCAAGAGCGTTAGGGCTTGGATATCCAGGTGGACCTAAAATAGATAAATTAGCTAAAGAAGGAAATAAAGATGCAATAGCATTTCCAAGAGCTAAATTTCATGATAATACATTAGATTTTTCATTTAGTGGGCTAAAATCAGCAGTTTTAAATTATCTAAATAAAGCAAAGATGCAAAATGTTGAAGTTAATAGAGCTGATGTTGCAGCATCTTTCCAAAATGCTGTAGTAGAAGTATTAAAGGATAATGTTTTTAAAACTTGCAAAGATAAGAATTTAGATAAAATCGCAATAGCAGGTGGAGTTGCATCAAATTCAGCATTAAGAGAAGCATTAATTTTAGAAGGAAATAAAAGAGGAATAAAAATACTATTCCCAGATCCAATTTTATGTACAGATAATGCAGCAATGATAGGAAGTGCTGCCTATTTTAGATTTATAAAGGGTGAAGAATCAACATTGGATTTAAATGCTAAACCTAATTTAAAACTATAGTATAAATAGGGGGATGGATATGAAGTTACTACCTAATTCGAATAGTTTTCAAATTGTTGATATGAAAGAAAAAATTCCAAAGATGACGCTATTTAAAAGAATTATGATAATAACATTAATTGTATTGATTACTGGATTTTTAATTCAATGGGGATATGGCTTTTATATAAATGAAAGATTTGGGAGCCGAATGAAGTATACAAGAGTTAATGAAAAGAAAATGGAATACAATATTTCAGGAAGTGGAGATTTCACTGTTATTTTTGATGGTGATATAGGAATGAATTCTTATGAATGGAAAGGCGTAGCTGATGAAGTACAAAAGGAACTTGGAGTAAGAACTTTTGTATATAATAGACGTGGTTATGGTTTTAATGATTCAGGAAGTAGAATAGGCCCTAAAGAACAAGCTGAAGATTTAAAAATATTATTAAGAAAAGCAGCTGCAAGTGGACCTTATATATTAGTAGGAGAAGGATATGGAAGTTTAGTTATGACGAATTTTGCTAGTATGTATCCTGATGTAGTAAAAGGCGTAGTATTAATAAATCCATATGATGAAAATAAATCAGAAGATGGTACGAAAGAAAAAATTAAAGAAAGTGCTGATTTAATTAGGAAAAAAATAGAGTCTATTGGATCTAATTTTTCATTCACTCTATTATTAGATAAACTTGGACTAGCTAGTAGCGTTGATGACTTTGAAAATAATATTTCAGGTTTTATAGGACAAGAGTTTTCTTATAAGAAAAATCAAAGTAGTTATAGAAGTGCTGTTTACAACGAAACAAAAAATTTATATGACAAGATAGATAATAGTGAAAGAGATGGAATGTTTAAAGATATACCTTTTTATATATTAAGTAATGAAAGTGATAATTCACTTAAAAGACTTGGTGGTGGTGATTTAACATTCCAGTATAAGAGTGATTATAATGGACCAGCTTATTCTATTGTAGATTCAAAGAATGTTGAAAATGCAATTAAGAAAGTTGTTGAAACAGCTAGGAAAATTGAGAAGAAGAATTCTCAAAATAAAAATTAATGGATAGATAATAAATCTTAGGATATATTATTAATACTGAATAGGATAATCCTATTCAGTATTTTTTGTTAAAATATAAATAAAATTTAAGTAAAAATTTTCTTTTATGCCATATATTTGACACAAAACTTTTTTATACTTAAAATATGATGTATTTAAATAATTTGGAGGTATTTAATGAGTTACTTAGATGATAATACAAAGGCAAATACAAATGAGTATGGTGATAACATAGAAAAAACCAAAAGATCTAAGAAAAATGGTAGAAGAATTTTTGGCATAGGGGCACTTGTTGTTATTGTAGCATTACTTTCAGGATTTTGTGGTAGTGGCTTAACATATATTATGATGAAAAAAGATAATGTGGGTGTAGCTACTCAAACTGAAAATATAGCAAATGAAAATGCTGTTGCAGATTTTAAAAATTCACAGCCTATGACAACGCAACAAGTATTTAATAAAGTAGCACCAGCTGTTGTAATAGTTTCAACTAAAGGGTTAATGGAAAATGGCTTTACATCTCAAGAAGTCGAAGGTATAGGATCAGGATTTATAATAAATGAAGACGGAGATATTTTAACTAATTATCATGTTGTTGAAGGTGCTCAAGAAGTTACAGTAACTTTAAGTACAGGTAAAGAAGTAAAAGCAAAAGTAGTAAATTATGATCAAACACAAGATATTGCTATGATTAGACTAGAAGGTGATGTGAAGGTTCCAGCGGTTGCAGAACTTGGAAATTCAGATACTGTTAAACCAGGAGAAGAAGTTATAGCAATAGGTACTCCTTTATCAAAGGATTTTGCTCAAACAGTTACAAAAGGTGTTGTAAGTGCTGTTGGAAGAACAGTTACTACTGATAACGGTAAGCAAGTTAACTTAATTCAAACAGATGCTGCTATAAATCAAGGAAATAGTGGAGGACCTTTAGTTAATGCACAAGGTCAAGTAATTGGAATAAACACTTTAAAATTAGCTGGAGGAGCTGAAGGAATAGGCTTTGCAATTCCAATAAATGAAGTTAAATCAAAATTAGATGTTTTATCAAAACCTGTATTAACTTTAGGAGTTAAAGTTAGAGAAATAAATGAGCAACTATCAAAGAAATATGACTTACCAGAAGGTATATATGTAGTTGAAGTAGTTTCATTCTCACCAGCAGAAAAAGCAGGAATTAAATCAGGAGATGTTATAACATATTTTGATGGTAAGAGAGTAAAAACACTTGAAGAAGTAAATAAAATTAAAAACACTAAGAATGCTGGAGATAAGGTAAGTGTTAAGGTTGTTAGAGATGGCAAAACAAAGACACTTGAATTAACTTTAGAAGCACAATAAATATAATAAATGCACATCAATTTATAAATTGGTGTGCATTTTTTTATAAATAATTAATGAATTAATGAGCTTTTTATATTTTCATATGCATTTAAAGTATTTTTTGCTGTCTGTTTCCAAGAAAACTCTAAGCTTCTTTTATAACCTTTTTCAATTAAGTCATTTCTAATATTATCATTTTCAAGTACATTAAATATAGCATTAGATAACTCTTCATCTACTGAAGGGTTAATAAGAAATGCTGCATCTTTAGTAACTTCAGGAATTGATGTAGTATTAGAAGTTATAACAGGAGTTTTACAACTCATAGCTTCAAGTGGAGGCAGTCCAAAACCTTCATAATAAGATGGGTATACAAAAAGATCTGCACCATTATAAAAAATAGGAAGATCCTTATCTTCTGCAAAACCAGTAAATATAATATCATTTTCTAGATTTAAGCTTTCAACATATCTTTTTAAATTAAGCCCTTCATCTTTCAAAGAACCAACAAGAACTAATTTATATTTTTTAGATAAACTATTTTTAACTTTAGAAAATGCATTTATAAGTCCATGAACGTTCTTTCTTTTACTAAATCCTCCTATATATAATATATAAGGTTCGTTGAAACTAAATTTATTTTGAATTGTTTTTCTACATTCATTTTTATTCATAGGTACAAATTCAGAATTTGTAGAGAGTGGTGTAACAAAAACTTTGTCTTCTGGATAACCACTAAAAAATCTTAATATATCTTTTTTAGAATACTCAGAAACAGTAATTATTCCTTTAGAATTTTCTATTATGTTTGGTATATCTTTTAAAAATCTTTTTAGATAGCCTGAACCCACAGTTTCTGGCATTATATAAGGAATAAGATCATGAATTGTTACTATAGTATTTATATCGTGATTAAAAGGAAAGCCTATGCCATTTTGAGGGATATGGTATAAATCTAATTTTTTAGAGCTTATTATATTTGGTATATATTCTCTTTCAAAAAATGTGCTATGACGTCCAGAACAATAAATGAGTTCTGTATTATCTTTACTAAAATTATTATCTATTTTTCCAGTCCATATAAGAGTAAATTCATTATCTTTATTTATGTTTATCATTTCTGAAATTAAGTTTTTTGTATATGTTCCTATTCCAGTTCCAGAATGTAGATTTATACTTCTAGAATCTATGCCAATTTTCATTAAAACACCTCAATTTATCTGTATATTATAAAATATTATTCAGGATAAAATGTGTGAATGAAATCACATTAAATTATTAGTATTCATATAATAAATTAAATAAATTTTGGGAGAAGTATATGAATGAAAAGGTTATTAAAGATTTAATAGAGAAAAATTATGATTTAGAAGTTAAAAGCAGTACTAAAATTAAAAATACTTATAAGATAAGTGCAGATGAGGAATATTGTTTTAAGGTAGTAAAATATAATTTTCCTCATTTTTATTTTATTCTTTCAGCTATAGTGCATTTGAAAAATAGAGGTTTTTCAAATGTATTAGATATAATAAAAGATAAAAAAGGAAATTTATATATAGAATTACCAGATGGAAGTTATGCTTATTTAACTAAGTGGATAGAAGCAAGGCAAGCTGATTATAATGACATAAATGAATTAAAAATTGTTTCTGAAAATTTATCTAAGCTTCATCTATATAGTAGAGATTTTACTATAACTCCTCTTATGAAGCCGAGAATATATTGGCTTTCATGGATAAATACATTTAAAACAAGACGTGATGAAATACTAGATTTTGCACATAGAATATCTCAAAAGGCAAAAAAGAATGAATTTGATAATATATTTTTAAAAAATCTAAATGAAGAGATTAAAAGAGCTAATAGAAGCATAGATGGGCTTATAAATAGTGATTATGTTTCTATTATGGAAGATCATTTAATGAAAAGAGAGTTTTGTCATCATGATTTTGCAAATCACAATATATTGATAGGAAAAAATAATAAAATAAATATAATTGATTTTGATTATTGCATCTTAGATAGTCATTTACATGATTTATGTTCTTTACTTATAAGATCTATGAAATATAATAGATGGGATATTAAGAAAGCTAATATAATATTTGAAGGATATTCTAAAAATATCGAAATTTCTAAAAAAGAAAAACAGGTAATCAAGTTTTTTATGCTATTTCCACAAGATTTTTGGCAAAGAGGATTACAAGTTTATTGGGAACAACAACCATGGGGAGAAGAATTCTTTGTGCAAAAAATAAATAAATATCTAGATGATAGAAAAGCAAAGGAAGAATTTTTAGAAGATTTTTTTAATTAGGAGATGATTACTATAAATCAAGAAGTTCTTAAAAATTTTTTATTAGAAAATGATATTTATATAATAGATAAGTATTTTAAAAATAAAAGAGAAAGCATAAATATTTCAAATCATATAGATATAATAATTAATTTACAGGAAATTTTAATGAGATATCATTCTATTGAAAAGAATAGTATTTTAAGTGAGATAGGTAAGAGAGTAGATAGAATTAGTGTTATGGCTAAAAAATTAGACGAGAGATTTTATCAATTAAACTATTATGAAAAATGTGTCTTAGATAAAGTAAAGGATCAATTAAGAAAAATTGAAAATGTTGATTGTATGGATATATATAGAAGAGGAATGCTTAAAGATGAAATATGCATTGAACGAGTTGATGAAAATAATTTAAGAGTAGTAGATAGAATGGAAATAGGAAAGATAAAAAGGATTAATTTTAACATAATAGAAGATGATTTTATAAATTATTTAATTAGATATAAGAAGATATACAGCAAAGAAGCTTTAAGAGAATATGCCAAAGAGTATGTACAAAAAACAAACCTTAAAAAGAATAGTCTTCAATATATAAATTTAATGGTTGATATGCCAATAGATAGCCTTAAACATTGGTATAAAAATAGGTACGAATGGAAAGATGGAAATATTGATGAATTTAAGGTGATAGCTGAAAGGGAATTGAATTTTTAAAGGAGGCATATAATGGGCAGGGTTAAATATGAAGATAAGAAGTTTTTATGTAAATATGATTTAAGTAAAAACTTTTTTGATAAGCTAGGACTCGATATATTAGATATTACTCCTCTAAGAAAATTATATATACTAAACACCACTTCAGGAAAAAAGATATTAAAAAAAGTTGATTATGATGAGGATAGAATAAGATTTATAGATGAATCTCTTAATTATGTAAGTGAAAACTTTCCATATATAATGAAAATGAATAAACTACAAGAAAGTAAAAGTTATATAAAATGGAAGAATGAAATATATATAGTAATGGATTTGATAGAAGGAAGAGAAGCATCAATAAGCAATCCTTTAGAAGTTGAAATGTGCAGTGAAGCATTAGCTAGAATGCATAAGGCATCTCAAATGATTGAAGAAAATTTAGAAGCTAAAAATATAACTATTAAAAGATCTAATAATTTATTTAATTACTATAAGGAAATAAAAGAAGATCTTACAAAAATAAAGCAGTGGGTAAGTGGTTATACTTATAAAAATGAATTTGATAAATTATTTCTAGAAAATTGTGATAGATATATAGAAGAAATATCAAAAGTTAATGAAATGATTTGGGTTAGTGGATATAGAGAATTATTAATGAATAAAGAACTTAATTGTCTTTGTCATAATGATCTTGCAAATCATAACTTTGTTATAAATGAAAATAAAGTTAATTTAATAGATTTTGATTATTCCACAGTAGGATTAAGGACATTAGATATAGCTGATTTTCTTCTAAAATGGATTAAAAATAGTGTATTTGATATAAAAAAAGGAGAGCTTGCTTTAAAAAGTTATAGCAATATATTTAAGATAACGGATGAAGAATATAAGCTTATATATATATTAATGAGTTTTCCAAGAGATATATATTCAATAATAAAATCATATTATCATAAGAGTAAAGAATGGGAAGAAGAAGTTTTTATTCATAGGTTTATAACAAAGCTTGAAAATGATGTTTTTAGAATAAAGTTCTTAGATGATTATAAAAGATTCTATGAAGAAAAGATATTATAAAAAATGTGAGTGATTAATTTAATCACTCACTTTATTTTATTTATTTAATATATCCTTATAAGCCTCTATTGTATTTAATGCTGTGTTTTTCCATGAAAACAATCTACTTCTAGTTAGTGATTTTTTGACCATAGCTAAGACAAGTAAGCTATCACTTAAAACTTTTTGCATAGCATAACTTAAATCATCAGGGTTATGGGGGTTTATAAGTAATGCAGAATCATAGCATACCTCTGGAAGAGAAGTTTCTGTAGAGGCTATTACAGGAGTGCCACAAGCCATAGCTTCTATAGGTGGTAATCCAAATCCCTCATAAAAGGATGGATATACAAGCATTTCGCAAGCATTATAAAAATAAGGTAAATCTTCAAGTGGAACAAAGTCAGTAAATATAACATTGCTTTCTATATTTAATTTTCTAGCTCTATTTAAATAAAGATCATATGAAGGACCTTTTTTGCCTGTTATAACTAATTTAACATTCTTCTTATATGGGGGAGGTAATAATGAGAATGCTTCAATTAAGCCAAGTATATTTTTTCTTGGGCTAAACCCTCCAACATATAGTATAAAATCTGATGAAATACCATATTTTTTTTGAATATTCTTTTTGCATTGAGATTTACTCATAGGTTTATAGATTTCTTCAGCAGCTAAATAAGTTACATATATTTTTTCTTTAGGAAAATTAAATTCTTTACTTATATCTTGTTTAGAAAATTCTGATACTGTAATTATTCCATCACAAGTTCTTAAAATTTTAGGTATTTCTTCATTGAAAATTCTAAGATAATTATCGCTAACTGTTTCTGGCATTCTAAGAGGGATTATATCATGTAATGTAATAGCTTTTTTACAATTAATATTGTTAGAAAGTCCTACACCGTTTTGGGGAACATGATATAATTCCATGCTATTATTAGATAAAATATTAGGAACTCTTACCTCATCCCAAAAATTCTCCTTAACTACAGTGTCAACATTTTCAATTTTAAAGTTCTTATTTAGATTACTTAATTCTGGATTATTAGGCGTAAAAATTAAATAATCATTATTAAAATCTATATTATTTAAGCTATTTATTAATTGATATGTGTACGTACCAATTCCAGTTCCTCTATACCATTTTGCGGCTCTACCATCAATACCAACTTTCATGATTTAATCCTTTCAAAGTACTTTTAATATTATTATATCTATTTGCCTTAAAAAATGTTAATAAAACAAGTATGTGATACATATAAATATTAGGGGGTGATTAAAATGATGAGAGAATTTGAAATTGAAAGGCAATTTAACATCGAAATTGAAACTTTAAAGGCAAATAAGGGCGTATATTATTTAAAGACTAATAAAGGGGAACGTTGCTTAAAAAAGATAAATTATGGACCACAAAAACTGTTATTTGTATATGGTGCTAAAGAGCATTTAATAAATAATGGTTTTGATAAAGTAGATAAATATTTTTTAAACATAGAAGGTGAACCATATGCATTAGTAAATGAAGATTTATATACATTATCAATATGGTTAAAAGGAAGAGAGTGTGATTTTCATAAAATTTCAGAAGTAAAACTAGCTGCTGAGACTTTAGCAAAATTACATGAAGCTTCAAAAGGATACGATCCACCTGAAAATTCAAAATTAAAAAGTGATCTTGGAAGATGGCTTAATCTTATGCAAAAAAGAGTAAAATCATTAGATAAAATGAGAGATATGGTTAGAAAAAAGAGCAATAAGAGCGACTTTGATTTAATATATATTAAGTCAATGGAATTTTATAAAGAAATGGGAAAAGAAGCTTTTAATACATTACAAAATTCTAATTATCTTGGACTTTGTGAAATAGCAGAAAATGATAAGAGTTTCTGTCATCATGATTTTACTTATCATAATATTATAATTGATGAGAATGATGATGTTAATATTATAGATTTTGATTATTGCAAGAGAGAAATAAGAGCTTTTGATATATCTAATTTCATGATAAAGGTACTAAAAAGAGTTGAATGGGATTTTGAATATGCAAAAGCTATAATTGAAGCATATGATAGTGTATCTCCTATAAGAGAAGATGAATATAAGGTTTTATTAGCTTATTTACAATTCCCACAAAGATATTGGAGATTAGCAAATAGATATTATTATAATGAAGTTAATTGGGGACAAAATACTTTTGCTAAAAGACTTCAAGGAATAATAGATGAAAGAGAAAATTATTTAGCATTCTTAGAAAAATTTAAAAAAGAATACAATATTAAATAAAATAAAACTCCATCTTAAATGGAGTTTTATTTTATTTAAATCATAAACAATATTTTCTACATACAATAAAATAGAATAATATTATTTTTAGGTGATTTATATGGTTGTAGGAGATATTGTAGTTAGAAAATCATATGGTAAAGATATTTCTTTTAAGATAATTGATATAAAAGAAATAGATGGAAAGGTAACATTTATATTAAAAGGATTAAATATAAGAATTTTAGCTGATGCTGAAGATGGAGACTTAGAAAAAGTTTCGGAAGATTATTCAGGTGAAAAAGATAAAATATTAAATAGCAGAGTTAATAAAGCCATAAAAACTGCTATTTCATCTAGAGATATATATAACAGAAAAGGTATAACAAAGCCTAATAATAAAATTAGTAAGGTTTACAACAATGAAAGTGAAGAATTATTTTTTGGTAGGCCTGGCAAGATACTTCATGTTGATGGAGATAAAGAATATATGGATACTTGTCTTAAAGTATATAAACAACTCTCACTTGATGCGGTAGGTGTAGCATTAGCAGAAGAAGAACAACCTAAAAAAATAGTTGATTTAGTAAAACAAATTAAGCCTGATATAGTAGTTTTAACTGGGCATGATGGTGTTTTAAGATCAACTGAAGATTATTTAAATCTTAATAATTATAGAAACTCTATATTTTATAGAGATGCAGTAAAAGCGCTCAGGGATTATAACTCAAGTTATGATGAATTAGTAATTTTTGCAGGTGCATGCCAAAGTTGTTATGAGAGTTTATTAGATGCAGGAGCAAATTTTGCGTCTTCTCCAAGCAGGGTTCTTATTCATTGTTTAGATCCTGTATTTGTATGTGAAAAGATTGCCTATGCTAAGATTAATGAAGTTGTATCAATTAAGGAAGTCATTGATAATACAATTACTGGCATAAAAGGGGTTGGAGGTTTGCAAACTAGGGGCAAATATAGAGAAGGATATCCTAAATCATCATATATCCTATAATTAGTACTATAGAATATATAATTAATTTATATAAAGGAGAAATATTAATATTCAATTATATTATAATTTTTCCTTTATATTTTATAAATTTAGTAAAAATAAGTTAATTTTATGTTAGATGTATAAACATGATTACATTTACAAATAATAAAAATATAATAAAATCGTAGAAATATATTGACATTTTAATTATTAAGTGATAAAATTAAAATTTTATTTGACTTAATTTCTAGAAAATGGTATAATTAAAATAGAAAGAGGGTGTTTTTATGAAAACTAATAGGACAATTGCTTCAATTAAAAAAAATATTGAAGGACACCTTGGAGAAAAAGTAACATTAAAAGCTAATGGAGGAAGAAAAAAGATTCTGGTTAATGATGGAGTCTTAGAAAGCGCTTACCCTAGCATATTTGTAATAAGATTAGACAATGACGCCCAAAGAACCGTGACATATAGTTATTCAGATGTATTAACTCAAACAGTACAATTATATTTTCCAGGATAGAAAACAAAACTTCGAATTTTTCGAAGTTTTTTTCTATTTAAAAAAATATAAAAAAAAGAAAGATGGTGGGTTTCCATCTTTCAACTATGGTATAAAAGGGTATTGAGAATTTATGAGAGGTTATATGGTCAATAACCAATAACTATATTACGACAAAAAAATATATTTGTCAACAAAAATATAAAATAAATTTTAAATTTGTCTAAAAAAATATATATTTCACGAAAAAAAGTTCTTTAATATGGATAATATGGTAAAAAAATTAATAATAGATTGTAAAAAATGTTTCTTTTTAATTTCACATTAGTCATACATTTTGAATATTTTTATATAAATAGTAGTAAGTAGTTTATTAGGAGGGATTAACAAAATGTCAAAGATAGATGTGATAAAAGAAAATATACAATTTGAGCAACTTTTAAGAGAATGTGATACAACAAATATGTTAAATGAAGAATATCTTATACCTGATACTCATCCAGATGTAGAAAAAGTTTTAATGATAGAAGCAAAACCTAATATTTCTTCTAAAGAAATATTAGCAGATAAAGTTATAATAGAAGGAACGGTTGATTATAATTTATTATATTTAGCAAAGGAAGAAAACACAGTAGTTTCATCAGTAAATTATTCTCAAAAATTTAATAGTAGTTTAAATTTAGAAGAGGATGAACATAGAGTATTATGCGAAGTTGAATGTAGAGTAGAACATATTGAAGGGAAAATAATCAATGAGAGAAAAGTATCTATTGATGGAATGCTTGTTTTTAATTGGGAATTATATAATGAAAAAGAAGTAGAACTTATAAAAGATATTGAAGGAGTAGATGGAGTAGAAATTCTTAAGAAAAATGAAGTTATAAATAATACAAATGCTAATAAAAATATAGATATAGCTGGGAAATCAGTTATAAGAGTTAGTATGGATAAGCCACAAATATCTAAAATATTAAAGTCTAAATTAAATCTTCATAAAAAAGAGATAAAAGTTGGTGAAGATAAGGTTTATTGTGGATGTTATTGTACGCTTTCAATATTATACTTAAGCAATGAAAGTAAGGATATATATTATTTAGAAGATAATATATATCTATCAAAAGAAGTTGAAGTAAGTGGTGTAACTCCTGATATGATGATAACAGCTGATTATAATATAAAAAATAAGGATGTTGTTGTTGAAGAAGATGATTTAGGAGAAGCTAGAATTATTAATACAGAAGTTACGGTTGAATGTAATGTAAAAGTATTTTCAAATAAAAATGTAGATATAGTGATTGATGCATATTCACCAAAGTTTGGTATAGAAGTTTTAAAAGATGAATATGAAATGGGTATGGTTAAAGGTATCTACAATAATGAAACAATAGTAAAAGATAATATTTATATGAATGAAGGAGATATGATGCCAGAGAAAATAATAACTTTTTCTGGTAAGCCAGTAATTACTGAAAAATCATTAATAGATGATAGAGTTATAGTTGGAGGATATATAAGCTGTGAAGTTGTATATAAAACAAACGATGAAGAGAAATATCTAGAAAAGGTATCTGGTGATATTCCATTTAATGTTGGTATTGAAGCAAATGGTGTTAATGAGAATATGAAAGCTTTAGTTAAAGCTAGTATAGAAAGTATGGAAGTGGCTATAGAAGCTAATACAATTGCTATAAAAGCTAACTTAAATATGTGTGCTAAGGTTTTATATGAAGTTAGAAAAGAGTTTGTAAAAGATGTGCTAGAAGGTAGCGAAGAAGAAATACAAAAAAATGCTAGTATAACTATATATATAATTAGTGAGGGGGATACTTTATGGAACCTTGCTAAAAAATATAGTACAACAGTAGATGAAATTGTTAGGATAAATGAAATAGAGGATCCTAATTTCTTAATGGCTGGAGAAAAAATATTAATACCTGGAAGAGCAATTGTTTAACTTAATATAAAAAATAAAGAGATCTTACTAATATTTTAGTAGGATCTTTTTTTATTTCAAAGATTACTGAATAAATATTTTGTTTATAGGAAATAATATTAAACGCATGATTTGAGGTGATTATATGGAATCTAAATTAAACTATGATTTAGTTGTTATAGGTGGAGCAGAAGATAAAAATGGAAGAAAAGAAATTTTAAATGAAATATGTAACTTAATAAATAAAGATGAAGACTTACTTTTGGTAGCTACAATAGCATCTGAAATACAAGAAGAAATGGAAGATATCTATAATAGAGTTTTTAGAGAAATAGGAGTAAAAAATATAGAATTTTTAAATATAGATGATAGATCAGAATCTTATCTTGAAGAGAATGTAGAGCTTATAAAAGATTCTAAATTAATATTTTTCACAGGTGGAGATCAACTAAAAATAACTAGTCTTATCGGAGGAACTCCATTAAATAAAGCACTTATGGATGGGATGCATAATGGAAAAATAATAGTTGGAACATCAGCGGGTGCATCAGTTATGAGTGGGACTATGATTTTAGAAGGAGAAAGTGAAGAATCTCCTAAAAAATATAGTATAAATATGTGTCCTGGGCTAGGGCTTATAGAAAATGTTGTTATTGATCAACATTTTAGTCAAAGAGGAAGAATAGGCAGGTTATTAACAGCTATAGCTGAAAATCCAGGATATTTAGGAATAGGAATAGATGAAGATACAGCTATAGTTGTTGATGAAAGAAAGATTATTAAGGTTATTGGAAATGGAGCTGTATACATAATTGATGGAAGTTTAATAAATCATACAAATATATCAGAGCAATATAGAAATAAAACTTTAAGTATATTTAATGTTAAATTACATGTACTAATTAAAGGAAATAGATTTGATTTAATAAATAAGATACCTTTTGAGGAGGAAGTAGTTAGAGATGAAGATAAAAGGGATAAGGATATTTAAAGGGAGGAATATATATTCACATAGAAAGTGTATAAGAATGGACTTAGATTTAGAAGGATATTCTGAAACACCAAGCAATAAAATAGAGGGTTTTAATGATAAGCTTTTAGAACTTTTACCTATTTTAAAAGAACATAGATGTGGTATAGATGTTGAAGGTGGCTTTGTCATAAGGTTAAATGAAGGGACTTATTTATCACATATTTGTGAGCATATTATAATTGCAATACAAAATATTCTAGGTTTAGATGTTTCTTATGGAAAAGCAAGAGTATGTGAAGGAGAACATTATTATATAATTTATGAATTTATGTATGAAGATACCGCGATTGAAGTTGGAAAATTAGCTGTAAATTTAATAAATTCTTTAATAAATAAAAAAGAATTTAATTTCAAAGAAAGGTTAGAAATTATAAAAGATATTTTAAATAAAGAAGTAATAGGTCCAAGTACAGATGCTATAAAACAAGCAGCCGAAAAAGTAGGCTTGCCTGTTTTTCAAATAGATAATTCGGGTTATTATCAAATAGGATATGGAAAACAAGGGCGTATTATTGAAGCAACTATAGGCTCAAATACAACATGTGTTAGCGTTGATATAGCATGTGATAAAATGCTTACAAAAACACTTCTTAGAAGTCAAAGTATTCCAGTAGCTGATGGAGAGAAAATACACAATGTTATAGATTTGCTTAAAACAGCTCAAAGTATTGGATATCCTGTCGTATTAAAACCACAATGCGGAAATCAAGGAAAAGGTGTATTTTTAAATATTAAAGATGAGAAAGAACTTATAAATATATATAATAAATTATCAAAAAAATACGAAGATATAATAGTTGAAAAGTACGTTAGTGGAAATGATTATAGAGTATGTGTAATAAATAATGAAGTAGTAGCAGTTTCACTAAGAGTTCCTCCAAAAGTTTTAGGTGATGGCAAAAAAAGTATAAAAGAACTTATAGATGATTTAAATAATAATCCTTTAAGAGGTGATAATCATGAAAAGCCTTTAACTAAAATTAAGATTGATAATGATATGGAAGAACTTCTTCTAGAGTCAGGATATAAAATAAATAGTATTCCTAAAGTTAATGAAGAAGTTATTTTAAGAAGAAATGCAAATCTTTCTACTGGTGGAATTGCTATAGATTGCACAAATGAGATATGTGAAGAAAATAAGCAATTTTGTATAAGAGCTGCAAAAATTATAGGTTTAGATATATGTGGTATTGATATAACAGCTCCAAGCATAAGAGAATCTATAAAAGATAATGGAGTAATAATGGAGGTAAATGCTGCACCAGGAATAAGAATGCATCATTATCCATCAAGTGGGCAATCTGTAGATGTTGGAAAGGCTATATTAAACCACTTATATAATGGAAAACCTAAAAATATACCTGTAATTTCTATTACTGGAACTAATGGAAAGACTACAACTACTAGATTAATATCATATGTATTAAAACTTATGGGAAATACTGTAGGTATGACATCTACTGAAGGAATTTATATAGGAGATGAATGTATAGATATAGGAGATGATACAGGATATGATAGTGCAAAAGCTGTACTATTAAATAAGGATATAGATGTTGCAGTATTTGAAACAGCTAGAGGCGGAATGATTAAAAAAGGATTAGCTTATGATTTAGCTGATGTTGGAGTTATTACTAATATTACAGAAGATCACTTAGGTCTAGATGAAGTATGTACAATGGAAGACTTGAGTTTTGTAAAATCACTAATAATTGAAGCTGTAAAACCAAACGGATATTCAGTAATAAATGCAGATGATAATTGGAGCAGAAAATTAATAGATAGGGCTAAAGGTGAAATTATATATTTCTCTAAAGATAAAGATAATCCTTTAATTCAAAAAAATATACAAGAAGGAAAAAAAGCAGTCTTTATAGATGGAGATATGTTATGTGTGATTAACAATAATAAAAAATATAATGTACTTAAAATTGATGATATACCACTAACTTTAAATGGGAAATTATTATTTAATATAGAAAATTCATTAGCAGCATGTGCAGCATTAGTTGGACTTGGTATAGATTATTGCATGATAGCACGAGGTTTTAATAAATTTAAATTAGATAATAGGCATAATGCAGGAAGATTTAATATATATGAAGTTGATGGAAGAACTATTGTATTAGATTATGGTCATAATTTAGAAGGGTATAGAGCTATATTTCAAGCATTAAACAATATAGAGCATAATAATTTAATTGGTGTTATTGGTATACCAGGAGATAGAAGCGATAGCATGGCTATTGATATAGGGAAAATAAGCGAAGAATATTTAGATTTTATAATAATAAAAGAGGACATAGATAAAAGAGGAAGAGAAGCTGGAGAAATTGCAGATTTAATAAAATCTGGAATAAAAAATAAAGAAAAATGCAAAGTTTTATTAGAAGAGTGCAAAGCTTTTGAAGAGGCTATAAAAGTTAGCTCAAAGGGTGATATTATAATCGTATTTTTTGAGGAATTAGAACCTTTGATAAATGTTATTGAAAATTATAAAAATCATAATACTGATGAAAGAATAGCTAGTTTATAATTTTTAAATGGGCATGTAATATTTTAATAACCTTAATTTATAAGGTTATTAAAATATTATGTGTCTATTGTTTTATATTACATAAATAGACAGAGAGAATTAGCTATGATAAAATATGAGATAACATTAACGGAGAGAAGGGATATGTGTAATGAAAACAAAGGCATATGCTAAGGTTAATATAGCATTAGATGTTATAGGGAAAAGAGAAGATGGATATCATTTATTAAAAATGATAATGCAAGCTATAGATTTATATGATGAGATAATAGTAGAAAAAATAGATAAAGGAATAAAAATCAATTGTAATAAACCATATGTTCCTACTGATGAAAGAAATTTAGCTTATAAAGCAGCAAAATTATTTATAGATAAATTTAATATTAATTCAGGAGTAAGTATAACTATCAAAAAAAATATACCAGTTTCAGCTGGTTTAGCTGGTGGAAGTACAGATTGTGCAGCAGTCTTAAAACTTATGAATAGTATATTTAAAACTAATCTTACAGATCAAGAGTTAATGGATCTAGGTGTAAAGCTTGGTGCTGATGTTCCTTATTGTATAGTTGGAGGCACAGCGCTTTGTGAAGGAATAGGAGAAAAGATAACTAAAATAAAGCCTTTTAAGGATAAAATATTAGTTTTAGTAAAACCTCCTTTTGGTGTTTCAACAAAAGCTGTTTATCAAGATTTTGATTTATCAAAAGTTGTGTTTCACCCTGATGTAGAAGGACTTATTAAAAATATAGAAAAAGATAATTTAGATTATGTAGCAAAGAATATGAAAAATTTACTTGAAAATGTTACTCTTCTAAAGTACAAAGAAATAATTTCAATTAAGCAAGCTATGATTGAAAATGGATCAATTGGAAGTATGATGAGTGGAAGCGGACCAACTGTGTTTGCATTCTTTGATGATATGGTTAAAGCACAAAAGTGTTATGATGTAATGAAAAAGAAATATAAGGATACTTATATAACAAGAACTATATAAAAAATAATAAAATATTTGTATAAAACTCTCTTAACTGGTAATACTCATTAATAGTTAAGGGGGTTTTTATTATGAAGAAAGTATTTTATTTATTTACATTAGTTATAGGTTTAATGGTATTCTTAGGGTGTACAAGCAGTGAAATGAATAGCATCAATACAAATAGTGAAATAACATATGATTATGATAGTGTTCAAGATGAAATAATTAGATTTCATGTAATTGCAAATAGTGATAGTGATAAGGATCAACAATTAAAGCTAAAAGTAAGAGATGAAGTAATAAAATTTCTTTCTCCATTATTAGATCAATCATCTAGCATAGAAGAATCAAGAAAAATTCTTAAAGAAAATGATGAAGAAGTTAAAAAAATAGCTAAAAAGGTTATAGAGGAAAATGGGTATAAATATAGTGTTGAAAGTGAGCTTTCAAGAGAAAACTTCCCTGAAAAAATATATGGTAATATAGTTTTACCGCAAGGAGAATATGAAGCTTATAGAATTTTAATAGGAAAATCATCAGGTCAAAATTGGTGGTGTGTAATGTTTCCTCCATTATGTTTTGTAGATGTAACTAAGGGAGAAGTTGCATATAATGAAACAGAAAGACAAATGAATGAAGTTGTTAATAACAAAAATAAACAAGATGATAATGAAGAGGACAATAAGCAAGATAATGACAAGGTTTTAGAAAATAATATTGATGAAAAAATTAATCAAACTATAGTTGATAATGAATCTGTAAAAGAAATAGATATAGAAGATGATAAGGATAATATTACAATAGATAAAAATAGCATTAAAGTAGATAAAGATGATAAAGAAAATATTACAGTAGATAAAGATGAAATATCTAATGATATATCTGGTATGGACTTAGAAGTTAATGATTTAGAAAATGATGATAAAAAAATAGAAGATGATACAACTATTCAAGAAGATAATTATAATGTTAAACTTAAAAGCGTAGAATTAATAAAAGGTTTATTTAAATAATTACAATAAAATTTAACTTGATAAAATGAATAAAGAATCATAAACTATAATTATTATAAAATTATAAGACTATAAAAATGTGTAGCTATAATAAGTAAAATGATATATAGACACATGATGTAAAACGAAGAAGGGAGCAGAATGATTTGCAAAAAAAAGCAGTTATTAAAATAGTTAGTAATGCAACTATGGAAAATGATGAACTTATAGAAGTAGTTACTCCTGGTAGTTTAAAAAAAGAAAATGATGAAATAGTTGCAATGTATAAAGAAACTGAAATATCTGGAATGAGTGGAACAGATACAAAGCTTAGAATTGGTGATGAATATATAATTCTTGAAAGAGAAGGAACTACATCAACAAAGATGCACTTTGAAAAAGGTAAACCAACAATTAGTTTATATAATACACCTTATGGAATGTTAGAATTAACAATTCAAACTAAGAAATTAGATATAGATATAACAGAAGATGGTGGAGATGTTGAAATAGATTATGAAATGCAAGTAGCAGGACAACCACCGATTAAAACAAAATTAAAGTTAAATATAAAAGCATAAAATTTACCTCATTAGATCAATATTATTTTGGTTTAATGGGGTATTTTTTGTGTATTTGAAATAAATTTTGAAATTAAATATATAAAAAATATGGGAATTTGTTTAGAAAATAATAATTTTAAGAATTATTATTTGAAAAAAAGATAAAATAAAAAGAAAAACAAAAAATATAAATAAATTGTAAAAAAAATATGACTAGATATTCAAAATTAAATGTGATAACATATTGCCTATGTTATTTGAATAAATTTTTTTAGCGCAAATACCCCATAAATAAAATTTACGGGGTAATATCTATTATAACTTAAAAAAAATAAATGTCAAGAACTTTTTTATTAGGAGGAACTGAGATGAACAAGAGGACAAAATATGTATTTGTAACAGGTGGAGTAGTTTCAGCATTAGGAAAAGGAATTACAGCAGCATCACTTGGTAGATTATTAAAAAATAGAGGAGTAAAAGTATCAATACAAAAATTTGATCCATATCTAAATGTGGATCCAGGTACAATGAGTCCATATCAACATGGTGAAGTATTTGTAACTGATGATGGAGCGGAAACAGATTTAGATTTAGGACACTATGAAAGATTCATTGATGAAAACTTAACTCAAAATAGTAATGTAACTACAGGTAGAATATATTGGTCAGTTATATCAAAAGAAAGAAGAGGAGAATATTTAGGCGGAACAGTTCAAGTAATACCTCATATAACTAATGCAATAAAAGAAAAAGTTTATAGAGTATCAAAAGAAAGAGACGTAGATGTTGTGATAACAGAAATTGGCGGAACAGTTGGAGATATAGAATCACAACCTTTCTTAGAAGCAATAAGACAAGTAAGATCAGAAGTAGGTTCAGAAAATGTTTGCTTTATACACGTTACTTTAGTTCCATACCTTGGAAAGGCAGGAGAACTTAAAACTAAACCAACTCAACACTCAGTTAAAGAATTAAGAAGTATAGGAATACAACCAGATATAATAGTATGTAGATCAGAAAAAGAATTATCAGAAGATATTAAAAATAAAATAGGATTATTCTGTAATATAGAAGGAAAATCTGTTATACAAAATTTAGATGCTGAACACCTTTATGAAGTGCCTTTAATGTTACATAAAGAAGGTTTAGATAATTTAGTTTGTGAAAAATTAAATCTTGGATGTAAAGATATAGATAATTCAGAATGGATAGAGATGGTTGAAAAGATAAAAAATCTACAAAATGAAGTTACAATAGCTCTAGTTGGAAAATATGTTGAATTACATGATGCATATATATCAGTAGTAGAAGCTTTAAGTCACGGAGGACTTGCAAACAATGCAAATGTAAATATTAAATGGGTAAATTCAGAAGAACTAGAAAGCCAAGATGTAAATGAAGTTTTATCTGGAGTAAGCGGAGTTTTAGTTCCAGGTGGATTTGGAGATAGAGGAGTAGAAGGTAAGATAGAAGCTATAAGATGGGCTAGAGAAAATAAAGTACCTTTCCTTGGAATTTGTCTTGGAATGCAATGTGCAGTTATTGAATTTGCAAGAAATGTTGTAGGACTTGAAGGTGCACATAGTTCAGAATTAAATCAAAATACAAAATATCCAGTTATAGATATTATGCCAGAACAAAAGGATATAGAAGACATGGGTGGAACAATGAGACTTGGATTATATCCATGTAAATTAGACGAAGAAACAAAGGCATATGAAGCATACAAAGATGAAGTTGTATATGAAAGACATAGACATAGATATGAATTCAATAATGAATTTAGAAAAGAAATTACTGAAAGCGGAATGACAATCTCAGGAACAAGCCCAGATGGAAGATTAGTAGAGATAGTTGAAATAAAAGATCACCCATGGTTTGTTGCAGCTCAATTCCATCCAGAATTAAAATCAAGACCAAATAGACCACATCCATTATTTATTGATTTTATAGAAGCTGCTTTAAATGAAAAATAAAAAAGTTATGATAAAGATAAGGTATTCTAAGAATTTTAGAATACCTTATTTTGTTTTTGGATAAGATTATTAATATAATTATTATAAGATGAATCTTTTAAATTAATTATAAACAAATACTTTAAATATATTGCAAACATAGAGTTATTGAAGGATAATAAAAATAAAGTCAGAATGTCTAATAGCTTACCTTAAAAATTCCCTAAGAATAGATTTAAGTTTTTATATAAATATTTAACTGAATATGGAGGTGTCATTTTGACAAGAGAAGTTTACGAAGGTATGACGTTAGCAAGTTTAAAAGAAATTGCTAAGGAATTAAATATAAAAAATATATCAAAATATAAAAAGAGTGAATTAATAGATGAAATAATAGAAAATAAAGTAAATTCTATAGAAAAAGATGGTGTTATATTAAAAGAAAAAATAGCACCTAAGGTGAGAAATAATACAAATAATTATCAAAGTATGGGAAGAGTACAGTCTCAAAATGATAGAAACAATATTCAAGGGGAAAAACAACATAATTCTGCAGAAAGAAAAAATTATAATCAAAATGATTTAGATCAAAGTGTAACGGTATCAGGTATTTTAGAAATTCAGGAAAATAATAGTTTTGGTTTTTTAAGAGGAAAAAATTGTTTAAGTAGTAATGAAGATGTATATGTATCTCCTGCTCAAATTAGAAGATTTAATTTATTAACTGGAGATAAATTAGAAGGAAAGGTTAGAGAACCTAAAGAAGGAGAAAAATTTAAAGCTTTAATATATCTAGAAAAAGTAAATGATGAAAGTCCGGATAAAGCTATAGGAAGAACAAGATTTGAAAAACTAACACCAATTTATCCAAAAGAAAGAATAAAACTTGAAAGAAAAGATGAAAATGATCTTTCAACAAGATTAATGGATATAATATGTCCGATAGGTAAGGGACAAAGAGGGATGATTGTTGCGCCACCAAAGGCAGGTAAGACAACTCTTCTAAAAAAATTAGCTCAAAATATATCAAAAAATTGTCCAGAGGTTAAGCTTATAGTTCTACTTATAGATGAAAGACCAGAAGAAGTTACAGATATGCAAAGATCAATAGATGGGGAAGTTATTTATTCAACTTTTGATGAAGAGCCTCAAAATCATGAAAAGGTATCTAAAATGGTATTAGAACATGGTAAAAGAAGAGTTGAGCAAGGTCAAGATGTTGTAATACTTTTAGATAGCTTGACAAGACTTTCAAGAGCATATAATTTAACAATAACTCCAACAGGAAGAACATTAACAGGGGGATTAGATCCTGGAGCATTAATAATGCCTAAAAAGTTCTTTGGCGCTGCAAGAAATATTGAAGAAGGTGGAAGTTTAACAATTCTTGCAACAGCTCTTGTAGATACTGGTTCAAGAATGGATGACATGATATTTGAAGAATTTAAAGGAACAGGAAATATGGAAGTTCATTTAGATAGAAAGCTTCAAGAAAGAAGAATATTCCCTGCCATAGATATTTATAAATCAGGAACAAGAAAAGAAGATCTATTATTAACTGAAGAAGAAAAAGAAGTTGCATTTGCAATCAGAAAGATTATGTATACAGACGGAAATGTAGAAAATGTAACTGAAAATCTTATCAAAATGCTAAGTAAAACTAAAAATAATGAAGAGTTTATAAAGGTGTTTGAAAAAGCTAATATTTAAAAGTAAAAAAATAATACAAAAGTTATTTAACTTTTGTATTATTTTTTTTATAAGTCAAATCATTTACTATATCAACTATTGAAGTTTGAGAATAAGTATTTGATAAATCTTCTAATTTATGTTTCATATTTTCTAAAATTGAACTATCTTTAATTAAAGAATTTATAAGTGGATTTATTTCTTTTATATTATTAGTTGATAGTGCATAACCTTCTTTAGTTAAAAATTCAGTATTTTCCTTTTCTTGACCAGGTATTGCAAATGGTATTATTAAAGGTAGATTTTTTGCAATTGACTCAGTAACTGTAAGTCCACCTGGTTTTGAAATTATAACATCTGAATATTCCATAAATGAGGCTATATCGTTAGAAAATCCTAATATGTGTAGCTTTTTATTTTTATAATTTTTATTACAATGATCCATTAAGTTATTTTTTAATGAGATATTATTACCACAAACAACTGTAATTCTAAGCTTATGTTGATTTTCTAATAGTTCATCAAGAACATAAGAAATATTTTTTAACCCCATACTTCCACTCATAAGCAAGATATTGAAATATTCTTTATTTTTTATATAAGGAATGTTTTCATCTCTATCAAAAAAAGATTCTTTTATAGGAATACCTAGAGGGTAAATCCTATTTCCTTCTATATTCTTATCTATTAATGATTTCTTGGTATAATCGCTACCTGTTATGTAAATATCTACATTTTTACTAATATAAGAATAATGAGCTTTAAAATCTGTAACAACTGATATAAAAGGTATGTCTAATCCTTCTTCCTTTAATTTATTTACTATACCAACACCAAGTGGATGAGTTGATATTATTAAATCAGGTTTTTCAGATTTTATTAGATTGTAAAGTCTTTTTCTTATAAATAAAAATGGTATATTAATTAATATGTTTGTAAATCTATTATTTGTTAATCTATAAATAAGTCCGTAAATACTTGGAAAACTCATTGCAGATACTGTATATCCATTTATTATAATGTTCGTTAAAAATCTACTACTATTACTTAAGAAGTCATATTTAATACATTTATAGTTGTTTTTTTGAAGCAAATCAGTAAGAGATTTAGCAGCTTGATTATGACCTTGTCCAGTAGAAGTGGTTAATATAATCACTTTTTTCATTAATTTCACTCGCTTCATTTAATTTTTATACAGATATAGTCTAACATTATTTTAATATAAATAAAATGAATATTTAGTAAAAAGAAAATGGGAAAGACGTTAAGTCTTTCCCTAAATTTCTTACTTATTAAGGTTGAATCTCTTGTTGAATTTATCAACTCTTCCACCAACATCAACGATTTTTTGTTTACCAGTGAAGAATGGGTGGCATTTAGAGCATATTTCTACTTTAAGTTCTTCTTTAACTGAACCAGTTGTAAAAGTATTTCCACATGCACACTTAACCACTGCATCGTGATGGTATTCTGGATGTATGCCTTCTCTCATGTTTTTCACCTCTTTATATTTTAGTTTTATTGCACTAATGTACAATAAATAACTACTAGAGTATATCATAGTAATATAAGTTCAGTCAACAAAAGATAAGATTAAAAAAAACTTTTTATAGAGAATTATAAATGCTATAATCATTATTAATCAAAACGCAAAAGGAGAGAAAAATTTTGAGTAAATTATATTTTAGATATGGGGCCATGAATTCAGGAAAATCAACACATTTAATGCAAGTTGCTCACAATTATGAAGAAAGAGGAATGAGAGTTTTATTAATGAAACCTTCAACAGATAAAAAAGGTGGAACTAAACTTGTATCTAGACTAGGAGTAGTTAGAGAAGTTGATATTGTAGTTGAAAGTAACGAAAATATTTGTGATATAGTTAAAAATAATATTAAAGAGTATGGGAAATTACATTGCATTCTAGTAGATGAAGTTCAATTTATGAAAAAGGAACAAATAGATCAATTATTTGAAGTTGCAGTAACTTTAGATATTCCTATAATATGTTATGGATTAAGAACTGATTTTAAGATGCAAGGTTTTGAAGGTAGCGAAAGATTATTATTACTTGCACATAGTATAGAAGAAATGAAAACTATATGTAAATGTGGAAATAAAGCTATAATGAATGCAAGAAAAATAAATGATAAATTTGTTTTTGAAGGTCAACAAGTAGCTATAGATAATATAGATGATGTTCATTATGAATCCTTATGTGGGGAGTGTTATTTTAAATATAAAAAACAAATATAAGGAGGGAGTTTATTGAAGAGACGTGATGTTGGAGGTCAGGCCGTAATTGAAGGGGTAATGATGCGAGGAAGCAAAGGTATGGCAACAGCTGTAAGAAAAGAAGATGGTACTATAGCTGTTGAAGTTAAGAAAACTAAGCCTATTACTCAAAAACATAAAATATTAAAGATCCCATTTATAAGAGGGATATTTGTACTTATAGATTCTTTAGTACAGGGGATAAAGTCTTTGAATTATTCAGCATCATTTTTTGATGAGGAAGAGCCTTCATCTTTTGAAAAGTGGCTAGAGAGTAAATTTGGAGACAAAAGTAACAATTTAATTATTACTTTTACTATGTTTATTTCATTTATACTTTCAGTATTTTTATTTATTGCAATACCAACAGGAGTTGCATCATTTTTCTCAAGATTTAACATATCTAGTATAGGTCTTAATTTGATAGAAGCAGTTATTAAGATATGTATTTTATTAGGGTATATGCTTGGGATTAGTAAGTTAGATGATATGTATAGATTATTTCAATATCATGGAGCTGAACATAAAACAATTTTTTGTTATGAAGCTGGAGATCTATTAACTGTTGAAAATGTAAGAAGATATTCAAGATTTCATCCAAGATGTGGAACAAATTTCTTATTTCTTATAATGTTTGTAAGTATAGTAATATTTGCTCTTACTGGATGGGGAAGTTTTATAGAAAGACTATTAATTAGAATAGTATTAATACCAGTTGTTTCAGGAATAACATATGAAATCATAAAGTGGCTTGGAAAATCTGATAATAGATTGGCAAGGCTTATTTCAATGCCTGGATTAAAATTACAATGGATTACAACAAGAGAACCTGATGATTCTCAAATAGAAGTTGCAATTAAATCTTTAAAAGCAGCTGAAGGATTATTGGAGGAATAAATGACAATATTAGAACTTTTAGATAAAGGAACAAAAATATTATTAGAAGTAGATAAAGAAAATGCTAGATTAGATGCTACATTATTATTAGGATATATAATAGGAAAAGATAGACTTTATATCTTAATTCATGGAGAAGAAAAAATAAGTGAAGATAACCAAAAAAGATATCTAGAGCTTATAGAAAAAAGAAAATTAAAAATGCCTATAAAATATATTTTAGGTACTTGTGAATTTATGGGTTTAGATTTTTATGTTGAAGAAGGTGTATTAATCCCTAGGGGAGATACCGAAATATTAGTTGAAGAAGTATTAAAGCATATAAGTGATGATGAAAAATTAGATGTATGTGATTTATGCTCTGGAAGTGGAGCTATTGGTATATCGTTAGCATACTATAGAAAAAACATCAATGTAGATTCTATAGATTATTTTGAAAAACCAAAAGAAATTACAATAAAAAATATTAGAAAACACAATTTAGAAAATCGAATGAGATTTATTGAAAGTGATTTATTAAAAGCTATTATAGATGAAGGGAAAAAATATGATATCATTGTATCTAATCCTCCATATATAAGAGAAGAAGAGATAAATAACTTAATGGATGATGTTAGGGTATATGAACCACATACTGCTTTAAGTGGAGGAGAAGATGGTTTAATTTTCTATAGAAGAATAGTTGATGAAAGTAAACTTGTATTAAAAGAAAATGGAATATTAGCTTTTGAGATTGGACATGATCAAGGGGAAGATGTAAAAACTCTTATGGAAAAAAATAGCTTTAAAGATGTGAGAGTTATAAAAGATTTAGCAGGTCATGATAGAGTTGTTATAGGATATCTTACGATTATTGAAAAAGGATTATAAGATATGATATAATATTTAAATATGAAATTATATAGTACGGAGTGATAAAATGTTATTAGATAAATTAGCATTCATAGAAAACAAGTATGATGAATTATCAGTAAAGATTAGTGATCCTTCAATTATGGCAAACCAAAATGAATGGAGAAAATTATGTAAAGAGCACGCCGACTTAGAAGTAATAGTTGGAGCTTATAAAGAATATAAAAAAGTTATAGAAGATTTACAAGATAACAAAGAAATGCTTGAAATTGAATCTGATAAAGAAATGAAGGAAATGCTTCAAGAAGAAATTAATGAACTTAAGAAAAGAGAAGAAGAATTAGAACAACACATACAAATCTTATTATTACCTAAAGATCCAAATGATGATAAGAACGTATTTGTAGAAATAAGAGCAGGTGCTGGTGGAGATGAAGCAGCATTATTTGCAGCTAATCTTTTCAGAATGTATACAAGATATGCAGAAAATAATAGATGGACTGTTGAACTTATGAGTACTAATGAAACTGGAATAGGTGGACTTAAAGAAGTTGTATTCATGATTAAAGGTAATGGTGCATATTCAAAGCTTAAATATGAAAGTGGAGTTCATAGAGTACAAAGAGTTCCAGATACAGAATCAAGTGGTAGAATACATACTTCAACAGCAACTGTTGCGGTATTACCAGAAGTTGATGATGTAGAAATAGAAATCAATGAAAAAGATATTAAGTTTGATGTATTTAGAGCATCAGGTAATGGGGGACAATGTGTTAATACAACTGACTCAGCTGTAAGACTTACACACATACCTACAGGTATAGTAATATCATGCCAAGACGAAAAATCACAGCTTAAAAATAAAGAAAAGGCTATGAAAGTTTTAAGAGCGAGATTATATGAAAAAGCAGAAGCTGAAAGAGCAGCTGGAATTGCTGAAGATAGAAAATCGCAAGTAGGTACAGGGGATAGAAGTGAGAGAATCAGAACTTACAACTATCCACAAGGTAGAGTTACAGACCATAGAATTGGTTTAACTCTTTATAAACTTGAAGCGTTCTTAAATGGAGATATAGACGAAGTTATAAATGCACTTATAACTGCTGATCAAGCTGAAAAAATGAAACAAATGGGAAATACAGAAAAGTAATGTTAAAAATAAAAAGCCTTGCATTGACAATGTAAGGCTTTTACAATATATGAAGGGGCAAAGTATGGATATTTTTAAAGCATTAAAAAAAGAAAAAAAATCAATAAAAAGATTTTATATATATATGATCATATTAGCCATTTTTTTACCAACTACATTATGGTTAACAGGAATAATAACAAGATTTTATATAATATATGTATTGGTTTTAGAGCTTTTAATAATACTTGCTGTTTTGAAAAAGAGAGATTATACAAAAATTGATTATATGTATAAAAATAATAGATTGAAGTTTAAAAGTGGATTATTTAGTCAAACTAATACTATATTGTGCGATACTATACTTATAGTGCATACTGATGGTATAGAAGACTATATGAAAATAATATTAGTTAGTAATACAAAGTTAAGAAATAAGAGAATGAGACCTATATCAAAAGGTTTCTTAAAAAGATATCCTGAAGTTGCAAAGCTATATAAAAAGCTAAGAAAACTTGAGCCAGATGAAAAATATTATTTTCAAATAGTTAGAAAAGGTGGACTTAGAAAATATCTTTTTTTAGATGAAATATTTAAATATTGTGTTAAAGCAGATTATACAGAAGAGTGTATTCAAAATATAAAGATTGCACGTGGAGAAACTTTGAGTTAGAAAGAAGGAATCAATTTTGAAAACAAGGATTGCTACTTTAGATGGAATTGATGATTTAAAATATATAAAAGAAGCAGCACAAGTCATAAAAGATGGAGGCATAGTTGCATTTCCAACTGAAACTGTGTATGGATTAGGAGCAAATGCCTTAGATGAAGAATGTGTTAAAAAAATTTTTATAGCAAAAGGAAGACCACAAGATAATCCATTAATTGTACATGTTGCATCAAAAGATATAAGTAAATATGTAAAAAATATTCCTGATATTGCAATTAAGTTAATGGATAAATTTTGGCCAGGTCCAATGACGTTAATATTGGAGAAAAAAGATATAATACCAATGGAAACAAGTGCAAATCTAAATACTATAGGTATTAGAATGCCATCAAATGAAGTTGCTTTAAAGCTTATTGAAGAGTCAGGAGTACCTATTGCTGCGCCATCTGCTAATATAAGTGGAAGACCAAGTCCAACTGATATAGAAAGATGTATAGAAGATCTTTCTGGAAGAGTAGATTATATAATTGGTGGACAAAAAAGTGAAGTTGGATTAGAATCTACTATAATAGATTGTACTGTTTATCCTCCGATGGTTTTAAGACCAGGTGGAATAACTTTAGAAATGTTAAGAGAAGTAGATGAAAACATAGTTATTGATAAGGGATTGCTTAATAATTCAGAAGAGTTTAAGCCTAAAGCACCAGGAATGAAGTATAGACATTATGCACCTAATGCAAAACTTAAAATTATAAAAGGAAATAGAAAAAAAACTATTGAAAAAATTAATGAAATGGTGCAAAATTATATAGATAATGGGAAAAAAGTAGGACTACTTGTAACTAAAGAAAATAGTTCTAAATATCCTAAGGGAGAAAAAATCATCATCGGAGAAGAGAACAATTTAGAAGAAATTGCATCAAATCTTTTTGAAGCTTTAAGAGGTTTTAATGATTTAAATGTAGATATAATACTTGCAGAAGCTTTCAATGAAGATGGTTTAGGTGTTGCTATAATGAATAGATTAAGTAAGGCAGCAGGTCATGATATTATAAATGTATAATAACTTGGAGGTTTTTTATGAAAGTGCTATTTGTATGTACGTCAAATACATGTAGAAGTCCAATTGCAGAGCAGATATTTAACAAACTAAATTACAATACGCATTTATCAGCAAAATCAGCTGGTATTACTATTGTTCCTGGAAGTGTAATTACTGAAAATTCAGCACAATTAATAAAAAAAGAATTAGATATAGATATTGCAAGTAGAGAGGCTATACAGTTAAATGATAATATGGTTAAATTTGCTGATGTTATTTTAACAATGACGAATTACGGTAGAGATTTTATAAAAAATAATTATCCAAATTATAAGAGCAAGATATTTTCAATATGTGAGTATGCTGGCGTTGCGGGTGAAATAATTGATCCGTACGGCGGTACAATTTCTGTTTATGAAAAAATGTATAAAGAATTAGAGGAGATAATTCCTCTTGTAATAAGTAAATTAAAGAAAGATGGAAGTGTGTAATTATTTTATTACATGCTACGCTTTCTTTTTTTATAAATTTAAATACATATGAGAATAATTGGAGGTGTAATAATGAAAATCGCATTAGGGTCAGACCATGGTGGTTATAAATTAAAAAATGAAATCATTTCATTTTTAAAAGAAAATGGATATGAAATAAAGGATTTTGGTACTTATAGTACTGAATCATGTGATTATCCTGATTTTGCAGAAAAAGTTGCAGAAGCAGTTGTATCAAAGGAATTTGATTTTGGTATATTAGTTTGTGGAACAGGAATAGGAATAAGTATTTCAGCAAATAAAATACCAGGTGTTAGAGCTGCTTTATGTTCTGATACTTTCAGTGCTCATGCAACTAGAGAACACAATGATGCTAACATCCTTGCTTTAGGAGAAAGAGTTGTAGGACCAGGTCTTGCAATAGATATAGTTAAAACATTCTTAACTTCAGAATTTCAAGGTGAAAGACATCAAAAGAGAATAGACAAAATATCTCTTATAGAGAAAAAGTATAATAAATAACATATTGGAGGAATTAAAAATGAGTAAAGTTACAGAAATCAATCATCCATTAATATTACACAAATTAGCATTTATAAGAAGCAAAGAAACAGGTTCAAAAGATTTTAGAGAATTAGTTTCAGAAGTTTCAATGCTAATGGCATATGAAGTTACAAGAAATCTTCCAACTGAAAATGTTGAAATAGAAACACCTGTATGCAAAACAAAATGTAGAGTTTTAGCAGGAAAAAAATTAGCTATAGTACCAATATTAAGAGCAGGTCTTGGAATGGTAGATGGTATTTTAAAATTAATACCAGCAGCTAAAGTTGGACATATTGGATTATATAGAGATGAGGAAACATTACAACCAGTTGAGTATTTCTGTAAGCTACCTCAAGATATAGCAGAAAGAGATATAATAGTTGTAGACCCAATGCTTGCAACTGGTGGATCAGCAATAGATGCAATAACTATGCTTAAAAATAGAGGTGCAAAATATATAAAATTAATGTGCTTAATTTCATCACCAGAAGGAATAAAAGCAATAAAAGAAGCACATCCAGATGTTGATATATTTGTTGCTGCAATAGATGAAAAATTAAATGAAGATGGATATATAGTACCAGGTCTTGGAGATGCTGGAGATAGACTATTTGGAACTAAGTAGTTTTAACAAATAAAAACCCCTATATAGGGGTTTTTATTTATAAATATAATTTAAATATCTTCAACATTAAATGAAAGTTCTATTTTTTCAACAGAGGGCTTAAGGCGAGTTAATTTAATTCCAGCAGATTCAAACATTCTCTTTGATGCTTTAACTGTGTCTGTATTAGAATACTTATCGCTTAGATATATAACTTCTTTTATACCGCTTTGAATAATAGCCTTAGCACATTCATTACAAGGAAATAATGCAACGTAAAGCTTAGCATTTTCAAGTGATACACCTCTATTATTTAAAATAGCATTTAATTCTGCATGCACAACATAAGGATATTTTGTATCTAAAAAATCTCCTTCTCTTTCCCATGAATATGTATCATCTGAACATCCAAATGCAAATCCATTATATCCAACAGATAATACTCTATTATTAGGACTTACAATACATGCGCCAACTTGTGTGCTTGGATCTTTACTTCTTTTTCCTGATAAAAGAGCAAGTCCCATAAAATATTCATCCCAAGAAATATAATCAGTTCTTTTCATAATGAAATCTCCTTTAAATAAAAAAATATGTAATTAGTACATATTATAATACATATAGATATAAAAACAAAAATATTTAAAATTGTTTGTTTAAAATTTAACAAAAAGTATTGATTATTATATAAATGGTGGTATAATAAAAGTATGTTAAGAGTTTAACAAAGAGAAAAATTTGTTAATTATAAATTGGGAGGTATTATTAATGAGAGACGTAGTAATTGTAAGTGCAGTAAGAACAGCATTAGGTTCATTCGGAGGATCATTAAAAGATGTTCCAGCTGCAGAATTAGGAGCAATAGTAATAAAAGAAGCTGTAAAAAGAGCTGGAATTAAACCTGAAATGGTAGAAGAAGTTTTAATGGGAAATGTTATTCAAGCAGGTCTTGGACAAAACGTTGCTAGACAAGCTACAATAAAGGCAGGTCTTCCAAATGAAACTTCAGCAATGACTATAAATAAGGTATGTGGATCAGGATTAAGAGCAGTTAGTTTAGCAGCTCAAATGATAAAAGCAGGAGATACAGATATCGTTGTAGCAGGTGGTATGGAAAACATGTCAAGAGCTCCATATCTTTTAGATACTGCAAGATGGGGTCAAAGAATGGGTGACGGAAAGATGATTGACTCAATGATAAACGATGCTTTGTGGGATGCATTTAATAACTACCATATGGGAGTTACTGCTGAAAACATTGCTAAAGAATGGGGTATAACAAGAGAAGAACAAGATGAATTTGCTGTAGCTTCTCAAAACAAGGCTGAAAAAGCTATAAAAGAAGGAAGATTTAAGGATGAAATAGTTCCTGTTACAATTCCACAAAGAAAAGGAGAACCAAAAATATTTGATACAGATGAATTCCCAAGATTCGGAGCAACTATGGAATCAGTATCAAAATTAAGACCTGCATTTATAAAAGATGGAACAGTTACAGCTGCTAATGCATCAGGTATAAATGATGGAGCTGCTGCTTTTGTAGTAATGAGTGCAGAAAAAGCAGAAGAATTAGGAATTAAGCCAATGGCTAAAATCCTTTCATATGGATCAAAAGGATTAGATCCTTCAATAATGGGATATGGACCATTCTATGCTACAAAGAAAGCTTTAGAAAATACAGGATTAGAAGTTAAAGACATAGACCTTATAGAAGCAAATGAAGCATTTGCAGCTCAAAGTTTAGCTGTAGCTAAGGATTTAGGATTTGATATGAGCAAAGTAAATGTAAATGGTGGAGCTATAGCTTTAGGACACCCAGTTGGAGCTTCAGGAGCTAGAATATTAGTTACATTACTTTACGAAATGCAAAAAAGAGATGCTAAGACTGGTTTAGCTACACTTTGCATAGGTGGAGGAATGGGAACAGCATTAGTTGTTGAAAGATAATATATAATAATATTTATAAAAATGTAATATATTTACCAAAATACACCTTAGGATTTTGTCCTAAGGTGTATTTTTCTGAGAAAAATGAATAAAAAAATATCTAGATAATTTAGTTGTAAGAATAATTAGAAAAATTAGATAAACAAGATAAATCCTTTTAAAATATAAAAGTATACTGAAAAATAGCTTATTTTAAATAGCACAAATATGAACAAAATAAAAACATTATTAATAATATTGTAATGCAATGAATAGAAAACAATTATTTAATTCAAACTAAATATGTACTAGATAATTCTTAAAAGATTATAAGTATAGAAAATTCAATAATGAAAAGGAAAACATAATGGTAAAAATTATAATTTTTTTATATATATTCTAAATTTTAAATAAGATAAAACGATAATAATTTCTGAATTTTCTAAAAAATGAATTGATATAAAAATTAAAAATCGTAAAATTAGAAAAATTAAAAAAAGTAGAGTTAATAGGTGTAAAAGAGAATTATTAAGTTATAAATTAATTAAATCAAAAAAAAGAGAGAAATTTTAAGAAAAATAAGGCTTTTGACAAAAAAATATATAAACTATAATTAAGAGTATGATTGCCGAGGAGGTAAGTTATGGTTGGAAATTTAAGTGGAATACTTAAACAAACTTTTAAAGGTAGTATGATAATTCTTACTGCAGGACTTATAGTTACATATTTAATAAATATAAATTATTGTTTCCCATTTTTAATAGGATCAATTGTTAGTATTTTAAATTTTTTAATAAGTGCTACAGTTACTAGCAAGACTATTAATAGTAACATCGATTTAAAAGGTATTATGCTTATGCTTAGTTTTGTAATAAGAATATTAATAATATCAATTATTGGTTTGTTATTATTTCAAATGAAATTTAATATAGTATTTTATCTTATTGGCTATATGTCCAACTTCATTTCTCTATTTATGGCAATTAAATATGAAGAAAGGAAGTGATTGAGTGGAAGAATTATTTAAACAAATTAGTTCTGTTGCTTTACAACAATGGGCAATAATTATTATAGTAGCTGTTATTTTAATATTAATGACAAGAAATCTTTCTGTAGTACCTAAGGGAAAAAGACAAACAATAATAGAACTTATAATTGAAACTATTAATAACTGGACTCATAGTACTATGGGAGATAAGTACACAGGATTTGCACCTTATATTGGTACAGTAGTTATCTTTATTTTCTGTATGAATATAACTGACCTTATAGGATTAAGACCAGTAACATCCAATTATAGTGTTGCATTAATATTATCATTAACAACATTTGTAATGGTTCAAGTAAATGCAATCATGAAAAATGGTGGAGTAGGATATCTAAAAGGATATGCTCACCCAAGTCCAGCTTTATTACCCATCAATATATTAGAGAGGGTAATGTTACCTGTTACATTAAGCTTTAGACTTTTTGGTAATGTAACTGTTGGAGTAGTAATTATTGAGTTATTATTACAAGCACTAGGTAATTTAGCTTGGTTTGCTCAATTAGCTATCCCAGTGCCATTTATGGCATACTTCGATTTATTTGATGCATTTCTTCAAGCATTCATCTTTACTACATTAACAATGATTTATATAAAGATGACAGCAGAAGAATAATCTAAAAAAATCAAAATTTAGTCAAAAATTTTTTAAAAGTATTAAGGAGGAATTTAATTATGACTGGAGCAGAATTTATAGTAGGAATGCGTGCAATAGGTGCAGGTCTTGCAGTTATCGCAGCGTTAGGTGCAGGTGTTGGTATTGGTAATGCAACAGCAAGTTTATTAGAAAGTACAGCTAGACAACCAGAAGCAAGTGGTAAACTTACATCTACATATTTCATTGGTTGTGCGTTAGCAGAAACAACAGCAATATACGGATTACTAATTTCATTCATATTATTATTTGTTGGTATCAAATAGTTTTTTGAATACTATAAAAAAAGTAGGTTTTTAATAAGCCTGGAAGGGAGGCTTTAAGTTTGGAAATTAACATGAATATTAGCATTCCACAAATGATAGTAACTTTAGTAAATTTACTTATATTATTTTGGATAGTTAAACATTTTGCTTTTGATAGAGTAAATAAGATTTTAAAAGAAAGAAAGAATCTTATTGAAGATACAATAAGTAAAGCTGATGAGGATTTAGAAAAAGCAAGAGTATTAAAGCTTCAAAATGAAAAAGAAATCAGCTCAGCTAGAGAAGAAGGAAAAGAAATTGTTACTCAATATAAGGCTAAAGCAGATGAGGTTTACAAGGAAATAGTAGAAGAAGCTAGAAGAGAAGCAGGATCTATTATTGAAAAGTCTAAAGTTGAAATTAATAGAGAAAGTGCAAAAGCTAAAGAGGAAATCAAGACTCAAGCAGTAGAACTTGCTGTATTCCTTGCAGAAAAAGCACTTGGAGATTCTATTGATGAAAAGCAACATAGAGAACTTATAGATGACTATATAAGCAAGGTAGGTATGTAATTATGTACGAATATTTAGATCGTAGATATGCCTTAGCTTTATATAAAGTAGCAGAAGAAAAAAATAAAGTCGAGGAGTATCTTGAAGACTTAAGAAAGATTTGCGATATAATTGATAATAATAAAGAATTTTATGAAGTCATTAAATATCCTCAAATAAGCACTAAACAAAAAAAGAAGATTTTCACAGATATATTTAAGGGTAAGATTGATGAAGAGTTATTATCATTTTTACTAATCCTTATTGAAAAAGGCAGAATCTTATACGTAAGACAAAAGCTAAATCAAATGGAACAAATCCATTTAGAAAAAGAAAATAAGGTAATTGCAAAGGTTAAAAGTGTTATAGAACTTACAGAAGATCAGACTTTAAGACTAAAAGAAAAGCTTGAAAAGAAGTATAACAAAACAGTAATTATAGAACATGAAATTGATAAGAGTATAATAGGCGGATTATACGTAAGAGTTGGAAATGATGTTATTGATGGATCAGTAAAATCAAGACTTGAAGATATGAGAGCCTTAATGCTTAAGATGGAATAGAGGTGAAACCGTGAATATCAAACCAGAAGAGATTACTTCTATAATTAAAAATGAAATTGAAAAGTATGACAAACAAATTAAAACAGTAGATTCAGGTACAATCATACAAATCGGTGATGGTATTGCTAGAGTATATGGCTTAGACGATTGTATGGAAGGTGAATTATTAGAATTCCCAAATGATGTTTATGGTATGGCATTAAATCTTGAACAAGATAATGTCGGATGCGTTTTACTTGGTTCTGAAGAAGGAATCAAGGAAGGAGACGTAGTTAAGAGAACTGGTAAAATTGTTGAAGTTGGAGTTGGAGAACAATTAATAGGTAGAGTTTTAAATGGACTTGGAAATCCTATTGATGCCAAAGGACCAATAAAGCCAGATGCTTACAGACCAATTGAAGTTCACGCTCCTAGCATATTAGATAGAAGTTCAGTTAATGAACCATTACAAACAGGGATAAAAGCGATTGACTCAATGATTCCAATTGGTAAGGGACAAAGAGAACTTATCATAGGGGATAGACAAATAGGTAAGACTGCTATTACTATAGATACAATAATCAACCAAAAAGGTAAAGATGTAATTTGTATATATGTAGCAATAGGTCAAAAACAATCAACAGTAGCACATATAGTAAATACATTAACAGAATTTGGTGCAATGGATTATACAACTGTTGTTGCTGCAACAGCATCAGAATCAGCACCATTACAATACTTAGCACCTTATGTTGGATGTTCAATTGGTGAGCATTTCATGCACCAAGGTAAAGATGTATTAGTTATATATGATGACTTATCAAAGCACGCTGTTGCTTATAGAACAATGTCATTATTACTTAAAAGACCACCAGGCAGAGAAGCATATCCTGGGGATGTATTCTACATACATTCAAGATTACTTGAAAGAGCAGCTAAGCTTTCAGAAAAGAACGGTGGAGGTTCATTAACAGCACTTCCAATAATAGAAACACTTGCAGGAGACGTTACTGCATATATCCCAACTAACGTTATATCAATAACAGATGGACAAATATTCTTAGAATCAGATCTTTTCTATTCAGGACAAAGACCAGCTGTTAATGCCGGTATATCAGTATCAAGAGTTGGGGGTAATGCTCAAATCAAGGCTATGAAACAAGTTTCAGGTACTTTAAGATTAGAGCTTGCCCAATACAGAGAATTAGCATCATTTGCTCAATTTGGATCAGATTTAGATGCTGATACTTCAAGAAGACTTGAAAAAGGTAAGAGAATGGTTGAAATCTTAAAACAAGACCAATACTCACCAATGAGAGTTGAAAATCAAATCATGATTCTTTATGCTGCAGTAAATGATTATTTATCAGACATAAAAGTTGAAGATATAAGAAAGTTCGAAAAAGATTTCTTAGAATACATGGATACTCAACACAGAGAAGTAGGAAAAGAAATATTAGAAAAGAAAGTTTTAACTGATGAATTAAAAGCATCTCTTGATAAAGTAATTGCTGAATTCAAAAAAATATTCTTAAACGCATAGCTTATAATTTAAGCTATGCCATCTTTTAGGAGGTGGAGGTATGCCAGCTGGACTTATTGAAATTAAGCGTAGAATTAAGTCGGTAGAGAATACTAAAAAAATAACAAAAGCCATGGGACTTGTTGCCACTTCTAAGTTAAGAAGAGTCAGAACGGAATTAAACAAAAATAACAAATTCTTTGAAGCTACTAGAAATATAGCACAAGAAGCATATTCATCAATGGATGTTGAAAAAGAGGGCTTATATTTTAAAGGTGGTCAATCAAAAAGAAAGTTATATATAGTTGTAACATCAGATTCAGGACTATGCGGAGGATATAATGTTAATGTAGCATTAGGACTTAAGAATCATGCTGAAATGGAAAAATCAAATAGCTTAGTTATGTGCCTAGGTAAAAAAGGTGTATCTTACATGAATAGATATGGATTTGAAACTGTAGCTGAATATGTAGATATAAAAGAAGCTGTAGATATAAGGGAAGTTTCAATGATCCTTAATCATGCTATAAGATTATATAATTCAAGCGAAGTTGGTGAAGTTTATGTTGTTTATACACACTTTAACTCACCAGTATCTCAAGAAGTTAAAATTGATAAAATGTTACCTATAGAGTTTGACGAAGTAAAAGAAGATATTGGATTTATGGTAGAACCAAATAATGAATCTTCAATAGAGGCAACTTTTGATTTTTATTTAAAATCAAAATTAATCAATTGTATTTTACATGCAAAAACTAGTGAAGAATCTTCAAGAATGACTGCGATGGACGGAGCTACAAAAAATGCAGATGACTTGTTAGATTCATTAAACACTAAGTATAACAGAATTAGACAGACTGCTATAACCCAAGAAATTGCAGAAATAGTTGGTGGAGCAGGAGCACAAAAATAGTGAGGAGGTATCATAATGCCTAATAATATAGGAAAAGTAGTTCAAGTTATTGGACCCGTAGTTGATATAAAGTTTGATACTGAGTCACTTCCAAATATTTATAATGCTATTGAAATAGAAATCGATGGAGAAATTTTAATAACTGAAGTTGAACAACACGTCGGAGATGACGTAGTAAGAACAATAGCTATGGAAGCGACAGAAGGATTAAGAAGAGGTATGAAGGCAGTCGATACAGGAAAACCAATATCAGTTCCTGTAGGAGAATGCGTTCTAGGAAGATTATTCAATGTTTTAGGAAACCCGGTTGATAAAGAAATAGCTGGAGATATTAAATCTAAGGAATTTTATCCAATACATAGACCAGCTCCAACATTTGCAGAACAATCAGTTGAACCTGAAATGTTTGAAACAGGAATAAAGGTTGTTGACCTTATAGCTCCTTACCAAAAAGGTGGTAAGATAGGTTTATTTGGGGGTGCCGGTGTTGGTAAAACAGTACTTATCCAAGAACTTATAAATAATATAGCAAAAGAACACGGTGGATTATCAGTATTTACAGGTGTTGGAGAAAGATCAAGAGAAGGTAATGACCTTTACCATGAAATGAAAGATTCAGGAGTTTTAAATAAGACTGCATTAGTATTCGGTCAAATGAATGAACCACCTGGTGCTAGAATGAGAGTTGCACTTACTGGACTTACAATGGCAGAATATTTCAGAGATCAAGGTCAAGACGTGTTACTATTTATAGATAACATATTCAGATTCTCACAAGCAGGTTCTGAGGTTTCAGCACTTCTTGGTAGAATACCTTCAGCCGTTGGTTACCAACCAACACTTGCAACTGAAATGGGTGCTCTTCAAGAAAGAATAACATCAACAACACATGGTTCAATTACATCAGTTCAAGCTGTATACGTACCAGCCGATGACTTAACTGACCCAGCACCAGCTACAACATTCTCTCACTTAGATGCAACAACAGTTTTATCAAGAAGTGTAGCAGAACGTGGAATTTACCCAGCTGTTGACCCATTAGATTCAACATCAAGAATACTAGATCCAAGAGTAGTTGGAGCAGAACATTATGAAGTTGCATCAAAGGTTAAGCTTATATTAGAAAGATATAAAGAACTTCAAGATATCATTGCTATATTAGGGGTTGACGAATTATCAGATGAAGATAAGTTAACAGTTAGTAGAGCAAGAAAAGTTCAAAACTTCTTATCACAACCATTTACAGTAGCAGAACAATTTACTGGTATGAAAGGTAAATATGTTACAATAGAAGAAACTGTAAGAGGATTCAAAGAAATTATTGAAGGTAAGCACGATAATTTACCAGAATCAGCATTCATATTTGTCGGAAATATAGATGAAGCTATAGAAAAAGCTAAGACTTTAGCATAAGGGGATGACGCAATATGGCTAATACCTTTAAACTAACAATCATGACACCTGACAATATCAAGATGGATGAAGAAGTTTTAAGTATAATTACAAAAACATCTGAAGGTAAGTATGAACTTCTTGCAAACCACGCTTCTATAGTACTTAATACAGTACCTTGCGTTACAGAAGTTACAAAAGCAAATGGAGAAAAGTTAAGTTTATTTACTTCAGATGGAGTAATTGGTTTTAAAAATAATGAACTAAACTTCTGCTGCGGATCATCTGAAACAAAAGATGAAATTGATAGCGGAAGAGCAGAAGAAGCAAAGCAAAGAGCAGAAAAGCGTTTAAAAGACGAAAAATTCGATCAACAAAGAGTTGAAGCTGCTTTAAGTAGAGCTATTGCTAGATTAGAATTAAAAAAATAGTGATATATACTATAAAATCCTAGATAAGTTAGAACAATCTAACTATCTGGGATTTTTTTGTTTTTGTAATTATTTTAGCAATAATCACAAAAGAATATTAAAGATTATATATTATATTATGAAGCTAAAAGTGCATATAAAAGGAAAAAAATGACAACAATAGAGATGAAGGGCGGTATGGTATATGGAAATAAAAAGCTTATTCATCTGTTTTATTGTTTTCTTATTTAATTTATTAGGAATATCAAATGCTGAAAATATTAATATCAATAATTATAGACATGTAGAAAGTTTAGTGATGAACGAAACTGTATTTTCAGAAAATGGAGTTAAAATCCAGTATAATATTGAGTCAGATATAAAAGATGAAGTACAAAGAATTAAAAATATTTATGCTAAAGAATATTATATACAAGATATTGGAGATTCGAATCATTTTTACATTAAGGGCAAAAATGATATAGAAATAAGGGTATGGAGAGAAGACAATAAAGTTTTTGTTGAAGGAATAATAATTAATTGCAAAAAAGAAAATTCTACGGCTAATCTAAAGAAAGAATTACAAAAATTACAATGTGACAATACTAATTCATTGAGGTATTTTGAATATTATAAAGGTAGAATAAATTCTTTAAATGATATAGAAAAATTAGAGTTAGAAGAAAATTTAATTCAAGTACACAATGGTTATGTTGGTAAAAGTACGCTTAAAAGCGGTGAAAGAATTAGTTATGCTATTATGAAATATAATACAGGTTTATATGTAATTATAGGAACTCCTATTATATTTACAACATACTAAGAATTAATTATGGAGGAAAATATGGAAAAAATAATAGTAAAAGGTGTTAATAAACTAAAAGGGGAAGTTGATATAAATTCCGCTAAAAACTCAATTTTACCAATAATAATATCAACAATATTATCTCCTAATGAAATAACAATACAAAATATTCCCATGTTAGAAGATGTTCAAGTTATATTAAATTTACTTGATGGTTTAAATTGTAATATTAATTACTCAAATATAAATAAATCCCTTAAAATAAATACAAGTAATTTGAAATCTTTAGATACAACAAATGAACTTGTAAGAAAAATGAGAGCTTCATTCTTGCTGATGGGTCCGATGCTTGCTAGATTTGGATATTGTAAATTATCAATGCCTGGAGGATGCAATATAGGAAGTAGACCTATTGATTTACATTTAAAAGGATTTGAAGCTTTAGGTGCAGAAATTATACAAGGATATGGTTTTGTTGAAGCAAAAGCAAAAGAACTTGTAGGTAATAGGATATATTTAGATTTCCCATCTGTTGGGGCTACAGAAAATATTATGATGGCAGCTGTTTTGGCAAAAGGTACAACAATCATAGAAAATGCAGCTGAAGAGCCAGAAATATGGGATCTAGCAAATTTTTTAAATTCTATGGGCGCTAAGATAAGTGGTGCAGGAGTTGGTAAGATCACTATAGAAGGTGTTGAAGCTTTAAACGGAATAGTGTATAAACCTATTTTTGATAGGATAGAAGCGGGAACATTTATGGTAGCTGCTGCTATAACAAATAGTATTATAAAGATAAATAATGTAAAAGAAGAGCATATGAGACCTTTAATAGAAAAATTAAAAGAATGTGGCGTTATATTAACGAAAGAGAATGACAGTATAGTAGTGGATGGTACATTTAATAAAAAACCAGTAGATATAAAGACATTACCATATCCAGGTTTCCCAACTGATATGCAACCACAAATGATGGCACTTTTAGCTGTTGTTAAAGGATCAAGTATAATTACTGAAACCGTATTTGAAAATAGATTTATGCATGTAGCAGAACTTGTTAGAATGGGAGCTAAAATAAAGATAGACGGTAGAACAGCAGTAATTGATGGGGTTGATTCTCTTACAGGATGTGAAGTTAAGGCAACAGATTTAAGAGCAGGTGCAGCCATGATTTTAGCAGGTTTAGTAGCTGATGGTATTACAGAAATAAGCGATATATACCATATAGATAGAGGATATTTAAATATAGAAGAAAAATTTAGAAGGTTAGGCGCAGATGTCTATAGAATTAAAAAATAGAAGGTAATAAATTACCTTCTATTTTTTATATGTCTACATAAATTTAAATAAGTAAGTATATTTAAAGATATTAATAAATATAAATAGATGTATATATTTTAAAAGTAAGTGGGGGGTATAAAGTGAGAGAAAGAGAGATTATTGAAAGTATAAAGAAAATAGGTTTAATAACAGGTTTTATATTAATATTTACTTTGATAATCCCATTCATACTTATGGGAAGTTCTATAAAAAATTTTATTTCTCCTACTGAAGAAATTTCTAGCGAAAAGAAAATTGATATAGCTATGGAAGGAGAAAATAAAGTAAAAGTATATATGACATCAGAAAAGAAGGTTAAAAAGATTGATGTTGAAGAATACATATTAGGTGTAGTTTCTAGTGAAATGCCAGCTACTTTTGAAGAAGAAGCATTAAAAGCTCAAGCTATTGCAGCTAGAACTTTTTACTATAGTAAGAGGATGAAAAACTGTAATTTAGCAAGTGGTGGAGAAATATGTGATAGTATACATTGTCAAGTTTACATGGATAAAGAAGAAAGACTTAAAAAGTGGCCTAAAGAAGATAGAGATAAATATTATGAAAAAGTAAAAAAAGCTGTAGAAGATACTAAGGGACAAGTATTAACTTATGATAATGAAATTGTACTATATCCCCAATTCTTCTCAACTAGTTCAGGGAAGACAGAGAATGCAGAAGATGTTTTTTCATCTAAGGTTCCATATTTAAAATCTGTAAGCAGTGAAGGGGAAGAAGTGTCTGCTTCATATGAATCAGAAAAAGAAGTGACAAATAAAGACTTTGCAGCAATAGTAAATTCTAAATACAATAAAGCAAATTTAAGTTCAAGCAATATAAGTAAAAAGGTGCAAATAAAATCAAGAACTGATGGAGGTTCAGTTAAAGAAATACAGCTTGGAGGTACTATAATAAAAGGAACAGAATTTAGAAGTTTATTTGATTTAAAATCAGCAAACTTTACTCTTGAATATTCACAAAATAAAGTAAAGATTAAATGTAAAGGAAATGGCCATGGAGTAGGAATGAGTCAGTGGGGAGCAAATTTGATGGCTAAGGAAGGAAAAGGTTATGAAGAGATATTAAAGCATTACTATACAGGTGTAGAGCTTGGAAAAATAATTTACAAATAAATATGAAAATAGATTATAAAAAGATGATATTTGGTTAATAATCCAAATATCATCTTTTTTTATATATAAAGTTAAAAAAAGATAAATTTTGGATTATTTTTCATAAATAAGGACAAAATGATTATTGGAGGTGTTGATTATGAAACAAAAATCTAAAAATATTATTTCACGTATTAAGAAAACTTTTAAGAAGGAAGGATTTTATGTAACTTTATTTGTTACGTTAAGTATAGTCACTATAGTTGGTGCTATTACAATTAAAAATAAAGATGCAAACTCTAATTCACAAGCAGAATTACCTAGTGCTCAAGATGTTACTTTAAATCAAGAAGATAAAAATGACATGAATACTGAAAGTAATAAAACTAATGAAAATAAAGATGGTAAAGAAGATGCAAATACAAATGTAGAAACATCAATGGAAAATTCAGAAAGAGTAGAAAATAAACCAGCAAGTAAACCTGTTGGATCAGATAGTAAAATGAATTTTTCAAACCCTGTAGAAGGAAAACTTTTAAAAGGACATAACGAACCATATATCTTTAAGGATGGTAAAGCTGTTAAAGAAGGCGAAAAAGGTGATTCAAGCTTAAGTTATGGTGGAATATCAGTAGGCGCTAAAATGGGTACTGCTGTAAAGGCTGCAGAAGATGGAGTTATAGAAGATGTAATAGAAAATGATGTAACTTATGGAGTAACTGTAATTATAAAACATGCAAATGGAATAAAGACATCATATGCAAATTTATCTAATGATTTAAAAGTTAAAAAAGATGATAAAGTTACAAAAGGTCAAGAAATAGGTAAAGTTGGTAATACAGCTAGTACATTAAAACTATGTGTAAAAGATGATTTTCTTCATATAAAAGTTTATTCAAAGAAAGATAATACTTACTCAGAAGTAGATCCATTAAAATACTTTGCTTATAAAAAATAAGTAAACAAAAATAATCAGCCGTTTTAAAGTAAATAAAAATGGCTGATTAGTATTTAAAGTAGAGAATAATTGTTTTTTGATAGAGAGAGTAATTAAGGAGGGAGCAGTTTGAAGGACTATATTGAAGAGAGAGTATTAGAAGTAGCGCAATATATTATTGATTCAAAAGCTACGATAAGAAAAACTGCAAAGGTTTTTGGTGTTAGTAAAAGTACTATTCATAAAGATATGACAGAAAGACTTCCAAAGATAAATCCAATAATAGCCGAACAGACACATAGTATATTAGAACTAAATAAGGCTGAAAGACATATAAGAGGTGGAAAAGCTACAAAAATGAAGTATAAATCAGCTGAATAAATTCTGTAATAACTAAAAGTTGAATTAAAGTCATATTCCATATATAATTTAAATTAAATGAAAAATGTGAAAAATCTTAAGATTAATACTAATAATTGGGAGTGAATTTGGAATGTGGTTTTGGAAAGCAGGAACTGATATAGGTATAGATTTAGGAACAGCAACAGTATTAGTATATGTAAAAGGTAAAGGTATAGTCTTAAAAGAACCATCAGTAGTTGCTATAAATACAAGTAATGGAAAAGTCTTAGCTGTAGGAGAAGAAGCTAGAAAAATGATAGGAAGAACTCCAGGAAATATTATTGCAGTTAGACCTTTAAAAGATGGTGTTATTTCAGATTATGATATGACAGAAAAGATGATTAAAGCAGTTATAAACAAAGCTTGTGGCACAAAGAAAATAGTAGCACCTAAAGTTATGATATGTGTACCATCAGAAGCATCAGAAGTTGAAAAAAGAGCCGTTATGGATGCAGCTAGAAATTCAGGCGCAAAAGTAGTTCACCTTATAGAAGAACCACTTGCAGCTGCAATAGGAGCAGGTCTTGATATAACTAAACCAGATGGATGCATGATTGTAGATATAGGTGGAGGAACATGTGACGTTGCGGTAATATCATTAGGTGGAGTAGTTGTAAGATCATCTATAAAGATTGCTGGAGATAAATTTGATGAAGCAGTAGTAAAATATATAAAAAAGAAACATAATATTATGATTGGTGAAAGAACTGCCGAAGATTTAAAAATAAATATTGGTTGTGTGTACCCAAAAATTCAAGATACAGAAATGGATATAAGAGGAAGAGATTTAATAGACGGTGTGCCAAAAACTGTAACTGTATATTCAAGTGAAATGTTAGAAGCTCTAATTGAACCAGCATTAATGATCGTAGATGCAGTTCACTCAGTACTAGAAAGGACAC
>NZ_JAXFPT010000040.1:0-12970 GCF_034179595.1 Clostridium sp.
CCTAAAGATGATAGTGAAGGAATATTACAAGATGTACATTGGTCAGATGGTTCTTTTGGATATTTCCCAAGCTATGCATTAGGAAATCTTTATGGAGCCCAAATGCTTCACACAATGAAAAAAGAATATAAAGGTATGTGTGAAGATATAAGAAAAGGTGAATTAGAAGGAATTCGTATGTGGCTTTATGAAAATGTTCATAAATATGGTGCTATATACTCTCCAAGTGAATTAATAAAAATTATTAGTAATGAGGATTTAAACTGTAAATATTTCTTAGATTACTTAGAAGAAAAATATATGGCAATATATAAATAGGATGATATGTTTATTAATAATCTATGCAAAGTGCCTATTTTAGGAGTTTTAGAGGATTTTTATAAAGTTTATATAAAAGTAAATAATGTAAAGTTAAAATTTTTGTTCACCCAAATGGCAAGACTACGGGGAACGCCACAGCCTACCTGAAGATGAACATGTTATAAATATAAAAATAATTAATAATCTAGGGAGGTCTTACTATGTTATTTAGTAGAGATGATAAAGAATTAAAAGATACTTACAGAACACCGATATTTGGTACAGAAGAAGAAGATGTAGAAATGCCAAGATATTCAATTGGCAAAAAATCTATGCAACCAAGAGTGGCTTATAGATTAGTTAAAGATGAATTAATGGATGAAGGTAATGCAAGATTAAATTTAGCTACATTTTGTCAAACTTATATGGAAGATGAAGCTATAAAATTAATGTCTGAAACATTAGAAAAGAATGCTATTGATAAATCAGAATATCCTCAAACAGCAGAGCTTGAAAACCGTTGTGTAAATATAATTGCTGATTTGTGGCATGCGCCAAGTGATATGAAATTTATGGGTACTTCAACAGTTGGATCATCAGAAGCTTGTATGTTAGCTGGTATGGCTATGAAGTTCAGATGGAGAAATAGAGCTAAGAAATTAGGTATGGATATAAATAGCAAGAAGCCTAATTTAGTAATATCATCAGGATATCAAGTATGTTGGGAAAAATTCTGTGTATACTGGGATATAGAAATGAGATTAGTTCCAATGGATAAGGAACATATGAGCTTAAACATAGACAAGGTAATGGATTATGTTGATGATTATACTATAGGTATAGTTGGTATATTAGGTATAACTTATACAGGTAGATTTGATGATATTAAAAAATTAAATGATGTAGTTGAAGAGTATAATAAAACTGCTAAATTATCATTGCCAATTCATATAGATGCTGCTTCAGGTGGTTTATTTGCACCATTTGTAGAACCAAATCTTAAATGGGATTTCAGATTAAAGAATGTTGTGTCAATAAGTGCTTCAGGTCATAAATATGGACTAGTTTATCCAGGTATCGGTTGGGTAATATGGAAAGATGAACAATTCCTACCTAAAGAATTGATATTTGAAGTAAGCTACTTAGGAGGAAAGATGCCAACAATGGCTATAAACTTCTCAAGAAGTGCAAGTCAAATAATAGGACAATATTACAACTTCTTAAGATATGGTTTTGAAGGATATAAACAAATACATCAAAGAACAAGAAATGTTGCAATGTATTTGGCAAAAGAAATCAAAGATATGGGATTATTTGAAATCTATAATGATGGAAAAGAATTACCAATTGTTTGCTATAAATTAAAAGAAGATGCTAACGTAGAATGGTCATTGTATGATTTAGCTGATAGATTATTAATGAAAGGATGGCAAGTACCTGCTTATCCATTACCAGAAAATTTACAAGATGTAATAATCCAACGTATAGTATGTCGTGCTGATTTAGGTCATTCAATGGCTGAAGAATTAATAAGAGATATGAAAGCTGGTATAAAAGCTCTTAACAATGCACGTGTTTTACAAAAAAATGAAATAAATAAAGGTGCATATGGTTTTACACACTAATTAATATTAAAGATTACTAAATAAACAATAATTCAATTCATTATAATTAGATTACTTTTCTAAACACCTATGTATTAGTTTAATAGATAGGTGTTTTTTATTGTAAAGGTGTGAAATTTTTTAAGTATAAATCATATTATTAATAATTAACCAATTTTCACGTATAAATAATAAATATGGGATTTTGAAATATAATTCAATAATTGGGGGAATGCGCATGCATAAAAAGTTATTTATTCCAGGACCTGTTGAAGTAAGAGAAGATGTATTAGCTCAAATGAAAAAACCTATGATAGGACATAGAAGTAAAGAGGCATCAATTATTCAAAGAAGGATAAGTGATAACTTAAGAAAATTATTTTTTACAGAGAGTGAAATATTATTATCAACGTCATCAGGAAGTGGTCTTATGGAAGGGGCTATAAGATCATGTACATTAAAAAGAGCTGCTGTTTTTTCTGTTGGGGCATTTGGAGACAGATGGTATAAGATGGCTATAAATAATAATGTAGAAGCAGATATTTTTAAGGTTGAAATGGGAAAAGGAATCACAAAAGAAATGGTTGATAAGCAATTAAGTACTGGTAAATATGATTTAGTTGCATTAACACATAATGAAACATCAACAGGGGTTATGAATCCTATCGATAAAATTGGAGAAGTTGTTAAAAAGTATTCAGATGTTGTGTTTATAGTTGATGCAGTAAGTTCTGCTGCAGGATCAAAGATAGAAGTTGATAAAAATGGTATAGATATTTGTATTACATCTAGTCAAAAAGCATTAGGACTTCCTCCAGGACTTTCAGTATGTACTTTCTCAAAAAAGGCTAAAGAAAGAGCAGAAAAGGTTAAAAATAGAGGATTTTATTTAGATCTTTTATCACTATATAAATACATTCAAAAAAAAGATTATCAATATCCTTCAACTCCATCTATTCCTCATATGTATGCTTTGGATTATCAGCTTGATTATATATTAAATAAAGAAGGATTAGAAAATAGATTTAATAGACATATTGAGATGGCAAAGGTAGTTAGAGAATGGGGGAGAAAATATTTTGAATTATTCCCACAAGAAGATAAATTGTTGTCTAATACACTTACTACTATAAAAAATACTAGAGGTATAAGTGTAGCTGATTTAAATAAAGAATTAGGCAAAAGAGGTTTTGTAATATCTAATGGATATGGAGATTTAAAAGAAAAAACATTTAGAATAGCTCATATGGCTGATTGTCAAATGAGTGATATTAAAGAGCTATTAGAAAATATTGAGGATATATTAGGGTTAAAGTAAAAATGAGGGGGCAAAATTTTGTATAGAGTTTTAGTTAATGATGGTATGCAACAAGAAGCTATTGATAAGTTAAAGTTGTTAGGAATAGAAGTTGTTGATACTCATTATAATCAAGATATATTAGGAGAAACTTTAAAAAGCTTTGATGCTGTTGTGATTAGAAGTGCTACAAAATTAACTAAAGAAATATTAAAAAAGGCATCAGAAGGGCAATTAAGACTTTCAATAAGGGCAGGTGTTGGAATTGATAATATAGAAGTTGAATATGCTAAATCGCTTGGAATAACAGTAAAAAATACTTCAAATGCAAGTTCAAATTCAGTTGCAGAACTTGCAATCGCTCATATATTTTCAGTTGCTAGATTTTTAGGCATATCTAATTTTACTATGAGAAATGGTGAGTGGAATAAAAAACAATACAAAGGAACTGAAATTTATGGAAAAACACTTGGAATAATAGGGATGGGGAGAATAGGACAAAGTTTAGCCAAAAAAGCTGAAGTTCTAGGAATGAAGGTGATATATTACACAATTGAAGGTAAGCATGATAATCTTCATTATGAATTTCTAGATTTTGAGGAAGTATTAAGAAAATCAGATTTCTTATCTCTTCATACACCATATGATAAGAATAAAGGTCCTTTAATTGGTGAAAATGAATTTAGTATGATGAAAAATGGAATATATATAATAAACTGTGCAAGAGGTAAAGTTGTAGATGAAAAAGCATTATTAAAGGCACTTGAAAGCGGAAAAGTATCAGGAGCTGGAATTGATGTATTTGAAGATGAGCCGACAAAAAATTTAGATTTAATAAATGATCCAAGAGTTAGTGTAACTCCTCATATTGGGGCATCAACTAAAGAAGCTCAAAATAGGATTGGAGATGAAGTAGTTTCTATTATAAGAGAATTTTTTAATCTATAAGTTATTGAAATATAAGAAGTTTTATCATTTATAAATGATAAAACTTCTTATAAATTAATTATTAAATTGGGAGGTGTTTTTATGGTGGTTGTTAGACCTTTTAAAGCTATTAGACCAATTAAAAGTTTAGCTTCAAAAATAGCTTCGTTGCCATATGATGTTATGGATAGTGAAGAGGCAAGAGAAATAGCAAAAGGAAATCCATATTCATTTTTACATATAGATAAAGCTGAAATAGATTTAGATACTAATATTGATGTTCATGATAAAAGGGTTTATGAGAAAGCAAGAGACAACTTAAATAAAATGATTAAGAATGGAGAATTTATTCAAGATAAAGAGGATTATTTTTATATATACAGACAAATAATGAATGGAAGAGAACAAGTAGGGCTTGTTTTTACAGCATCTATTGATGATTATATAAACAATGTTATAAAGAAACATGAGTTTACAAGAGCTGATAAAGAGCAAGATAGAGTTAATCATGTAGATTATTGTAATGCAAACACTGGACCGATATTTTTAACTTATAGAAAAAATGTTGAGGTATCAAATATTATAAAAAGGTATGTAGAAAAAGAAGCAGAATATGACTTTTATTCTGAAGATGGTGTAAGACAAAGTGTATGGATTATAAATGACAAGAAAGATATAGAATTTTTAATGAAATTATTTAAAACTATAGATAGTATGTATATTGCAGATGGTCATCACAGGTGTGAATCAGCAGCAAAAGTTGCAAAGATGCGAAGATTAGATAATCCTAATTATAAAGGAGATGAAGAATTCAATTATTTTTTAGCTGTAGCATTTCCAGACGAAGATTTATGTATAATGGATTATAATAGAGTAGTTAAAGATTTAAATGGACTTACTAAAACTGAATTTATAAAAAAAATTTCAGAAGATTTTAATGTAAGTAAATATAATGGTGATGGTGGATATAAACCAAACAAAAAACATGTTTTTGGAATGTATTTAGAAAAAGAATGGTTTATATTAGAAGCTAAAAAGAATAGTTTTGATGAAAATAATCTGATAGAAAGATTAGACGTTTCAATACTTCAAAAAAATTTACTAGAAAAAGTATTAAATATTAAGGACATTAGAACATCAGATAGAATAGATTTTATAGGTGGAATAAGAGGCATCAAAGAATTAGAAAGACGTGTAAATAAAGATATGAAGGTTGCGTTTTCTATGTATCCAACAGATATTAGAGATGTTATGGATATTTCAGATATTAATGAGGTTATGCCACCTAAATCAACTTGGTTTGAACCAAAACTTAGGAGTGGATTGTTTATTCATAAGTTATAACTATAAAATAAAAAAAGTCCTAATGGACTTTTTTTATTTTATAGTTTATCTATCATGCCTTTAAGGATTGTTGTTGAGTTTCTAACTCCGATTGGAGTAAACTTTTCATAATCCATATGTGCACCATTATTAGCATTATCTGAAATTGATCTTATAACTACAAATGGAACGTTATTTAGGTAGCAAACGTGAGCAATACTTGCGCCTTCCATTTCAACGGCTTTAGCATCAAATTCTTCTTCAAGCCATTTAATTGTATCTACGCTAGCTACAAATTTATCTCCTGAAACTATTCTTCCTAAGAATGTATTAAAGCCTTCTATTTCATCACAAGCTTTAGTGCAAACTGACACTAAGTTTTCATCACACTTGAAATCAAAAGTATCTAATCTTGGGATTTGACCGTGCTTATCTCCAAAAGCAGTTGTATCCATATCATATTGAACTAGGTTTTCAGCTACAACAACATCTCCAGGGTATATATCCATTCCGATACCACCTGCAACTCCTACATTAATTATTGTACCTACATTGTATTCTGAAATTAATATTTGAGCACATATAGCTGCATTAACCTTACCTATTCCTGAAACTACAGCTACAACATCTTTACCCCATAATTTACCTTTATGGAAAGTCATATTTGCTTTAACTTTTTTTTCAGTAACATCCATATCTTTTAGAAGAATTGCTAATTCTTCATCCATTGCACTTATTATTCCAATTATCATAAATCTAATCCTCCGTGAAAAATTAACTGCCTAAAATATAAACAGTCTTATACAATATTATAGACTTAATAAATTGGTTAGTAAATACAGTAAGTATTTTACATAACTAAAAAACTTGTATAAGATAATAATATAAAATAAAATATATATAAATATTTTTGAAACAACAAAGGAGATAAATATATGGCACAACATTCATTGTCAAGAACAGAATTACTTATAGGAAAAGAAGGTTTAGATAAATTAAAGAATGCAAAGGTAGTTGTATTTGGAGTAGGTGGAGTTGGAAGTTTTACAGTTGAAGCATTAGTTAGAGCTGGTGTTGGAAATTTAGTATTAATTGATGACGATACAGTATGCCTTACTAATTTAAACAGACAAATTCATGCTACATATAACACAATAAGTAAAGTTAAAGTTGATGTTATGAAAGAAAGGGTTTTAAGCATTAATCATAAATGTAATGTAATTACTCATCAAACTTTTGTAACTGCAGATAATATATCAGAATTTATAACAGATGATGTTGATTATGTAGTTGATGCAATAGATACAGTAACAGCAAAGATTGCTCTTGCAAAATATTGTTATGAAAATAATATAAATATAATAAGTTCAATGGGAACAGGTAATAAGTTTGATCCTACTCAATTTAAAGTTGCTGATGTATTTAAGACAAGAGTTTGTCCTCTTGCAAAAGTAATGAGAAGAGAGCTTAAAAATAGAGGAGTTAAAAAACTTAAAGTTGTATATTCAGAAGAACAACCAGCTAAACCAAGAACAGAAGATGTTGTCACATGTAAAACTGGTTGTGTTTGTACTGGAGGAACTAAAAAGTGTGCTGAGAAAAGACAAATTCCAGGAAGTATATCATTTGTACCACCAGTTGCAGGTATGATACTTGCTGGAGAAGTTATAAAAGATATAATTGGAATGAATAATAAGTAATTGCCTGTGGATAACTTTTTAGTTTTCCACAAGTTAAACTTACATAAATTGGATAAAATATGATGTTTATTGAGTCCATTTGCTAAGAAAATATAATATGTGACAAGCTTTAAAGCACAATATATTGTGCAAAAATAAAAGTTATCAACAACATGTTGATAAAGTTGGGGATAACTTTTTAAAGTGGAAAATCTCTTTAATTTCTTTAAAGAGATTTTTTTATTGTTATAATTTTGAAATTACAACTAATTAAAGGAACTTTAACTTATAGGAAATATTATTTAAAATATGATAACGAAATGCTTGTAAACAAAAAAGTATAATATATAATATTCTTATAAGACTTTAATTTTAGGAGAATTTAATATGTCACCAAATTATACAGTGAATATATTTTTAAATAAAGGAAGCAACAATGAGTATGTTATTAGAGATAAAAATAACATAAATATAGGTAGGTTTTCTGTAGAAGGACTAGATAAAGTCAGTAAAAAATGCAATGTTGATTTTAAATTTTACAGGGAACATGATTATAAACTATTAAGAGAAACTTTAGAATTATTATTAATGGCGACTTTTAAGTATAAAAATATTTTTAAGGTTAACATAAGAGTAGCAGAGGAAATAAATATTTCGCCATTTCTTGATTTAGGATTCATTCTAGAGGGTATATTATCGGACAATATATATTCTAGCGGAGTTTACAAAAATGAGCTTATGTTAGGAATCAATCGAGAAGATTATAGATATAAAAATTGTGCATCTATGATTCAATTAGATGGAGAAAACATTTCCTTAAGAAATTTAACTCCAAATGATGATGAAGAATTATTACAATATTATATTAAGAATAAGAAACACCTTGAAAAATTTGAACCTACAAGAGATAAAGACTTTTACACACTAGCATCGCAAAGAAATTCATTAAATGAAAGTTATAAACAATTCTTAAATGGAACCTCAATAGATTTGGCAATTATATATGATAACAAAATAATAGGAAGAGTTAGACTATCAAATATAGTATATGGAGTATTTAAGAGTGCTATCCTTGGATATTCAATAGATAAAGATTTCCAAGGAAAGGGATATATGAAAGAAGCTGTGAATTTAGTGACGGAATATGGGTTTAAAGATTTGGATCTTCACAGAATAGAAGCATCTGCACTTTTGATAAATGAGAGATCTAAAGGTGTATTAGTTGGAACTGGTTTTAAGAAGTTAGGTATAAATGAAAAATATTTATTTATAAATGGAGTATGGCAAGATCATGTAACTTATTATAAAATAAAAAGTTAAAAAGCTACTATTAGGAGATTCTAAAATGAAAAAATACAAAAATAAATTTTTTACTCTATTTGCAGTTTTGCTTATTTTTATAGGTATAATTTTTGTTGCATATCCTTTTGTAGAAATTCAATTAGATAAAAAAAGTATATCCAAAAATATAGATGAATGGGATAAACAAAAAGCTGAAATAGTTGAAAGTAACAAAGATTATAAAGATAAACATACAAATGATATAAATAACATAGAAAAAGATAAAGAAAACGAAACTAATAGTAATAAAGATAAAAACCATACAATAAAATTAGATGGTAGAGAGATAGTTGGGAAAATCATAGAACCTAATACAAATAAACAAATTCCTATAATTATGGGAGCAACGGAAGAAAATTTATTAGGTGGTGCAGCTCTATATGATAATGGAGTATTTCCTGGAGATAAGGGAACTGCAATTATATTAGGCCATAGAGAAACAACCTTTGGATTTTTAAAGAACATAAAAAAATCAGATATAATAGAAGTACAAACTTTAGATAATTTATATAAATTTAAAGTTAAGAAGACATATATAACAACTCCAGAAGATGAATCAATACTTGCTCAGGAAGAAGGTCCAAGCATGACGTTAGTAACTTGTTATCCTTTTAGATATGTAGGATCTGCACCTGAAAGATTTATTGTTAAGCTTGATTTAATTAAATAATTATAAAAATACACGAGAAAAAAACAAGGTGATAAATATTATGAAAGTTTATAGATATGTAATAAGGTGGCTAAATTTAATTTTAGTGACCATAATTTCATGGCAATTTTTGCAACTTATTAATACGAATTATGTTCATGCTAATGAAAATAATAAAAACATAGAGATTAATGAAAATCTACAAAATCATGGAAATACAAAAGAATTATATTATTCATATCCATATCTAAAGGGGAATAAATATAATCTAACACCTAATGATTATAGAAAAACAAATTCACCAAATAACTCAATCACAATAGGTGAGTATAAAAGTGTATTATTAGAAAAAGTAGCAAATAATTTTAAAGATGTTAATCAAGATAACGATATAGATGTAAATAATCTATCTTCATTAGGAGGAAATATATGGAATGATATTAATGGAAATGGAATACAAGAAGATAATGAAACATTAATAGAAGGTATAGAAGTAAATCTTTTAGATGAAAACAAAAATACAATAGATGTTACTGAAACAGATGCGTTTGGTAGATATGAATTTGATAATTTAAATAAAGGTATTTACTATATAAAGGTTAATAAATCTGATGAGTTTAATTTAGCTATAAAGAATAAAGACAATAGTGATGAAGATAATATTTTTAGTGAAGAGGGATGTTCATCAAAAATAGAAATAAAAGATAAAATAGAAAACTATGATATAGATCTTGCCATGATAAAACCTATAAGTATAAGTGGCTTTGTTTGGAATGATATAAATTGGGATAATAAAAAAAGTGAAAATGAATATGGTATTTCAAAAATGCTTGTTAAGCTATATAAAGACGGAGAGCTATTTTCAAAAACAACAACAGATTTAAATGGGAAATATTATTTTAATAATCTTAATCCAGGTAAGTATAAATTAAAATTTGTTGACTTAAAAAACGCATATGTTCCAACTACTGAAGATTCTATAACTAACATAATAGATAAAGATAATTTTACAAAATCATATATGTTATTGTCAGGAGATAATAAAGATGATATTAATGTAGCATTCCATAGAGCTAAGATAAAAAGTAGAGTTTTTAGGGATAATAATTTTAATGGTATACAAGATGCAGATGAACGTGGAATAAAGAGTGTTACTGTAAATTTATATTCAGAAGATGGAGAGTTTATAAAGCAAACCAAAACAAATGATTTAGGAATATATGAATTTGATAATCTATTACCAGGAAAATATTATATTGAAGTTGAAAAGGTAAAAGATTGTGATAAATTTTCACCTAAAAAATCTGATACATTACTTAATGGTAGCTCAGTAAATAAGGATGGAATATCAAGTATATTTAATATAGAAAAAGGACAACAATATATTTATTTAAATGCTGGTATTTCATTTGTTGGCAATATAAAAGTAAAAGTTTTTGAAGATGTAAATTATACTGGTAAATATGACGAAAATGATAAACTACTAAAAGGAACCAGAGTAAAATTATTAAGCTCAAATGGTGATGTAGCTAAAGATGTTTACGGAAACTATGTAAAAGATCAATTTTCAGATGAAGATGGTAATGTTAAATTTGAAAATTTACCAAAGGGTGAATATAAAATTAATGCAATAATTCCAAAAGGATACAGTAGTTTTACAAAACAAAATACTAATATAAAATCAAGTTTTAGTAATGTAAATACTGGCGGATATAGTGAAAATATAAATATTGAAACTTTAGATAAATATGATTCTATAAAAGTTGGAGTTATAAAATCTGGTAATATAGGTAACAAAGTATGGTATGATGATAACAAAAATGGAAAGCAAGATAATGATGAAAAAGGCGTTGAGGGAATAGATGTATTCCTTTGTGATTCAAATGGTAAATTATTATCAGTGACGAAAACTGATAATAATGGTAATTATAATTTTACTGATTTAGATCCAGGCAAATATTATGTAATGTTTGAAACACCAAAGAATTTAGGCACAACTAATTTAAAAGATAATGGATTACAAACACACAAAAGCAGAGATATAAATTTATCTTCAGGTGAAACAGATAATAGCATTAATTTAGGTGTTTATATAAAACCTGATTTATCAAAAGAAGTAAAGAAGTTACCAGTAACGAGTAAAAAAGGCTCTGATTACGTATTAGTAGGAAGTATTTTAATAATAGTAGGATTAGCAATTTTAATTTATAAAAGGATAAGATATAAAAAATAAAAAAATAAAAAAACTCATTGCAATATTGCAATGAGTTTTTTATTAAAAGTTATATGTTAAAACTACATTTTCACCAGCTACTACATCCATATCAGTTTCAACATCTATTGATTTAACTATATCAGGATTAGTTATAAGAACTGGAGTAATTAATGACAAACCTTTATTTTTAATTAATTCTCTATCTATTTTAATTATAGGAGTTCCAGCTTTAACCTTTGTTCCTTGTTCTACTAATTGTTCAAATCCTTCTCCATTTAACGATACAGTTTCTATACCTATATGAACAATTATTTCAACTCCATTCTCTAAAGTCATAGCAAATGCATGCTTTGTTTTGAAGATTAAAGTTACTTCTCCGTCACAAGGTGCTACAATCACATCACCTGTAGAATCAATTCCAAGACCATCCCCAGCCATCTTTTGAGCAAATACTGGATCAGGAACTTCTGATAAATTTATAGTTTTTCCACTAACTGGAGCAACCAAGTTTAATTTTTGATTTTTTTTATTTTTTTTAAATAACCCAAACATAATTTTAAATCCCCTTTTAATTCTCATTATTAAATGATCTGTAATCATCATTTAGAAAACTATATAAGCTTAATTTAACGATTACATTACTATAAATATTATATACTTAATAGCAAAAATTGTAAATTAGTATAGCAAAGATTATTTAAATGAATATATGTCTAATTATAGAGGGTATCTTAAAATAATTTCTTTTTTAGTATTTTATTTTCTGATATAATATTTAATTCAAATATGAAAGTATTAGCTATGGAAGAGGAGTGAATTTATATGAGAAGTCTTAATAAAAATGAATTTATAGAGAAAGTAGAGATAAGGCCTGAAAATATATTGGAAGGTTTTAATAATTATAATAATGCAATAATAACAACTGATAAAGTTGGCAATGAACAGATTGAGAAAGATTTTATTAATTTTTTTGTAGATATATTTATGAAAAGCAAGGGTAATATAGTAGATTATTATGGAAATATATTAAACTCTGATGAATTTAATAGAATGATAAGTACATTAGAAGATAATGAAAAAAATGAACTCATTAAATTTAGAGATGTATCAAATAATAATCATATTTATTTTGAAATAGATAGTATTGAACTTATAATAATACTAATAAAATTATCAGTAAGGGGTATACTATTTAGTACATTCTATATGGTAAAAGACAATGTAACTATTTGGAGTAATTATGATTATAAGTTTGTAATATTTTTTAAGCAAAAAGGTATAATTACTGATTACTTAAATATAGCTAAAAAATATAATTTATTAATAAAGGATATAAAATTCGAAAACTAAACCTAGTGTATCAATATGTGATATTTTTAGTAATACATAGAAAAAAGAAGAAATACAGTTTTTAATAGGTATATTTATGAAGAATTAAGTCGATAGATGTCAGAAAAAAATATATAATAAAGTTGTCGCTTGAAGGTGACGAGAAAAAATGGTCTTTGAAAATTGAACAGAATATAAAATACATTTAAACAACCAGCAATTCTTTTTACAAGTAAGTTTTATGAGTTAAATGATTAAACTTTTTATTGAGAGTTTGATCCTGGCTCAGGACGAACGCTGGCGGCG
>NZ_JAXFPT010000073.1:0-4324 GCF_034179595.1 Clostridium sp.
ACTCACGCGGCGTTGCTGCATCAGGGTTTCCCCCATTGTGCAATATTCCCCACTGCTGCCTCCCGTAGGAGTCTGGGCCGTGTCTCAGTCCCAATGTGGCCGATCACCCTCTCAGGTCGGCTACGCATCGTCGCCTTGGTAAGCCATTACCTTACCAACTAGCTAATGCGCCGCGGGTCCATCTCATAGCGGATTGCTCCTTTAATTGCTGTTTCATGCGAAACTGCAATGTTATGCGGTATTAATCTCCCTTTCGGGAGGCTATTCCCCTCTATGAGGCAGGTTACCCACGTGTTACTCACCCGTCCGCCGCTAATCCGTTTCCCGAAGGAAACTTCATCGCTCGACTTGCATGTGTTAGGCACGCCGCCAGCGTTCGTCCTGAGCCAGGATCAAACTCTCAATAAAAAGTTTAATCATTCAACTCATAAAACTTACTTGTAAAAAGAATTGCTGGTTGTTTAAATGTATTCTATATTCTGTTCAATTTTCAAAGACCATTTTTATCTCGTCGCCTTCAAGCGACTTGTTTATGTTACCATGTGGAAGAAATCTTGTCAACAATTTTTTTAAATTTATTTCAGTAAATTTAATCTAGTTATTATTAACATCTTAAAGCTTGATTTCTCTCACCTGATACGCATATTATATATTATATTTCGACATATTTTTTCTAATTTATAATATATAGGTTTATATTTAAAATTAATATAGTCTATTTTTCTTGATTTTTCTCTATTTTTCTTATACCGACATACTAGGCTAAGTTTTCTAATATATTTTCTAATTATTGAGAAAAATATATGATTTTATATTTTTTTGCTTCAATAAAAAGCTTTTTATTTTTATAAAAAACAAATTTTATTTTATATAATACAATTAAGCATATTATAACTATATACTTAATTAATTCTTATTATATACTTGATTAATTTTTATATACGGTTAAATAATCCTTAAATTATGAACATATCTATATAAAAGCATATTAAAATAATCTTATACTATCTGTAAATTTACCGTCTTCTATTTCTACTTTATATAGAGCTATTCCATCCAGGCTTGCCTCAAAAGGTTTAAATATATCTATAGTAAAGTCTACTACTTTCTTCATTTTTTCCTTACTTAATCCCATAGCTATACTACAATGAGGATTCCAATTTCCAGGCAAATAATATTCCCTAGCACTATCTTCAAATTCTTTAAAAAATTCATAATACTCCTTATGGTAATTTATCAACTCTTGTGTAATCGTGGGAGCCATAAAACATGCTCCTGATGTAGGAAACACTCCTATTGAATCAAATTTAGTATCTATCACTTTAAATCTTGATTTAAATTCTTTCATTCTCTCTATAAATTTGGCCTCATCTACATCCTCATAGATAGCTAACGTTATATGTGGTGATAATCCATCTGTATCTTTTAAGCTTGAATCTATTCCGCTATCACTCAAGGCCTGCCATATTGAATTTACATATCTAGACGCTCTACTATCTAAAAATAAATCTACTGCATACATTAATATTCCTCCTGTGTAAAATAACCCTCTTAATTCTTTAAATATCTATAGAGTTTTTATTATATATTCTATCATATTTAATCAAATAAATTTTAAACACTTATTTTTGTAATAAAATGTTTTCATATTATATATAAATTAAAAATCTAAAACTTATTATACATATATATTATAAATTTATTAATTTGCATTTTTAAGTTTGTGTAGTATTTAACTTTCATATGATATAACAATAAAAAGAATACTATACTTTTAATGAGATTATGTTATTTCAATATTTCATTAAGTTAAGTTCAAAATTCATTTATGATAAAGACTAAGGATTATTCACCATATTTTTTAATATATCTAACTTCAATATTTATATTAGGATGTTTTTTTAAGAACTGATCAATTACAAGGTAACAACTTGGACAAGGTTCCCATTTGCTATATAAAGTAATAGTACCTTTATCACTTATTAATTTCTCTTTTATTTGTCTATGTATCTCTTCAAGTATTTTCTTTTCACTATCATTGATTCTATTATATCCTATACCTAATTTACCTTTATTATTAACCTTACTACTTTTAAAAGCAGCATTTTCTGGCAATGGCGATTCATAAAAACCTTCTATTTCATCACTACCACTAATTGCCTTAAAATCTTTTCCATTATAAACTGCTACTGCTATATTTATGGAATCTTGTAGAGCCTTGCTTTGATTTACCCTAAACGTTCCTGTCTCTTTTTCATATATATTTATATATTTATACATGTTTTTTATTAGTCTATACATTCTTGGTATGTTCTTTTTTATATGTTCATAGTACTCAACAGTACCTTTCTTAGCTTTTATGTATCCACAACTTATGTCTCTTGGGATTTTTATTGTTATTGTTTTTGTTTTGCTATCATTATCATAAGTTTGTTCTACAAATTCATTGTTAAAAAGAATCATCTTTCTTAGTAACTCTATATCTTTAGCATAAACGTGTTTATCATTAATTTCATTTTCTAATTTATCTAATCTAAATCTATCTTCTATATCCATAACCTTAGATATATCATTTGCTAATCTTTGTATAATACATATTAAATTTTCAACATCATCTTGAGTAGTTACTATTCTTTCATATTCAACTCTATCTATAATTAACGATTCCATCTTTATAATTTCTTTGCATAATCTATTATGTAAATCTTCAAATAACATTATGCTCTTTATATAATCAATTAATTGTTCTATATTATCAGCTTTATAAGTAATATCGGATTTCTTCAAACATATATATAAAGTTTCTATAACCTCTTTTTTTTCATTAAAAATCATACTAAGCTTATCTTTTAAACCTTCATCATCATTGCTTATGTTATATCCTTCTTTTTCTAGTGCTTTTTTTAAATCATTTAAGTTAGTAAATTTTAATCTATCTCTTTTTCTCTTTCTTGGTAGAATATTTTTATCTATCATATTTGCCTCATTCTTTTGATTAATATATTTTTGTATTCTTCATTATATACTTATTCAAATAGAGATAAAATAAAAAATCCCCTAAGAAAATCTTAGGGGATTTTTTATGTTTATTATAATCTTTCTACTTTTGGTTGTTTTCTTGGTACAGTTCTCTTATATTGAACTCTTGGATAACCAATTAACATAGCTGCAGTTATTTCTTCATTTTCTCCCATTTGAAGTAATTTCTTTACTTCTGGGTTGAATACTGATGCTCTTTCTAGGAATCCATTGAAGAATGTTCCAAGACCTAATGCATCTGTCATAAGTTCCATTTTTGCTGCTGCTAATCCAGCATCTAAAGCTCTATCTGCCTTTACAATAATTAATAAAGGTGCATTAAAGAATAATCTATCATTTTTTGAATCTTCTAAGTAAGCTTTGTACATACTCTTCCACATATTTGCATATGGAATTAAGTATTTTGGTGATTCTTCACTTGAAAGTATTTCATCAGCTTTAGCATCTAATGTTTCTAAAGCTAACTTTTTAACTTCTTCAATTTTATCTTTAACAACAATGTAAGATACATCTTCAGCATTACTTCCTGTTTGAGTGTATCTACCTGCTTCAATTATTTTTTCTATCTTTTCTTCTTCTACATCTTGATCTTTGAATAATCTAACACTTCTTCTGAATTTCATGAAATTCATTAAGTTGTCTGAATTTACTTCAAAGCTTTCTTTATTATATTCTATAACTTCATCCATTGAATATTCTGTTTCATCATTTGATGATACAGCTTTAACTGGACAAATTGCTATACAGTGACCACATTTTATACATCTTTCGTTATTTATATGCGCTTTTCCATCAACCATGTCTATGACACGAACTGGGCAATCTTGTTTACATAAAGTACAACCTATACATTTTTCTCTATCTACTATCATGTAAAACACTCCTCTTATATTTTTTCTTAAGTTACTAACTCTATACAATTAGTATTATAGTACACCCTTTTCTTTTTTTAAAGTATACACTTTTTTGATATATACTTAAATAAAAATTATTTACTCTCTTTTAGAGAGTTTAAATTAAACTCAGTAATATTAAATAGTAAAATCCTCTTTTTAAAAACTATTTAATAGATTATTTAAAACCTAGAGTTCTTAAAAAGGGGACTTTCAGTTATAAAACTTTTAAGAATACAATTTGAAAGAAACTTGTAAGCAATCATAAGTGTAAATCTAAGATTTCATTTATTTTAACTTTTAATAATAGCTTTTACTAAAAACAAAAAAATATACAATCTTATTAATTATATTATTTTTGTGCCATCATACCTACTAATTTATGTGGTACA
>NZ_JAXFPT010000076.1:0-6819 GCF_034179595.1 Clostridium sp.
AGAATATGCAGAAGAAAAAGGATTTTCTAATAGATTAGTAATTCCAGCTGATGGAGAAGTATGTGAATTTTAATTTAGGAGTAAATAGTATGTTAAATAAAAATAAAGAGTTAGTAAGTAGATTTTATGAAGCGCTTGCAAATGAGGATTATGATTCTTTATATAAGTTTTGCCATAAAGATTTTAAATTTTATCCTCAAGTAGATACTCCATTTAAAGGAGTTGAAGGATTAATTGAATCAGAAAAGAAAAATTTTGATGCTTTCAGTGACTTTAAAATGCCAATAAAAGAGTTAATTGCAGAAGGAGATTTGGTCGCTGCATATTTGGAGTTTACAGGGATTCATACAGGAAAATATTTAGGTATTGAAGCAACAAATAAAGAGGTTCATTTTTCTCTGATGATGTTTCTAAAAATTAAGGATCGTAAAATCATTGAAAAAAGATCACATGTTGATGTAAATGATGTTATAAATCAATTAAAAAGATAATACTTATAGAAATAAATTGTTAAAGTTAAAAAAGGGACTATATGAATATATTTTAAAATTCATATAGTCCCTTTTAACTATTTTATTAATGCTTTATCTTTTTCTTTATGATACATGCTCTTTTTACTAATATTCATTTTATATTAAAATTGATTACTATCATCTGTAGTATTTTTTAATATTTTATCTATTTTTGAAAATCAATTATTTCCTCTATTCCAAGGTCTACAGTAGTTTCGCTTAAAGTAGTATGAGCTATTACCTTACCTTCTCTTATAGAGTAATGAACTGGTACTTGTCTTCTTATAGCATCATATCCGTTTTTTGCTGGAAGTATTATCATGTTACCTGGCTTTCCAACTTCTATACCGTATTTGTCTTCTATATCAAGTGTTCTAGCTGAGTTGTTTGTAATTAAATCTATTGAATCATTTATTTGGCTGTATCCCATCATTTGACATACATGAAGTCCCATATGAAGTACTTGTAACATATTACCTGTTCCTAATGGGTTCCAAGGGTCCATTATATCATCATGACCAAAGCATACATTAATTCCTGCTTCCACCATTTCTTTAACTCTTGTTATACCTCTTCTTTTTGGATAAGTATCAAATCTTCCTTGAAGATGTATATTTACTAGAGGATTTGCTACGAAGTTTATTCCGCTCATTTTTAATAATCTAAATAATTTGTATGTGTATGCTCCATTATATGAATGCATTGCAGTTGTATGACTTGCTGTAACTTTGTGCCCAATATTATATTCGTATGCTCTAGTTGCTAGAACTTCTATAAATCTTGATTGTTCGTCATCTATTTCATCACAGTGAACATCTACTAATACATTGTATTTTTTAGCAAGTTCCATTATTTTATTTATACTTTCCACTCCGTATTCTCTTGTAAATTCAAAGTGAGGTATGGCTCCTATTACATCTGCTCCTAATTTTAAAGATTCTTCTAATAATTCTAATCCATTAGGGTAAGATAGTATTCCTTCTTGAGGGAAAGCTACTATTTGTAGTGTAACATAATCTTTTAATTCTTCTCTAAGCTCTATCATAGCTTTCATGGCAGTAAGCTCAGGGTCTGTAGTATCTACATGAGTTCTTATAAATTGAATTCCGTTGGCTACTTGCCAAGAGATTGCTTTTCTTGCTCTAGTCTTTACATCTTCTTTAGTTAAAAACTCTTTTCTCTCAGACCAACGTTCTATTCCTTCAAACAAAGTTCCACTTTCATTCCACTTAGGCTCTCCAGCTGTAAGTGTTGTATCTAAGTGAATATGTGGCTCTATAAATGGTGGTACAACTAAATATCCCTTTGCATCTATTACTTCTTCATTATCTACATCTATATTTTCTTCTATTTTAGTTATAATCCCATCTTCTATTAATATATCTACTGAATTATTATTATTTCTTAATTTGGCTCTTTTTATTAACATTTTTCTCCTCCTAAGATACTATATCCTCTGTTTTTATCTAAGTTTATTATGCTGTTATTTTTTCTGAAAATTTTATTCCTACTTCTTTTCTTAATTCTATCTTTGTTAATATTACATAAGTTATTACTGTTGTTAATACTGAATTAACTGGTGTTATACCAGGTATAGTGTAAGCTCCTATTACACCTAGTCCCCAAGCTATAATTGCATTTATATTTACTACTTTAAATTTAGTAGTTTTGAAATCTGTATACTTGCCTTTGTTTATTATAAAGTAATCTGCTATTAACACAGCACCTGTTGCTGGTATGAATGAATTAAGTATATTTAACCAAGTCATAAAGTTATTATAAAGTACCATAGATAAAAGTGTTCCAACTACACCGTTTATTATAACCATTCTACTTTTTGGTTGTTTTGTTATATTAGCAAATCCAAGTCCTGAACCATATAGTGCATTATCATTTGTAGTCCATATATTAAGTCCTAATATTATTATTGCTGGTATTATCAGTCCTTGTGCAAACATTACTTCTGATATATCAGCTTGTCCTGTAGTTATTGCTCCTATTGCACCAAATGCTAACATTAAAGAGTTACCTATTAAGAATGCTATTACAGTAGTTGACACTGCTGTTTTTTTATCCTTTGAAAATCTTGTGAAGTCTGCTGTTAAAGTACCACCACTTATAAATGTTCCTACAACTGCTGCTAAAGCTGAACTCATTGTCATAGTTCCTGTTGGTTTTATTGAAAGTAATGTAGCTATACCACCTACATCAGCTATTGCTTTTCCGGCTGATACACTACCAAGTAGTGCTATTGCTGGTACTGCTATCATACTTAATATTGTAAGTGATTTCATTCCAAAGTATGCTGTTGCTGTCATTAATAAACCTAATGTTATAATTAATACCCATACATTTATTCCTGTTACTTTAGTAACTGGTATTGCAAACATTGCAACTCCTACTCCAAACCAACCTATTTGTGTTATTGCAACTAAGCCTGATAAAAGATATGATCCTTTTTTACCAAATGAATATCTGGCAAGTAAATGTGTTGAAAGTCCTGTATCTCCTGCCATATAAGCTAAAAGCCCTGTGTAAATACATAATAAGATATTACCGAATATTATAGCCTTTATAAAGTCTGATATATCAAGACTTATGCCTATATTTCCACCTGCTAACATACTTGCTGAGAAGAATGCAAATCCTAGCATAACTACTAGCATTGATAAAAATCCTTTTTTATCTCTTTGTGGTATTGCCTCTAATGAGTAATCGTGATCTTGATGTTGTTTTTTATTCATATTTCTCTACCTTTCTTCTTAGTACCTAAAAAGAAAGGCTCCCTGCAGATGCAAGGAGCCTAGAATTTTAGCATATATCTACACTTAAACTAGAGGTAGTTAAATTTAGATACACTAATGCTAAATTACTATTTTGTGTAATTTTCTTCCGAAAACCTTGCCAGCTTCTCTGAACTGAGTTAAAGGTACTATTAATTTGTTATATTCAAGATATCATAAGAGTAAAATGTTGTAAATATCTCTTTATAGATTTTATTTCTATATATTGAGGCTAATTCAAGTAAAAAAAGGGATAAATAGAGAAATTTTATTATAGATAGTCCATGATAATCCTTAATTAATAAATATCATAGACTATCTAAATTATAAGTTATTAATGACTTCTTCCAAAACTTTACCAATAGCATTATGAATAACTAAATCAGCTTTATTATCAGCAGAAGTTGAACTTTTATTAATTAAGATAAGATTTTTACCTCTAAAGTAATCAATAAGTCCAGCAGCAGGATAAACAACAAGTGAAGTTCCACCAATAATTAAAGTATCGGCTTGTGAAATAGCTCTAACTGCTCCATTTATAATATCATTATCTAAACCTTCTTCATAAAGAACAACATCTGGCTTAACTATTCCACCGCATTTAGTACAAGTAGGTATTCCTTTAGATTCTAATATAAACTTTTCATCATAAAAGGCATGACAATTCATGCAATAGTTTCTAAGAACAGATCCATGAAGTTCATAAACATTTTTAGAACTGGCAAGTTGATGCAGACCATCTATATTTTGTGTTACTATAGCTTTAAGTTTACCCATCTTTTCAAGTTTAGCTAAAGCAATATGTGCTGCATTTGGTTTAGCGTTTGGATATATTAATTTCTCTTTATAAAATTTAAAGAATTCTTCTGGGTATTTTATAAACATAGTATGAGAAACAAGTTGTTCAGGAGTAAGATTTATTTTTAGTTTTTCACTCCATAATCCATTAGCACTTCTAAAGTCAGGTATTCCAGATTCAGTACTAACACCAGCACCTCCAAAAAACACTATGTTATTACTATTTTTAATTATTTCAGATAACTTCTTAATTTTATCATCCATATAGACACTTCCTTTTTATTTTATTATATCATTTTAAGCTCAATAAAATTGTATGTTATACTGTATATATAATTGAATTTATAAAATTTTAAACAAAAGATGATTAAAGGGTATAAAAGGAGAAAAACATATGACAGAATTTTGGGAAGAAAATTTTAGAGAAAATAAAACAATGTGGGGATTTATACCATCAGATTCAGCAATTATGGTAAAAGATTTTTTCTTAAAAAATAATGTTAGAAATATACTTATACCAGGTGTTGGATATGGAAGAAACGCAAAAGTATTTATTGATAATGGTATCAAGGTAACAGGTATTGAAATTTCAGAAACCGCAATTAAATTAGCTAAAGAAAATGGAATTAATATTAAGATTTATAATGGATCAGTAACTGATATGCCTTTTGATAATGAATTGTATGATGGCATATTTTGCTATGCACTTATACATTTATTAGATGAAGAAGCTAGAAAAAATTTATAAAAGACTGTTATAATCAATTAAAACCAAATGGATATATGATTTTCGTAACTGTTTCTAAAAAAGATTTATTCTTCAAAATAGGCAAGCCAATAGGTAAAGATTTAGTTGAAATAACAGAAGGATTAAATATGTTCTTTTATGATGCTGATTCAATAAGAGAAGATTTTGGCGATTATGGATTAGAAGAATTTATAGAAATTGATGATCCTAAAAAATCTATATCAAATAAGCGTTCCATAAAATTTACAATGATAAAATGTAAAAAATAGATTTATTGAAAATAATGTATAAAAATTAATTGACAGCTTACTAAATATTAATTATAATATACTCATATCTAGTGATAATGGCATAGAGGAAACACGCCTTTCCATTCCGAACAGGAAAGTTAAGCTCTATAGCGCCGATGGTACTGCATGGGAAACTGTGTGGGAGAGTAGGACGTTGCTAGGTTAGTATGGCTCGATAGCTCAGTTGGTAGAGCAGCGGATTGAAGATCCGCGTGTCGTAGGTTCGATTCCTACTCGAGCCACCAAAAGGTACTAATTTTCGTTAGTACCTTTTTTATTTTATATAATAATTATTAAGGTATTATTCATGATTAAAAATTACAATTTAATAAGATCATCTATTTTATGAAAATTCAAAATTATATTCTATATAAAAGATAAGTATAAAAATTTTTATACTTATCTTTTTTTATACAAATATATCTACTAAAATTATATATTTTCAATTTGCCAATCTATTGGTGTTTTATTTACACTCTTTAAGAAGTTATTGGCTTTAGAAAATGGTTTGCTTCCAAAGAAACCTCTTGAAGCTGAAAGTGGGCTTGGGTGTACTGATTGTATTATGTAATGAATAGGATTAGTAATTAAAGCTTTCTTTTTAATAGCATTATTCCCCCAAAGTATAAAAACAACAGGATCTTTTTTCTCATTTAACAAAGAAATTATCTTATCAGTAAATATTGACCAACCTATTTTTTGATGTGAGTTGGCTTTTCCTGCCTCAACAGTAAGTGTTGTATTTAATAAAAGAACTCCCTGATCTGCCCATTTCTTTAAGTAGCCATTATTAGGTATATAGCAGCCTAAATCATTATGAAGCTCTTTATATATATTTACTAATGAAGGAGGAATTCTATTTCCTGGTTTAACTGAAAAACTAAGCCCATGAGCTTGATTTGGTCCGTGATAAGGATCTTGACCAAGAATAACAACTTTAACATCTTTATATTGAGTGAAATGTAATGCATTAAAAATATCAAATTTATCAGGATAAATTTGTTTTGTAGCATATTCATTTATAAGAAATCTACGTATTTTTAAATAATAATCTTTGTTAAATTCATTTTTTAATAAATTATTCCAATCATTTTTTAGTATATTTGACATATAATCACCACCTTAATTAAATTATAACATATTGAAAATTTGCATAAGAGGGGGTAGAAGATAGAAGTTTTTTATTAAAATAACGTACATTAATATAAAAAAATATCAAACACTTATCCAAGTGTATCTATATATGAAAAATAGAGAAAATATAAATAATTTAAAGTATATTATGTATAATAAGAAAATATGAATAAAACATTAAAAGTATATGTATAAAAATATGATAAGATAAAGACCGTCGCTGGTGAGTAACAGTGCTTAACAACATATCAAAAAAGAGTGTTGACAGCTGATGCTTATAGTGATAAGATAAGAAACGTCGCGAGGATGTTACAACACATTTCAAACTTCAAAAAAGTTTTTAAAAAAGTGTTGACATAATAACTTCTAAGTGATAAGATAAACGAGTCGCTTGAAGGCGATGAGATAAAATGGTCTTTGAAAATTGAACAGAATATAGAATACATTTAAACAACCAGCAATTCTTTTTACAAGTAAGTTTTATGAGTTAAATGATTAAACTTTTTATTGAGAGTTTGATCCTGGCTCAGGACGAACGCTGGCGGCGTGCCTAA
>NZ_JAXFPT010000087.1:0-21805 GCF_034179595.1 Clostridium sp.
CCCACCTCAAGATGAGATTTCCCATAGCGTAAGCTAGTAAGACCCCTTGAAGAACACAAGGTTGATAGGTCAGGGGTGTAAGCATGGTAACATGTTCAGCTGACTGATACTAATAGGTCGAGGGCTTGACCAATAAAAGACGATCAACAAAAATTCATGTGCAATTTTCAGAGAATAATCTGAAATCTGGTGATGATGGCATAGAGGAAACACTCCTTCCCATTCCGAACAGGAAAGTTAAGCTCTATAGCGCCAATGGTACTGCACGGGAGACTGTGTGGGAGAGTAGGACATTGCCAGGTCCAATTGGATCTTTAGCTCAGTTGGTTAGAGCAACCGGCTCATAACCGGTAGGTCCGGGGTTCGAGTCCCTGAAGGTCCACCATTTTGGGGGTATAGCTCAGTTGGGAGAGCACCTGCCTTGCACGCAGGGGGTCAAGAGTTCGAATCTCTTTATCTCCACCAAAGGTGGAAAGCTATGAACTTATGTTCATAGCTTTTTTTATTTATAATTCATTATTTTAAATATGTTATAATTATAAATATAATTTTGTATAAATACAATTTTAAAAAAGTGTAATTTATATAATATTATATATTTTTTGATAAATAATAAAATAATTATAAATATACAAATATATAAATTAAAAAATGTAATAAAATGAAAAAATATTGCTAAAGTTAGTTATATACAAGTAACTTGTGATTATATATAATTAATTTATAGATATAATTAATTTGCTTGATTACGTTTTCAAAAAGTAGAACTAAAAACTTATAAATTCATATAATAAGAATATGAAGAACGTAAAAATTTAGAGTCTTTTAAATCTTAGGATGGGGAGTGTTTTTTTTGACGAAGATAGAAGAATTAAAAGAATGTCTTAAACAATTAAAGCTTGAGAAGCGAGAATTAATTTTAGCTGGAAAGAAAACTTCTAGTCTAGATGAAAAAATAAAAGAAATTGAAAATAGTATCAATGAATTGCAAGAAAAAAATGTAGATTAATAAAAATACGATTTATAGATTAGAAGCCTGAGAAATGTATCTAGGTTTCTATTTTATTTTAGAATAATTACCTATATTCAATAATATAATTTATTTAGATATATCTTAATATTATTATTGGAGGGGTAAGAATGATTAGAACTGTTGTATGTAAAAAAGAAGGATGCTCAGGAAATAAATTTCATATTGAAACTATAGATAATAATATTCAAGCAACTTGTAAGGAATGTGGAGACAAGTATATATATGAAATAGGTAGTGATGGATATGAGCTTCTATCAACATGTGTTTCATGTAAAAATGATACTTTTAAGTTATTTAGAGATATTAATGCAAATAAATTATATTGTAAGTGTTCAGAATGTGGAGATCCACCAGAAAGAATATTTATAGATGATGATGGTATACAAATTCCATATGATACAAAATTACTACAAGAATTAAAGAATCAGATGAATTCTATAGAACAAAAATTGCTTAATTTAGACATTAAGATTGAAAATTTAGAACGTGGTCAAAATATTTTAGAAGAATCCTTAGCATATATAAATAAGTATATAGTGGAAAATAAATAATGTAGATATAGTAATAGTATTAAATATTTAGAAAATTTACTTGATAAATACATTATAGTATAATATATTTATGATTATTTATAGGAGATTTTTTAAATGAATACTAAATATAAAAAGGTAGTTTATTGGATTATATTAATTGCCTGGATGATATTTATATTTTATATGTCTAATCAGCCAGCTGATGTTTCTAATGGACAAAGTGATTTTGTTTTAAATCTTGTAGAAACTTTAGGAATTAGTATATCAAATAACTATGTAGATATAGCAATTACAATAATAAGAAAAGGTGCACACTTTACAGAGTATTTAATATTAAGTTTATTATATTTTAATGTTTTAAGAATGTATATAAATAAAAATAAAGCATTAATATATTCAATTGGGTTATCTTTCATTTATGCAGGCACTGATGAATTCCATCAGTTATTTGTTGAAGGAAGAGCGGGAAGATTTACTGATGTGTTAATAGATACTTCAGGTGCAGCTACAGGATCAATAATAGTACTTATAATAAAAAATTTAATAACTTATAAAAAAGCAAAGAATCAATAAAGATCTTTGCTTTTTTATTTTTTAGGGGAAGTTATTAATTTTATTAAATAATAAGAAGGAAAAATTCTTATAAAAGTATATTTATAATTTTATTAATAAAGTTTTAAATTTTTATTAATAAAAAGTTGCTTTGTTTACAAAAATATTATATAATGTGTTCATATTAAAAACAAATGTGTTTTTTATGAAGACGAAGTGAATTCATGCTTAATTAAGGGGAGGGGATAATTATGAAACAGAAAACAAAACAAAAAGGTTTTCTTGGTATGGTTGAACGAGTAGGAAATGGATTACCACATCCAGCTACTATTTTTGTCATTTTATGTGTAGGAATTGTAGTTTTATCAGCTGTATTAGCTAAAATGGGAGTAGGCGTTACATATACTGGATTAGATAGAGCTACTATGGAAATTAAAGAGTTAACAGTAACTGTGCAATCTCTTTTAACTCCGGAAGGAATTAGATATATGTTCCAAAGCGTTGTAAGTAACTTTACAAGTTTTGCACCACTTGGAACTGTTTTAGTTGCTTTACTTGGAGTTGGTGTTGCTGAAGGGACAGGCCTTATAGGAACATTATTAAAGAAGTTAGTAACAAGTACTCCTAAGAGACTAATCACAGTGGTTGTTGTATTTGCTGGTATAGTTTCAAATATTGCATCAGATGCAGGTTATGTAATTCTTATACCTTTAGGAGCAGTTGTATTCTTAAGCTTTAAGAGACACCCACTTGCAGGTATTGCAGCAGCTTTTGCAGGAGTATCAGGTGGATTTAGTGCAAATATTATATTTGGGCCAACAGATGCATTACTTGCAGGTATAACTCAAGAATCAGCTCAAATGGCTCAAGTTGGGTATGAAGTAGGTATAGCTTCAAATTGGTATTTCTTAATTGCATCAACTATTTTAATTACAATTGTAGGTACTATAGTTACAGAAAAGATCGTAGAACCAAGACTTGGAGAATACAAAGGTAATAAAGCAACTGAAGAGATAACAGATATTACTCCAGAAGAAAAAAGAGGATTAAAATTTGCTGGAATTGCATTACTTTTATTTGCTATAGTTATGGCAATACTTGTTGTTCCAAAGACTGGAGCACTTAGAAACCCTGAAACAGGAGAAATATTAAAATCACCTTTCATGGATTCTATGGTAGCAATAATTTCAATGGTATTCTTTATACCAGGAGTTGCATTTGGAATAGGTAAAAGAGAAATAACAAGTGATAAACAAGTGATAGGCTTAATGGGTAAGAGCATGTCATCAATGGGAGGATATATAGTTTTAGTATTCTTCGCATCTCAATTTGTTGCTTATTTCAATCACACTAACATAGGTACTGTTATTGCAGTAAAGGGTGCAGATTTCTTAAAGAATGCTAATATAACTGGAATACCTTTAATATTAGGATTTATATTAGTTTCAGCATTTATAAATTTATTCATGGGATCAGCATCAGCAAAATGGGCTATTATGGCTCCAGTATTTGTTCCTATGTTTATGGGTCTTGGAAATTCTCCAGAACTTATTCAAATGGCATATAGAATTGGTGATTCAACTACTAATATAATATCTCCTCTTATGACGTATTTTGCATTGATAGTTGCATTTGCAGAAGTTTATGATGAGGATATGGGAATAGGAACTTTAATTTCAACAATGGTTCCATATTCAATAATATTCTTAATAGCATGGTCTGTATTATTAATAGTTTGGATGTTATTAGGATTGCCACTTGGACCAGGAGCATCATTATTCATATAATTTTTATATATTATAGAAAAAGAACAGGGATTTTTATAATCTACTGTTCTTTTTAGTTTGTGGTAAATTCTCAAGTTTAAAAATGATTTAGAAAAGTATTTTTATAATTGAACAAAAATATTTAGATTATGATAAAATGATATTTGTAAATTTTTGTTGGAGGATTTTTATAATGGAAATAAGGAAGTTTAAAGATGCTTTTACAAGCTTTGTAACTATAGCATTAAAACCTCTAATACTTATTTTAGTTTTTTCAGCAATAGCTAGTTTGAAAATCTACTATAAAGGAATGGATTTATCAACTGTATATTCTGTTATATTTTTAGGGATAAGTATTTTACTTGGGATTTTTTTAGTTAAAAGCAAACGCTTAAAAAGCAATAGTAAAATTATTATTATTTTATTGTGGAGTTTTTTATTAAGAGCATTATGGCTAGTAAATATAAAATCAGTACCAGTATCTGATTTTAATACTATGTATGAAAGTGCTAAGGCAGTATTACAAGGAAATTATGATACATTATGGGGGACAGGTTATATAGCTAGATTTCCACATTTAACTATGATGGTTATGTATATGACATTTATGCTTAAATTCTTTAAAGATGCACTATTAGCAATGAAAATTGTTAATTTAGCGATGGGAGTATTGGTAGTTTATCTGATCTATTTAATACTTAAAGAAATTTTTGATAAAAAAGAAGTTGTATTAATCGGAACTTTAATAGCAGCAATTTTCCCACCACTTATAACATATACAGGTGTATTTTGTACAGAAAATTTAGCTATACCATTTTATTTAGTAAGTATATATATTTTCCTTTTAGCATGTAAGAAAAAAGTTAGTTCATGGATGTTTATTGTTACAGGAATACTTTTATCAATTGGGAATTTATTTAGAATGGTAGCTGTAGTAACTTTAATAGCATTTGTTATGTATATTATAATTTATACAAATACTAATATAAAAGAAAAAATAAAGTCTACTCTTATGATTGTTATATCATTTTTATTAGTTTTAGTATTAGTTAGCACAAGCTTAAGAGCAGCAAAAATTACTCAAAATAATCTTTGGAGAGGAACTGAACCATCAATTACTAATACACTTAAAGGAACTAATATAAAGTATGGTGGTAGATGGAATCCAGAAGATGCAGCAATTCCAGAAAAGTATAATTTTAATTATGATGATATACAAAATGCATGTAAGGATATTATTTTTGAAAGACTAACAACAACTCCAATTACAGAATTATTGAGTTTTTATATAGAAAAATATTGGGTTCAGTGGAGTGAAGGAGATTTAAGTGGGGTGTTTTGGTCACAGCTTAATGTACCAGAAGAAGATATAATAATAAAATTTGATAAGGGAGGAAAAGAAATCTTCCAAGTTATTTATGCATTGATAATAGTACTTGTATTTATAGGTTTATTTAATAAGAAGAGATTTAAAGATAATTCTGAAATAAATTTATTCTATATAATATTCTGTGGATATGGGGTTGCTTATTTGATAACAGAAATGCAATCAAGATATTCATATATAGTATGTTGGCTATTTATTATTTTAGCTGTTTCTGGTGTTGAAAAAATAAAAGAATGGACTAATTAGCATAGATAAATAGGTGAAAAATATTATGAAATTTAAAAAAGCATGTAATAATCTGAAAAAAATAAAGAAGGAAACCTTAATTAAGATAATTGTATTTTTAGTTTTAGTAGTTAAAACAATATCGTTTATGGCGATTGGTTCTTCACTTACTGGTAGAACTTTTATAGGATGGGGTGTACAAGTAGATACAGAGCTACTTTTAGCTCATGTAGCATTTATATTGATACTATTTATTCCGTCTTTCTTTTTCAAAGGGAAAAGACAACTTACTTATTTAATAGTAATAGATACATTGTATTCAATATTATTATTAGCGGATCTTTGGTATTATAGGGCAAGTAGAAATTATTTAGGACTTAGACATATATTCTTTAGAGAAATGTTTAATCCATTAAGAGAGAACTTAATAAATCCAGACAAACTAGATTTATTATTTATAATTGATATACCTATATTTATATTAATAAGAAATAAATTTAAGTGTATAGAAAACTATAAGAAACATGCTAAATTAGCAATAAGTGTTTTAGTTGCTTGTATTGTAGTTATATACGGAACTCATTATTTATTTGATATTAAGGATATAACTGATGGAAAAGTATCATATATGAGTACTGAATGGTCACCATTTGCTATGATGCAAAATGCTTCTCCATTAGGATATCATGTATATGAAGGTGTAGTTGCTGTTGAAAAGAAAAACATGAAACCAAATGAAGATGAAATGAAGCAAGTTGATCAATGGCTTGAATGGAATAATCAAAAGTTACCTGATAATAAATATAAAGGAATTTTTAAAGGGAAAAATGTTATATTCATGCAAATAGAGTCTTTAGAGAATTTTGTAATTGGTCAAAAGGTATATGGACAAGAAATAACTCCTAATTTAAATAAACTTATGAAAAAATCATTTTATTTTGATGATATATATGAACAAAATAATGCCGGAAATAGTATAGACTGTGATATGATGATTAATTCAGGCTTGTTAACTTTAGGGGATAGTATAACATTTTTAACTCATGCTGATGTTAAATATCCTGCACTTCCAAGAATACTTAAGAAAAATGGATATACTGTGGCATCTACACACGCAGAAAGAGCTGGAGATTGGAATTGGTCTGAAGCTCATAGTAATGCATTAGGTTATGAAAAAATGTGGGATATAGATTCATATGATATAAGTGATTCATTTGGAATGGGGCTTTCTGATAAATCTTTTTATGATCAATATGCAGATAAACTTAAAACACTAAAACAACCATTCTTTTCAATGATACCTACTTTATCTAGTCATGGGCCATTTGATTTGCCAGAGAAGTATAGAAAATTAAAACTTCCAAAGGAAATTGATGAAACTAAATTAGGTGGGTATTTCCAAAGCATTCACTATGCAGACGAACAAATAGGTTTCTTTATGGATAAATTAGAAAAGCTTGGACTTCTAGACAATACAGTTTTAGTTATATATGGAGATCATACTGGAGTACATAAATATTATAATGATGAAATTCAAAATCTACCTCTTGAAGGTGATTGGTGGAAAAAGGTAGATCATAAAATACCATTATTTATTTATGGAAAGGGTATAAAAGGAGAAACTATAAATGCACCAGGGGGTCAAAGTGATGTAGCACCTACGGTTCTATATCTTTTAGGTATAAATACAAATGCTAAATTCATGGGAAGAAACCTTTTAAATACAAATAGAGATGCTACCGTAATTAAAGGAAGTATAGTAGTTGGAAATCCTACTAAAGAAGAGAAACAAAAATTACAAGAGGCATATAAGATAGCTGATTATATAATCAAAAATAAGTATTTTGAAAACAGAGGATTAGTTAATTAATACAGACAAATATATTTAAAAATAAAAGCCTAGAGATTTTGCTCTAGGCTTTTATTTTTAAGAAAATTTTTCATTAAGAGTTTCATCAGATTTTTTATTAGCCTTTGTATTGTTCCCGCGAATTTCAGAAGTTGTTTTTATTTTATAACTTTTAAACATAATGTAACCTAGGTAACCACTACCAGCACTTATAACAGCACAACATAAAGCTGTAAGTAATACTTTAAATGGTGGATTATATGCAAACATTACCGCAAACCCAGCTATAGGAGTAGCTGTACCTGGAGACATATTAACAAGTTCCATAATAACAATTATAATGCCACATAAAGCGCCACCTATAAAATTAGTTACATAGATAGGAATAGGATTTGCTGTTATTATATCTGCTTGAGTTAAAGGTTCTATTGCAACTGATATAGTATCTTTTTTGCTTCCAAACTTCATTTTTTTAAATAATACTAAGTTTAAGAAAGATGAACCAAATACTGATAAAGCACCTATTGCCATTGGAACACCTGTAAGACCAAGCATCGCTGTTAGAGCCATAGAACTAAGAGGTGCAGTTGCAACAACAGTTATTATACCACCAAGAATTATTCCCATTATTATAGGATTAGAATCTGCAGAAGCAACTAAAATTTGTCCGATTTTTAATAGTGTTGAATTAACTATTGGTGTCATACAATCACCTATAAGTCTAGTAAGAGGAGCTGCAAATACTATTATAACTATTAAATCTAATCCTCCAGGTAAATTTTTTTCTAAAAACTTAACAACGAAGGACATCAAATATCCAGCTATAAATCCAGGCAATATCCCAAGTCCTGAACATGATAATCCAATTAAAACTGAATATACTGGTGATGCACCAAGTGCTAAAGGTACAAGAGTTGCAGCAGCAATCCCACCTAAGCTACCATTTGATTCGCCGATCTTTTTTAAAAATTCTATATGTAACACATCACCGAAGAATGAAGAATGGAATGCTTCAACTAAGAAACTTGCACATGCTGCACTAGCAAGAGCTCCCATTGCCTTCATCCCTTGTGGCGCCTTATAACTAAATAGTGTAAAACACGCTAATACTAATAATAAAAGTCCTGTTCCAATTAAAACTTGCATTGTTTTCCTCCTCAAATTTGTAGTCTTTAGTTTTACCAAGTTTTTTATCAGTTGTAAGTATTGCTGCTGGTATAATTCCACAAGAACCAGTGGTTGGATAAGCAACTATTTTACCCATTGAACTGTTTACTTCAGAATATGATAAAGCCATGGACATAACTGTAATAGCTGTATCTCTTAATGATTATTTTATTAGATTCTAAGTACTTTTGCAATTTAAATTAATGAATAAACTTTCTTTTGCTTGCCTATATTAGCAGCTTGTTTCATTACATTAAGGGTTTCATGAATTTGTAAAAATAATTGTTCACGCGATATATTTTTTTTATTTTATCTGATAGTTTGAAAGATATATTACTATAAACTTCAAAAGTCATAGTTGCATATTTATATTTTTCAGCTCTACCGAGTTTCATAAAAGCAATATTTATTTGATTTTTATCTATTATTTCATGGTTATGATTGGATGTATCTTTAATTAGAAATTTTACTGTGTTTGGATGTACTTATCCTAAATCTTGTTCGATGAATTTAATTTTTAAACCTTTATTTTGAGAAATTAGAATTGAATTTTTAAGATTATCATCACTTGAATTCATTCCAAGGATTCCAGTAACAAAGACTCGATCAGTTCCATGACCTTTATAAGTGTGAGGATGAGGGGCCAACCATTATAGGACCTAAAATATCAAAAATGCCTAAATTTTTTATATAAAACATCTCCTTTTTAATTTACACAATGATATTAAACTTTTTCAAAAAAGATTGTCAATGTGCTATTAATTATCAAAAAAGTATATTAGAAAAGGAAATGTTAAGAAAAATGTAAGATTAAATATAATTTATTGACAAAATTCGGATGTTGTAATTTAATTATATATATTTAATAAAATAAAGTATTTTATTAAATTTGTTACATTTATTTAATAAATTAATTTTTTGTCAATTATAATAGTTAATATATATTTATTAAAATATTAAAATAATATATAATAATAAAATAACTTTTTAAAAATTTATTTGGGAGAGTTTTAATGGGGAGCAAAAGAAAAAGAAATAAGAAAAAATGGAAAAGATTTATTGCATTTATAATGTTTGAATTAATTTTTACTATAATTACAGCACCATTTATATTGCTTTATGGTCCATTTGACAATGCTAAAAGAATATATGTTGGATCTGCCATGACGACTTTTAATCATCAATATTTAGCAACAATGTTTTTATCAAAAGAAAGAATTGATAATATACTTAATTCTTCCGATACTCGAAATCAAAATTTAGATTTTAAAAGTAATAATTCAGTAGTTGAAGTAAGTGGAACTCATGATAATACAATGGAACTTTATAAGTTCGACAATTCAAAATATAATGGATATATGTTAGTAATTAAGGACCCTAAGAGAGTAAAGGTTGCATATACAAGTAGTATGTATAAAAAAGGACAAACAACTTCAGAAATGGCAATGCAAAATAATGCAGTAGCAGCCATAAATGGAGGAGCTTTTATAGATACATCGAGTAATTCAAACTGGACAGGTAATGGAGGGACACCTACAGGGGTTATAATATCTAATGGTAAAATAGTTTTCTCAGACTTAAAAACAGATAATTCAAAAACAGAATGTATGGCTATTACTAAAGAAGGTAAAATGCTTGCAGGTAAATATTCTATAAATGAATTAAAAGCATTAGATGTTCAAGAAGCAGTTAGCTTTAAACCTGTTTTAATTAAAGATGGAGTTCCTACTGCATTAGAAGGTTCAGATGGTGCAAGAGGTATAGCACCAAGAACTGCAATAGGACAAAGAGCTGATGGATCAATAGTTATGATGGTAATTGACGGTAGAGATTTAGTTTCAGGTTTAGGATGTACAATTACAGAACTTCAATCTCTTATGCTTACAAAAGGAGAATGTGTAACTGCCATAAACTTAGATGGTGGAAAATCATCTACAATGTATTTAAATGGACAAGTTATAAATAATGTATCTAATGGACTTGGAGAAAGATATATAGCATCCTCAATTATAGTAAAATAACAAAGGAGAAGTTATGAAAAAATTAAAGATGATATTATCGTGGGTAATTTTATCGCTTATATTACAATGTAGTGTATTATTCTTTTTAGATAAGTTTTACTTTAAAGACAATACTAATGTTAATATGGAACAAGTAAAAATAGATGATAATCATGTTAATACAAATATGCATGTTCATATACCAGATAATGCAAAAGACATAAAGGTATCTTATGATGCAAAATATGTAGCTTATTATGAAGATAAAGCATTAAAGGTATGTAATACTAATACTGGGGATGTAGATGTATTAAAAAATTCAGAAGGAAGAGTAATATTAAGATCAATTTGGCTTCAAGATAGAAATAAGTTACTTACACTAGAAGTAGAAGATGGCGAAATAGTATTGTACAATTATGATGCTCAAAAGCAAACTGATCAAAAGATAGTTGATATTTGTCCATATAAAGCAAATTATAAAAATTTTGATATACAAGTTTCAACAATTACAGGTGTTACTTATATTCAAATAAACAATGCTATTTATAGAATAGATATAAATCAAAGCTTTGCGACTAATGTACCATTAGCTGTACAAAGCTTAGGAAGTGTTTCAGTAATGCCAACTAAAGATAGATTAGTTTACGTTGCTAAAAAGGGAACAGTAATTCATATGACTCAACCTGTTAGCAGAATACCTATAGACTCTAATGAACAAATAGAGATATTAGGAATAGATGAAGATGGATATGTTTATGTTGGACAAATAAAGAATAACTTGGTAGATGGAATAATTAAAAAGAATTTAGATAATATAAATTCTAAGAGTGAAAAAATAAAGTTAGACAAACCAGTTGAAAAGAGTAATATATTTATTAATGGAAAAGGTCAGATATATGTAAATAACCCTAGCAAGAAGGTTGTAAAGGAAATTAAATCTTCAGCGGAAATAAAATATAAAGGTAACTTTGTTGCTTATTATAGTAATGGGGTAGCAAGTATATTAGACGGAAAATTCTATAGAACGAATTTTACTAAATAATAAAAAAGAGAGAGCAAAATTTTGCTCTCTCTTTTTTATTACCTTAATTTTATAGCAAAGGTAAACAGAAAAAGGAGGAGTTTATAATTATTAATATAGTTTAAGTTAGTTTGTAATATCATACTATGTTATTTAATTTCGAGTTGTTCTAAATATATTACAAAAAATTATAGATACATTTATATTAAGCTATAATTCTAAAACACCTTTATATTTCATAAAAATTAATATGAGAGTTTTTGAAAGGTGGGTAGAGAGGTAAATCAATTGAGAAATATTAATTGAAATATATCCTCATAATAGATGAAAAATTACAATATAAAAAATTTAAGAAATATTGGGTTTATAGGACATGGAGCAACTGGAAAGACTTCTTTAGTTGAGGGACTATTATATGCTGGAAAAGTGATTACTAGGCTTGGAAAAATAGAAGATGGTACTACAGTATCAGATTTTGATGAAGAGGAAAAACATAGAGGAATATCGCTTTCAGTATCAGTTTCACCATTAGAATGGAAAGGAACTAAGATTAATTTAGTTGATATGCCAGGATATTTTGATTTTGTAGGTGAAAGCATCCAAGGAATGAGAGCAGTTGATATTGGAATTATAGTTACATGTGGAGTATCGGGTGTTCAAGTTGGTACGGAAAAAGCCTGGGATTATTGTAATAAAATAAAACTACCAAGAGCTTTCTTTATAAATAAGTTAGATAGAGAAAATTCAAACTTTGATAAAACTTTAAATGAACTGAAAGATAAATTTGGTATAAGTGTAGTACCAGTTCAATATCCAATCGGAGAAGAAGTTAACTTTAGGGGAGTAATAAATGTAATATCAAAAAAGGCTAAGGTATACAATAATAAAACAAAAAAATTAGATGATGTAGAAATTCCAAAAGAATTATTAGAAAAAGTAGATAAATGTAAAGAAATGATAATGGAAGTTGTGGCAGAGACAGATGAAGAATTATTAGATAAATATTTTTCAGAGGGAACATTAAGTGATGAAGAAATATATAAAGGTTTAATAAATGGGTGTTCTAAAGGAGAAATAGCTCCTGTAATGTGTGGAAGTGCAATTAATGCAATAGGAATGGAATGTTTTTTAGATGATGTTGTAGAATGTTTTCCATCACCTGAATTATCTCTTGCACAAAAGGCTATAAATGAAAAAGGAGAAGAGGAATATGTTTCTATTTCAGAAGACAGTCCTTTTTCAGGGTTAGTATTTAAAACGATAGCAGATCCTTTTGTAGGGAAAATTTCTTTATTTAGAGTAATAACAGGAAAACTTAAAAATGATATGACAGTAGTAAATTCAAATAAAAATAAGAAGGAAAAGTTATCAAATATATTCTTCATGAGAGGCAAAAATCAAATACAAACAAATGAAATTGGAGCAGGGGATATAGGTGCAGTATCAAAGCTTCAATTTACTGAAACTGGAGATACTCTTGTAGATTTAAATTTTAAAGTGGTATATGATAAATTTAATTTCCCAGAGACTGTAATGTCTATGGCAATTTTACCTAAATCAAAAGGTGATGAAGAAAAAATTTCTATTGCATTAAATAAATTATTAGAAGAAGATCCAACATTTAAGTTAAAACGTGATATAGAAAATGCAGAACTTATAATATCAGGTCTTGGAGAAACTCATTTAGAAGTTATAGCATGCAAAATAAAAAATAAATTTGGTGCAGATGTATTACTTAGAATGCCAAAAATTCCATACAGGGAAACTATAAAAGGAAGTGCAGATGTACAAGGAAAGCATAAAAAACAATCAGGTGGTCATGGACAATATGGAGATGTGAAAATAAAATTTGAAAGAAGACATGATGGAGAAGATAGTTTAGAATTTGTTGATAAGGTTGTTGGAGGAGCAGTTCCTAGAAACTTTATACCAGCAGTAGAAAAAGGGCTTAAAGACTGTATAAAACATGGAGTATTGGCAGGATATCCAGTAATAGGTCTTAAGGCAACTCTTCATGATGGATCATATCACCCTGTAGATTCATCAGAAATGGCATTTAAAATAGCAACGGCAATTGCATATAAAAAAGGTCTTGAAGCTGCAAATTCAATACTTTTAGAGCCTATAATGAGAGTTGAAATAATAATACCTGATGAATATATGGGAGATATAATAGGAGATATTAATAAAAAACGCGGAAGAGTTATTGGAATGGAGCCTGAAAATGATAAGCAAAGAGTTATATGTGAAGTCCCTTTAGCAGAAATGTTTAATTATGCTACTGATTTAAGATCTATTACTCAAGCTAGAGGGGAATATAAAATGTCTTTTGAGAGATATGAAGAGGTGCCTCCAAATGAAAGTAATAAGATAATTGAAAAGAAAAATAGTGAAATTGAGTAATAATGAAGAAGTATTACTAAGACTTAAATCTTAGTAATACTTTTTTTATACAAATAAAAATGTTAATATATATTTAGGAATAGTAAAGTATTATTACAAATTAGCTATATTATATAGCAAAAATGGAATAAAAATAAAATTATAGAATATATAATAATAAATGTAAAATTGCACATAATAATGATATGTAATTTTGGTTTGATGGGAGGATAGAACTTATGTCTGATTATAGAATGGATATATGTGGGGAAATTGGACTAAGTGAGTATAGTAATATCTATGATTATTTATGTGTAGTTGATAAAGAAGATAAATTTACAATATCTATAAATAAGGAAAATGAAAATAATATAGATACAATAAGTTCAATACTTAAAGATAATAAATTCACTATTGATAATGAAGGGATAAATAGTGAAGGAATTTACTTTATAATGGCTCATAAATATGAGTAATAGTAAAAAATGATAATTAATTGTAATTAAGGACTTTATTATTTCTATAAATATATTAAAATAGAATAGTAAGTCCTATTTTTATGGAATTATATAATAACTTAAAATTAATGGAGGATTATATGAATAAGTATGTAGTCGGTGTAGACTTAGGTGGTACTAAGATAAGTACTGCTCTTGCAGATTTTGAAGGGAATGTTATAGCTCAAAGCACAATTCCTACAAATGCTCATGAAGGGGAACAAAAAGTTTTAGAAAGAATAATAAACAATATTCAACGTGTTATTGATGAAGGTGATACTAGTATAGAACATATAGAAGCTATAGGTATAGGATCACCAGGACCTTTAGATTCAAAAGAAGGTGTAATAATAACTACTCCTAATTTACCATTTACTAATTTTAATTTAGTAAAACCATTAAAGGATAAGTTTAATGTACCAGTATTCTTAGATAACGATGCTAATGTTGCAGCAATCGGTGAATATATGCTTGGTGCAGGTAAAGGTAAGAAAAATATGGTTTATTTCACAGTTAGTACTGGTGTAGGTGGAGGAGCAATTGTTGATGGAAACATTTGCAGAGGAAACACATCAAACGCTTTAGAAATTGGTCATATAACTGTTTCACCATTTGGACCAAGATGTAATTGTGGAAATGTAGGATGCTTAGAAGCAATATCATCAGGAACAGCTATTGGTAAGAGAGGTCAAGAAGCTGTTAATAGTAAAGTTGATACTTCACTTAAAAAATATGAAAAGGTTACATCATATGAAGTATTCAAAGAAGCTGCAAATGGAGATGAAGTTGCAAAGGATATTATAGATAACGCATTAAGTTTCCTTGGAATAGGTGTAGCTAATGCTATATCAATCTTCGATCCAGAAATGGTAGTTATCGGAGGAGGAGTATCAAAAGCTGGAGATATAGTTTTTGAAAAAGTTCGTGAAGTTGTTAAGAAGAGATGCTTTAAATCAATGGCAGAAAGCTGTGAAATAGTACCTGCTGGATTAGGAACAGATGCAGGAGTTATAGGTGCTGTTGCATTAGCACTTTTAGAATTAGATAAATAATAAAAAACTGTAGCTAATTTAGCTACAGTTTTTTACTTATGAAAATTAAAGTTGATTTAACTATTATTAACATGAACGAATTAGAAAAAATTGAATAAAACAAAGTATAGGTGCATATCTTATTAATATAAAGAGTAAAATTGTTATTAAGGGAAGATGAATAAATTCTCTTCTCTCATACATAATTATAAGTTGCTTAACAGCGTTAATTAAGTGATTTATAAATTACCCATGCAATAAACTCTGTGTAATGAGAGGAAGGATTTTTTATATATGCTATCCTTAGAGTTTTTTTATTCTAGGGATAGCAACATAAAAAATTGCATTCAACTTGTGGTGATTAGGATGGTAGTATATCTTTAAAAAGCATAACTATCATCCTTATTATTTTTATAAAAATAATATATAATAAAATATATGTATATTATGGTTAAATAAACTAATAGTAAGAAGGGATTTTTATGAAATGTGAAATAATTGCAGTTGGTACAGAGGTTATTTTAGGAGATATCCTAAATTCAAATGCTCAATACCTTGCAAAGGAGTTAGCTAATTTAGGAATAGATGTCTATTACCATGAAGCAGTTGGAGATAATAGAGAAAGAATACTAGATTGTTTTAAACATTCATTAGATAGAAGTGATATTATAATTACAACTGGTGGACTTGGACCAACTAAAGATGATATGACAAAAGAGCTTGCAGCAGAATTCTTTGGCATGGAAATGTGCCTTCATGAAGAAAGCTTAAAGAAAATAAAAGATTATTTTAAAAAAATGGGAAGAGAGTTTGTAAAAAGCAATGAAAAACAAGCATATTTTCCTAAAGAAGCAATTATATTAGATAATGAAAATGGAACAGCACCAGGTGCTATATTTGAAAAAAACAATAAAATCATTATAGTATTACCTGGACCACCAAAAGAAATGCAGCCAATGTTTGAAAAGCATGTAAAGAAATATTTAGAAAAACTTACTGGAGAAACTATAGTTTCAGAAGTATTAAGAGTATTTGGTATAGGAGAAAGCTTAGCAGAAAATAAGTTACAAGATTTAATTGATAATGGCAAAAATCCTACAATTGCACCTTATGCTAAAGAAGGTGAAGTTATATTTAGATTAACTGCAAAAGCTAAAAGTGAAGAAGAGGCAAAAAATTTAATAAAGCCTGTAAAAGATGAAATCTATAAAAGATTAGGAGATGCAGTATATAATACTGGAGATACAACACTACAAGATACAGTAGCAAAAATGTTAGTTAATAAAAATATGACTATTGGAGTTAGTGAGTCATGTACAGGAGGGCTATTATCATCTAAATTAATAGAATACCCAGGAATATCAAAAGTTTTTCTTGAAGGAGCTGTAACATATTCTAATGAAGCAAAGATTAGAACGCTTAATGTTAAAAAAGAAACATTAGAAAAGTTTGGGGCTGTAAGTCATGAAACTGCAAGGGAAATGGCTGAAGGAATAGCAAAAAGAACTGGAGCTAGAATTGGTATATCAACAACTGGAATTGCTGGGCCAACTGGTGGTACAGAAGATAAACCAGTAGGTCTTGTATACTTTGGCATATATCTAGATGGTGAAGTTAAATCTTATAAACATATATTTGTTGGAGATAGAAATTCAGTTAGAAATAGAGCTAGTATGACAGCTTTAAATATAATAAGAAAAAGCTTATTATAAATTTTAATCTAAGTAATACATTGAGAAAAACTCCTCTTTGTTATTTAGAATAAAGAGGAGTTTTTTTCTGTATATAAATAAAATGGGGGAGAGGCGATTAATTAATGAAGCATTAGCCTCATTAGATAGTATCTCCTTAAATTCTAAAAATATACTTAATTACAATAAAAAAGGAGGAAAATATGAAAAAAGTTTTTAGAGCAAATTTATATTTTCTAATAATACTACTATTAGAAATATTTATGCCTTATGTATTATTACCGATTTATAGATTTATTGGAATAAGAGATATAAGAATAGCATTAGTTTGCAATCACATAATAATATTTATAATACCAGCAATTATATATGTAATAATAACTAAATGTAATGTAATAGAAACTTTTAAATTTAAAGTTTTACCACTAAAAGATTTAATGTTTGTAATTATCCTAGGATTTTTATGTGTTCCAATAATGAATTTTTTTGGTATTATAAGTGGTTTCTTTTTTGAAAATAACATAGGAAATTTAATGACATCAATATCAAGCACTCCGTATATTGTACTTATGGGAATAATAGCTTTAATGCCAGCTATTACAGAAGAAATAACACTTAGAGGTGTAATATTATCTGGATATAGTGGGAAGAGTAGATTTAAATCAGCTGTTATTATAGGAATATTCTTTGGAATATTTCATCTAGATGCAAATCAATTTTTATATGCAACTGTACTTGGATTTATATTAGCTTATGCAGTAAGAGTTACAGGAAGCATATTCACCTCAATGATAATGCACTTCATAATAAATGGTAGCTCTGTTACACTTCAAAAATTGATAAACGTTATTCAGCCGGATAAAATAGATAAAACAAGCTCTGTATCTCTTAAGACGCTTCCTTTTACAGAGAAAATGTCATTGCTTCAAGGAAGTATAGGTATGTTTATTGTAGTTTCATTACTAGCCTTTTTTGTAATTAAGAAATTAGACACTTTAGGAAGAGAAAGAGGTGTTGTTACAGTAGAAAATCCTGAAGGATATAGAAGTATTTCAGGAAGTCTAATTGAAACAAATGAAAGAATTATAAATTTACCACTTATAGCAAGTGTAATTATTTATATTTTATATATGTCACTTACTAGTATGATATAAAAAACCTTAGATAATAGATTAATCTATTATCTAAGGTTTTTCTTTATGTTGCAGTAACGTTAGTAGACCTTCCATAAAAATAAGAGAAACTTTTTTCGATAACCCAACCTCTAGAATTTATATCGCTATCTATTGGAAGAGATATATAATACCAATTTTGATTATTTATTTGAGCTTTATCTAAAATTTTTACCTCCATATTAATATTTATATGTTGTACTAATTCAGAGGATTCTAGAGGTGATATATAAACATTAGAATTTTCGTTTATTATCCCCATATTAGAATTAGGAACTGAAAATTTAATATGGATTACTCCATTCTTTTTCATGGAATTAACTTTGGGAACTTTTTTTTGTAATCTGTTAATTTGATTATTAGCAATTAATAATTGTTTTTTATAATAGAAAAGTTTCTTTTCATAATATAATACTAAACAAATTATAACTAAAATAAATAAAACAAATAAAAGATATTTCATTAAAAAGACTCCTAAATTGCTATATATTATATATATTTTTTGTTTTAAAAATTATTCAGTTACTTTAAGCATATATTATCAATTATTTATTTAAAGAATTTTTTTATTAAGTTAAATTTCTTATCAGTAAATGGAGGATAAGAAATTGTGTTGTTTAAGAAAGAAGATTTCTTTAAAACTCCCTTTTGATGTGAAAATGTAATGAAACTATATTCACCATGATAGTTACCCATGCCTGAATTACCAACTCCACCAAATGGTAAGTATGGATTTGAAACGTGCATTATAGTATCATTAATAGTTACATTACCAGAACTAATCTCATTTAATAATTTCTTTTCAACAGCATTATTATTTGTAAAAATATAAAGTGCTAATGGTTTTGGATGACTTGTAATATCTGATATTACTGTATCTAAATTTTTATAAGTCATTATAGGTAAAACAGGCCCAAAAATTTCTTCTTGCATGCTTGCAGAATCTCTAGATTTTACATCTATTAAAGTAGGCTCTATATATTTATCTTTTTCATTTGTATTACCACCGAATATAATACCACTTTTATCCTTTTCTATTATAGTTTTTATACGATTAAAATGCTTATTATTTATAATTCGTGCAAATGAATTGCTATCCTCTATATTTTCACCTAAGTATTTTTTTAGAGAATATATCATTTCATCAACTAATTGATCTTTAACAGTTTCATGTACAACTACATAATCAGGAGCAATACAAGTTTGACCTGCATTAAGTATTTTTCCCCATACAATTTTTTTTGCAGCTTCTTTAATATCTGCACTTTCATCTACAATTACAGGGCTTTTACCACCAAGTTCAAGTGTAACAGGAATTAAATTTTTAGCAGCAGCTTGCATTACAATTTTTCCAACAGGAACACTGCCAGTAAAGAAAATATAATCAAATTTAGAATTAATCAAAGAAGTAGTTGTATCTACAGCACCTTCGACACACTTTATATATTCATCATCAAAAATCTCGTTCATCATATCTATAATTACTTTTGATGTGTTTGGAGATAACTCTGATGGTTTTAATACAGCGGTATTTCCAGCTGAGATTGCACCTATTAATGGTTCTATAATTAATTGAAATGGATAATTGTAAGGACCTATTATAAGAACTGATCCATAAGGTTCATTGATTATATAACTTTTTGCAGGCATTAAATAAATTGGAGTTTCCTTTTTCTTTGGTTTTGCCCATTTTCTTAAATTTTTAATTGCCTCTGAAATACTATTGTATGAAAAACCCACTTCTGTCATATATGCTTCAACTTTATGCTTGCCAAGATCCTTATGAAGTGCATCTAATATTTGAGTTTCATATTTTTTTATACCTTGCTTTAGAATTTTTAATTGTTTAATTCTAAAATCAATATCTTTTGTTATTTGAGTATTGAAATAATTCTTTTGTTTTTCTAAGATTATTTCAACATCTTTTAAACTTAGTTCATTAATATCCATATAACCTTCTCCTTTGTATTATATAAGTATAGTTAAATTATGAGAGATTTTAAATTATATATTATTAATAACTTCTTCTAAAACTTTACCAATAGCATCATGAATAGCTAAATTAGCTTTATTATCAGCAGAAGTTGAACTTTTGTTAATTAAGATAAGATTTTTACCTCTAAAATAATCAATAAGTCCAGCAGCAGGATAAACAACTAAAGAAGTTCCACCAATAATTAAAGTATCAGCTTGACTTATTGCCATTACAGCTCTATTAATAACAGCATTATCTAAACCTTCCTCATAAAGTACAACATCAGGCTTTACTTGACCTCCGCAATTAGTACAAATAGGAGCTCCTTTTGATTTTAATACAAAATCAGCATCATAAAATTGACCACATTTAGTACAGTAATTTCTATGTACTGAACCATGAAGCTCAAAAACATTTTTAGAACCAGCAGCTTGATGAAGACCATCAATATTTTGAGTAACAACAGCCTTTAATTTCCCCATTTTTTCAAGTTTAGCTAAAGCAATATGGCCAAGATTTGGTTTAGCTTCAGGATATATAAGTTTAGCTTTATAAAAATTAAAGAATTCTTCAGGATATCTAACATAAAAAGAGTGAGAAACAAGTTGTTCTGGTGTAAAAGTCATATTTAATTTTTCATTAAAAAGACCTGTAGCACTTCTAAAGTCAGGTATATTGCTTTCTGTTGATACTCCAGCTCCTCCAAAAAAAACTATATTGTTACTTTCTTTTATAATCTGAGTTAATTTTTCTATTTTAGTATTCATTAAATCATCTCCAAACAATATTTATAATTATATTATTGACATTTAGTTAAATAAGGAAAAATAATAAATTCGATTTTATATTAATTATACACCATTAATTTATTATATAAGTAATATATATATAGTGAGAATTTGAAGAGGTGTATAAATGAAGATTTGTATTATTTATGGTAATGAAAGACATGAAAATACTTATAATACAGTTAAAATAATAAAGGATGAACTTAAAACTAAAGATGATATAGAATTTGAAGAATATTTTTTACCGAAAGATATGCCAAAGTTTTGTAATGGATGTTTTAATTGCTTTTATTATGGAAAAGAAAAATGTCCTCATTCAGAATATACATTGAAAATATATGATAGTTTTAAAAATGCGGATGGAATAATTTTTGCTTCGCCTACTTATGTTATGGATGTTACAGGGCAAATGAAAACTTTGTTAGATCATTTTGGGCATATGTATATAGTTCATATGCCAATGGAAGAAATGTTTAAAAAATCAGTATTTATTGTTTCAACTACTGCTGGAACAGGAACAAAGCATGTAATAAATACAACAAAAAGATCTGTTAAGTATTGGGGTGTAAGTACAATAGTTGAGTGTGGGCTTAATGTAAGAAATGCTAAATGGAATGATATATCTTAAAAAAATAAAGAGAAATGTATAAAAAAATTAAAAATAAAAAGTAATAAATTTTATAATTCTATAGGAAATAATAATAGACCAAGTCTATTTGTAAGAATAATGTTTAAT
>NZ_JAXFPT010000009.1:0-23868 GCF_034179595.1 Clostridium sp.
GAAGCCTCCCTCAAGATGAGATTTCCCATAGCATAAGCTAGTAAGACCCCTTGAAGAACACAAGGTTGATAGGTCAGAGGTGTAAGTGCGGTAACGTATGTAGCTGACTGATACTAATAGGTCGAGGGCTTGACCAATAATAAAAATAATTCATATGCAATTTTCAGAGAATAAATTCTTTGAAAAATAAATAGTATATCTAGTGATGATGGCGTAGAGGAAACACTCCTTCCCATTCCGAACAGGAAAGTTAAGCTCTACAGCGTCGATGGTACTGCACGGGAGACTGTGTGGGAGAGTAGAACGTTGCTAGGTAATGTGGCTCGATAGCTCAGTCGGTAGAGCAGAGGACTGAAAATCCTCGTGTCCCTGGTTCGATTCCTGGTCGAGCCACCAGGTATGGCGCCATAGCCAAGTGGTAAGGCAGAGGTCTGCAAAACCTTTATTCCCCAGTTCAAATCTGGGTGGCGCCTCCAAAAAAACCTACAAGAATTACTTGTAGGTTTTTTATTTTGTCTTTTTATATAAATGATAAAAAATAATTAAAATAAAAGTTATTCACAATATAAAATAAAATATCCACAACTAATTTTAAATTGGTTGTGGATATTTTTAATATTTTAGCTAAACATATCTTTTTTGTATAAGATAAAGGCAGTAAAAAGTGTTAAAAGAATTGTAAGGAAAATAATTATAACAAAACCTTGTGGGTTGTTCTGAAGTGGCAATTCTACATTCATTCCAAATATACCACCAATTATAGTTGGAATAGCCATTAATATAGTAACAGAAGCTAAAACCTTCATAACTATGTTAAGGTTATTAGATATAACAGAAGCAAAGAAATCCATGGTACTAGATAAGATATTACTATAAATATCGGTCATTTCTATTGCTTGCTTATTTTCAATAATTACATCTTCTAATAAATCTTGATCATCTTCATATTTTTGCATGATATCCATTTTTAACATTTTCTCTAAAGTTACTTCATTAGCCTTAAGTGAAGTAGAGAAATAAACTAGTGATTTTTCTAATGAATGTAATTGGATTAATTCTCTATTTTTCATAGATTTATGTAATCTTTTTTCAATCATTACACTTTTTTTATCAATTTGTCTAAGATAAATTAAATAGTAAGTTGAAATTCTATTTAAAATTTGAAGTATGAATCTAGATTTCTTAAAAGAAAAGAATGATTTTACACGACCATTTATAAAATCAGTTATTATTCTACTATTCTTTAAACATACTGTAATAATCTCTTTTTCAGAGTGAATTATAGCTAGAGGATAAGTATCGTAAGTTAAAGAGTTATCTTCCATTTCTGTAAAAGGAATATCTACTACTACTAATGTAAACTCATCTTCTACATCTATTCTAGAAGTTTCTTCATCATCAAGTGGGGCTCTTAAAAAGCTTAAGGGAACTCCAGTCTTTTTTGAAATTAATATTAACTCTTCGTCAGATGGGGCAACAATATTAATCCAACAGCCATTTTCTATAGAATCTAATTGTTTTAACGTTGAATCTGTTTCACTTATGCTTTTATATATTTGAATCATTAATATACCTCTCTATTAATTATGAAATTTATAATAAGATTATAACATAAAAGGAAATTTAAATCTGTCATTAATATTTGAATAGTATACATTTACAGGGGATATAAAGATATAAGAAGTTAAACATTAATGATTAATAGTTAGCTTAGATAAGATATTTCAATTTCTTTAATATATAGTGGACAAGATAGTGATATTAAAGAAAATATAGAGTTTGTAATTCTATATATAAAATTAGTATAATCAAAATATTGTCAGAGAAAATAAGATAGAAATATTTGGGGGAAGTCCACATATGCATAAGGAGATTAAGCAGGGGAAAAAGACAGTTGCAATTATAATTTCATTATTAACTATTACAGTTGCACTATATATATACCAATTTTCTAAAATGACTTTAGGAAGAAATGTTACCATTAAATTTATATTAGAGGCTCTTTTAATAATGACAACACTAATAGTTTTATTTATAGAAACTAGAAAGTGCAAAATTGCATATAAGTACTGTATAATTTCTGATAAACTTATAATTAATAAGATAAACAGTAAAAACGAAGAAAATGTGGAGAGCCTAAAAATAAAAGATATAATTTATATTGGTGAAAAAAGTAATGTTCCTAAAGAGTATAGTAGATGTAAATGTAGTAGACACTATATTAGAAAATTTGATAAGGCAAAAAAATTATTATGTATATATAAAAAAGAAGGGAAAATATATAAATTTGTTTTCGAGCCAAGTGATACTTTAGTTTCACGTATAAAATCTTCTAGTCAACATTAAAAATTATAAAATTTAAATAGTAGGTTGAGATAGTCATTAAAATTTAGCATGACTATCTCATTTTTTTTATTTCTAATATTATTTGAAGAAAATATATTTTTCTTATTTTATATATGATTTTTATTTTAGAAACATTTATAGAATGAACTACAATATGATTTTAAATACTAGGATTATTACTCCTATTTAGTTTAAACAAAATATTTACATAAATAAGACAATAGAAGGTATATAGATTAAATAATGGGCAAGACTTAATAAAAAAGGGAGGATTAATTTTATGGATATTAGTAGTAAGGATATATGGAGAGATACAGAAAAATATTGTATAATATGTGAGAATGAATGTGTTGGAAATGGAATTCAAATAATGAATAATTTTATTTGTGATAGATGTCTTGAAAAAATGAATATGATAGATATTAATAGCGATGAATATGAAGTAATAAAAAATAAGATAAAGAAGTCTATTACAAATAAGATAATAAAAAATAAATAAGTTAAATAGAACTTAAGATGATCGAAAGGATGAGAAGGATGGGTAAAGGTAAATTAATAATTATTGAATCAGGTTCAGATGCAAGTGGAAAGGCTACTCAGTCACAAAGATTATATGAAAGATTAATAAGTGAAGGAAAAGAGTGTTTAAAAATAACTTTCCCTGATTATGCGAGTGATTCATCAGCTCTAGTTAAGATGTACTTAAATGGAGATTTTGGAAAAGATCCAAATGATGTTAGTCCATATATCTCATCAACTTTTTATGCAGCTGATAGATATGCGTCTTATAAGACTAAATGGGGTGATTTTTATGAGAATGGTGGAATTATTATAAGTGATAGATATACTACCTCAAATATGGTACATCAAGCCGCTAAACTAAATGGTGAAGAAAAAGAGAAATTTATTGAATGGTTATATGATTTAGAGTTTAATATTTATCAAATTCCCAAACCAGATCATGTTATATTCTTAGATGTTGATCCAGAAGTAAGTCAAGAGCTTATGAGAAATAGAGCTAATAAGTTTACAGGAGAAGAAGCAAAAGATATTCATGAAAGTAATAAGGAATATTTGATAAATTCATATAATAATTCTTTATATATTGCAGAAAAATACAATTGGGATGTTATCAAGTGTTGTAAGAATTCTAAGCTTAGAAGCATAGAAGAAATTAATGATGAAATTTATGAAAAAGTAAAAAAATATATATAAATTTAAGATGGGTTGTTTAAAAGAAGGGATTATTTATAAGGAAAGTTCTTTGTTTTTAACAATCCTTTTATCTTTATTACAAACTTTGTATTAGTATTAATGATTTGATATAGATAATAGTAGAAAATGAAAATAAAAATTCATATAATACATTATTTGAAGAGAAAATTTAGTAAATTCTTATATATTTATGATAAAATATATAAGAAGAATTTATTAGTATAAGAGTGGAGGTATATGGTATGAAACTAGTTTTAGCTATAGTACAAGATGATGATGCTATAGATTTAATTGAAGAGCTTACAGATAAAAATTATAGGGTAACTAAATTAGCAACTACAGGAGGTTTTTTAAAATCAGGGAATACTACTTTAATGATTGGTGTTGAAGAAAAAGTAGTAAAGGATGTTGTTAAAGTCATTGAGGATGTTTGTAAAAAAAGAAAAGAAATGGTATCTACACCAACACCAAGTACAATTGGCAGTGGATCAGGAATGTATATGCCTTATCCAATTGAAGTAGAAGTGGGTGGAGCTACAGTATTTGTTTTAGATGTTGATCAATTTTATAAAGTTTAATTAAGTTGATTAGGAGGTGAATGTATGAGAAACTTTATAGGATATAGTGATTTAATTAATAATTTTAAGGATAGATGTTTAAAAAATACACTTTCTCATGCACACCTCATTGCAGGAGAAGATGGAATTGGAAAAAGTAAATTAGCTAATATTTTAGCTAAGCTTATTTTAAATGGAGATTTAGAGAGAGAATATGTAGATATAATCAATTATAAGAGTAGTAAGGCATCTTTTGGAGTAGATGAGGTTAGAGATATAATTGAAGAAGTTTCTAAAAAGCCTTTTGAAGGTGATAGAAAAGTGATAATTATTCATGAAGGAAATAAGCTTACTATTCAAGCTCAAAATGCACTTTTAAAAACCATAGAAGAACCACCAATAGGAGTTCACATAATAATATTGTGTGAAAGTTTAGAGTTAATTTTAGATACAATAAAATCTAGGTGTGAAATATATAAATTAACACCATTAACCAAGAATGAATTATATGAATATATAAAAATTAAGGGCTTTGATTATAATGAAAGTGATATAAGATCTGCAATAGCTTTTAGTGAAGGAATACCAGGAAGAATAGATAGATATTTTAATGATGAAAACTTAAGGGAATTAAGAAATAAAGTTATTGAATTAATTAAGAGCTTAAATAAAAATGATGTAGAAATTGTACTACAACAAGAAGAAGCTCTAAGTACTTTAAAAGATAATAAAGAAGAAGTATTAAATATATTTGGCTCTTTTATTAGAGATATTTTAATAGATAAGGAAGTTGAAAATGAGGAATTTATCATAAATGGTGATAAACTTGATGATATAAGAGAACTTACTAAAGAAATGTCATTTAGAAAGTTAAATAATATGATAAAGACAATAGAAGAAGCACGTAAAAATATTAAAAGTAATGTTAGTTGGGTAATGACACTACGAGTAATGTTAATGGGCTTCATGGAGGGTTAATTATGATAAAGGTCGTAGGAGTTAGATTTAAAAAGGCTGGAAAAATATATTACTTTGATCCAGCAGATATGAATATACAAAAGGATACATATGTAGTAGTTGAAACCGCTAGAGGTATTGAATTTGGAGAATGCGTAATAGGAATAAAAGAAATAAATGAAAATGATATAGTTGCACCACTTAAGAGTGTATTAAGAATAGCAACTGAAGAAGATATAGATAGACATTTTAAAAATAAAGATAAAGAAAAAGATGCATTTAATATATGTTTAAAGAAAATTCAAGAACATGGATTAACCATGAAACTTATAGATGTAGAATATACTTTCGATAATAATAAAGTTATATTTTATTTCACAGCAGATGGAAGAGTTGACTTTAGAGAATTAGTTAAGGATTTAGCAACAATATTTAAAACTCGTATAGAGCTTAGACAAATAGGAGTTAGAGATGAAGCTAAGATGTTAGGTGGTCTTGGGCCTTGTGGTAGACCAATGTGTTGTTCTAGCTTTTTAGGAGACTTTGCATCTGTTTCAATAAAGATGGCAAAAGAGCAAAACTTATCACTTAATCCAACTAAAATATCAGGGATTTGTGGAAGACTTATGTGTTGTTTAAATTATGAACAAAGTACTTATGAAGATATTAGAAAAAGAATGCCTAAAGTTGGTTCGATAGTAAAGACAAGTGAAGGCACAGGAGAAGTATTTTCAAATAATATTGTTAAAGAAAGTGTTAAGGTTAAGCTTAAAAAGGGCGAAGAAGAAATATTAGAAGAGTTTAAAATTGATACTATTGAACTTATTAAAGGTCATTATGAGGATTCAGTTGATGATGATGATATAAAATTAGAAGTAGAATCTGAAGAAGATAGAAAGTTAATTAAGAATTTGATTAAGGGTAACTAAGGAGGATAATTAATGAAAGAGCTAGTTAGAATTTCTAATTTAACTAGTCATGCAGATATCTTAAAAATCAGAAGTATAGTAAGTGATTACGAAGGGGTTCTAGCATGTGAAATTAATTTAAATAAAAAAGAGGTACATTTAGTGTATGATAAATTGAGCGTTTCTATAGATGAAATAATTAATGCTATTGAAATGGCTGGTTATATGGTTATTTAGTATATAAATTATAGAAAATAGTATAAATTTAACTTTGCCTTTAAAAAGAAAAGTATGTATGATAAAATAGTTATGTTATTAATAAGTGATGGGGAGGTGTTTTTTAATGGCATACGCAATCAATGATTCTTGTGTTAACTGTGGAGCTTGCGCTGCAGAATGTCCAGTTAACGCTATAAGCCAAGGAGATACTCAATTCGTTATAGATGCAGATACTTGTATCGATTGCGGAAACTGCGCTAATGTTTGTCCAGTTGGAGCACCAGCTCAAGAATAGTATAGTTTAAAAAAGGCTGTCATATGACAGTCTTTTTTAATTTTAGTTATTTATACAAGGCAAAATTATTAGATCTTTTTTATCTTTAAGAGTTTCTTTAGAAATAGTTAGTGAATTAGAGGATATCTTAGAAACTTCTTTTATTAATAAAGAAAATTCTTTTAATCCATTAAATAGAAAAGAAGAATATGAGACTTTATAGTTCATAGGTATTATTACCTTTGGGCTTATTTTTTTTGCAAGAATATATGCTTCTTTTCCAGTTAGATTTATATGTCCTCCAATTGGAATAAATAATATATCTATATCATTAAGTTTATCTAGGATATCAGGAGGCAAAAATTCTCCTAAAAAGCCTAAGTGACATAATTTTAAATCATCAATATCATAAGTATATATGGTATTAGGACCACGTTTAGCACCATTGTAGTGATCACAATAGGTGTTATAACCTTTTATAACTCCAATATCAGTATTATAAATTCCAGGAGAACTTATTACTTTAACATGTGGATCTATTTGATTAGAATGTGGTAGTTCAATATTTGGACTACTTAAAGTTATCACATTAGGGTTAAATTCAGAGATATTATAATTATTTATTTTGTTAAATGGATCAATAATAAGTCTCTTACCAATTGCTGTTTTTATGAGAAATGTTGAGTTTTTTACCCATGTTATATCCATAAATAAGTCCTCCTTATAGTTTAAATATAGTATGTGTAGATTAAGTTGAATATAAACCTGTTATCTTGAATAAGAATAAAAAAAGTATTAATATATTGTTACAAAGTCAAAGTAAGTAAAGAACAGAAAGGATTAAAAAAGGTGCAAACATGGCTAGATTAACAGATATAATAGAAAAGTTTATAAAAGAAATGATAAATGAAGATGAAGAAAATAAGATATTAATTCAAAGAAATGAGTTAGCAGATCAATTCAGATGTGCACCATCTCAAATAAATTATGTATTAAGTACTCGTTTTACTTATGCTAAAGGTTATATTATAGAAAGTAGAAGAGGTGGAGGGGGTTATATATCTATAAAAAAGATTGAACATAAATGCCCAGTTAGTAGAAAAAAAATACTAAATGAATCTATAGGAGATTCAATAACATATCATAATACAATTTCTTTATTAGATAACTTGCTAGAAGGAGAAATAATTAATAAAAAGGAGTATGAACTCATAAAAATATCAATGAATGATAAAACATTAAACTCTGTATCTAATAAGAATAAAGTTAGAGCAGATATATTAAAAGGAATGATGATGGTGTTATTAGAATAAGGGGGGAAATTCATGCTATGTGAAAGGTGCAAGGAAAATGAAGCAAAAGTTCGTCTTATTGAGAGTATAGATGGGGAAATAAGAGGAACATGGTTATGTGATAATTGTGCTAAAAATATTGGAGATTTATCAGATGTAAAAATTTCAACTTGGGAAAAGATTTCATTTGATAGAGTTCTTAATGATTTATTCAATGAAATTTTAACTAAAGATGAAAATTCAGTAGATTGTGTTTGCAAAGCATGTGGAAAAAGTTATAAGGAATTTAGAGGAAAAAATATGCTTGGATGTGATAAGTGTTACTATTATTTCAAGGATAATTTAGTATCAATAATTAAAAGAAATCAAAATAGCATTGAACATATAGGAAAAATTCCTAAAAGAGAAGGCAAAATAATAAGAAAAAAGAAAAAAATTAAAAGATTAAAAACTAATATAGAGGAAGCTATTAGCATTGAAGATTATGAAAAAGCTGCAGTACTTAGAGATGAAATATTTAATTTAGAAAAAGAACTCAAAGAAGGTGTTAGCTGTGATGAATAATTTAATTGATAATAGCATAAAAAATTCAAATATAATTAGTAGCAATATAAAGTTATTTAGAAACATACAAGGATATAAATTTCCTATTAGCATAGAAGCTGAAGATGGAAGAAATCTATCTAAAATAATCACAGAAATATTACTAAGTAATATAAAAAATTTAAAATTCATAAATCTTTGGGAAAATGAAGGAAAGTTAGATGTCTATAAAGAAAAAGGAATAGTAACAAATTCTTTAATAAAAAATAGTGGCTTTTCTTCATTTGCTATAAATAATGATGAAACTTTTAGTGTAATGATAAATGAAAAAGAACATTTAGGATTACAATTTAAAAATAATGGTAATAATATAAAAGAAATGTATGAGTATATTAATCAAATAGACGACTTAATAGAAGAAAAACTAACTTATTTATTTGATGATAACTTAGGTTATTTAACTTCTGACATATCAAATATTGGTACAGGACTTAAAGTCTCTATAATGATTCATTTACCAATATTATCACTGAATGATAAGGTTATTAATTTATTTTCTGAACTTAATAAGCTTGGAATGACATTAGAAGGTATGTATGGAGAAAAAGGACAATCCTATGGAAATGTATACATTTTATCTAATAAAGTAACATTAGGAGTTACTGAAGAGGAAATAATAAATAAATTACAAAATGCAGTTGAATTTATAGTAAATGAAGAAAATAAGGCTAGAGAACAGATGCTTAATAATTATAGTAAAGAACTAGAAGATAAAGTATTTAGAGCATACGGAATATTGAAAAATGCAAGAATACTAAAGTGGATAGAAACACTTGAATTATTATCTGATTTAAGACTTGGAGTAGAGTTGTCACTATTAAATATTGATAAAGAAAAGTTAAATAAAGGGATTATTCTAATTAGAGATTCTGTTTTAAAAGAAAATATAAATAATAAGGCTTATTGTGTGGATCTAAATGTAGAAAGGGCCAATGTTATTAGAAATCTTTTAGAATATGATTAGGGTATAAAAGGGTTAAGGAGGACTAATATATGGGTAATGGGAGATTTACAGAAAGAACTGAAACTGTAATATTAGAAGCTAAGAAAGAGTCATGTAATTTTAGACATGGGTATATTGGAACAGAACATATACTTCTTGGAATATTAAAAGAAGGTGGATATGCAGCTAATATATTAAACAAGAACAATATAAATGATAATAATATAAGAGAAAAAATAGAAAGCTACTTAGGATACGGAGAAATTATTACTACAATATCAGAATTATTATTAACTCCAAGAACTAAAAATTTATTGGATGTAAGTTTTAAATATACAAAGAATTATAATCATAAATATATAAATCCAGAACACATACTTTTAGCTCTTCTTAAAGAAGAGGATGGAGTTGCATACACTATATTATTGCAACTTGAAACTGATATAAAATCAATAATAAATGATTTAGAGTTATTTTTAAATGAAAAAGAAGATGAAGTATTAATTCAAGATGAAGATGATGAAAGTATATATGATGATATGCCAGTATTAACTCAATATAGTGTTAATATGACTAAACTTGCAAAAGAAGGTGCATTTGATCCAGTTATAGGCAGAGATGAAGAAACTCAAAGGGTATTAGAAATACTTTGTAGAAGAGTAAAAAATAATCCTTGCTTAATAGGAGAACCTGGAGTTGGTAAAACAGCTGTCATAGAGGGACTAGCTCAAAAGATAGTAGAAGGAAATATTCCTGAAATACTTAAAGATAGACAAATATTTGCGTTAGATCTTACTAATATAATTGCAGGTGCAAAGTATAGAGGAGAATTTGAAGAAAGATTAAAAAAGATTATTGAAGAAATAAAAGGAAATAAGAAAATTATATTATTTATAGATGAGATTCATATGATTATTGGAGCAGGAGGAGCAGAAGGTGCAATTGATGCGTCAAATATATTAAAGCCTTCTCTTGCAAGAGGAGACATTCAATGTATAGGTGCAACAACGATAGATGAATATAGAAAGCATATTGAAAAAGATACAGCATTAGAAAGAAGATTTCAACCTATTACTGTAGGAGAACCAACTAGAGAAGAAACTTTGCAAATATTAAAAGGATTAAGAGATAAATATGAAGCTCATCATAAGATAAAAATATCAGATGAAGCACTTGAAGCATCTATAGAATTATCAGAAAGATACATTGTAGATAGATTTATGCCGGATAAAGCAATAGATTTAATAGATGAGGCTTCTGCTAAAGTAAGGATAGAAACTCTTGTAACTCCACCAGATTTAAAGAATATAGAAGATGAAATACAATTAGTAATAAAAGAAAAAGAAGAGGCTATAAGAGTTCAAGAATTTGAAAGAGCTGCTTCACTTAGAGATGTAGAGAAGAAATTAAAAGAAAGTCTTAGCAATAAATTAAATGATTGGAGTACTCATAACTCTGTAAATACATTAGTTGTTGGTATGGAAGATGTAGCAAAAGTAGTTTCAAGTTGGACTAATATACCAGTTGCAAAATTAACAGAAAGAGAAAGTGAAAGATTATTAAATTTAGAGGATAGACTTCATGAAAGAGTAGTTGGCCAAAATGAGGCCGTATCTTCAATAGCTAAAGCTATAAGAAGAGCAAGAGTTGGGCTTCAAGATCCGAATAGACCAATTGGAAGCTTTATATTCTTAGGACCTACTGGTGTTGGAAAAACTGAACTATGTAAAGCATTAGCTGATGCTGTATATGATGATGAAAATAATATGATAAGAATAGATATGTCAGAATATATGGAAAAGCATTCAGTATCTAAACTTATAGGAGCTCCTCCTGGATATGTAGGATATGATGAAGGTGGTCAATTAACTGAAGCGATAAGAAGAAAGCCATATTCAGTAATTTTATTAGATGAAATAGAGAAAGCTCATTCAGATGTATTTAATATTTTATTGCAAATTTTAGAAGATGGAAGATTAACTGATGGTAAAGGAAAGGTTGTTAATTTTAAAAATAGTATAATTATAATGACTTCTAATATTGGAGCACATAAAATAAATAAGCATAAAAGAGTTGGATTCTTAAGTAATGATGATAAGAAAAGTGAATATAACTCAATGAAGGATAATATATTAGAAGATCTTAAGAAAAGCTTCAAACCAGAATTCCTAAATAGAATAGATGACACTATAATTTTCCATAAGCTAGATAGAAATAATATGAAAAATATATTAGATATTATGCTTAAGGAAATGAAAGGTAGATTGAAAAAGAGTAATATAGATATTTGTTTTAATGAAGAAATTAAAGAGTATTTACTAAATAAATGTAAAGAAAATGAATATGGAGCTAGACCTTTTAGAAGACTTATAACTAAAGAAATAGAAGATAGATTAAGTGAAGAGATATTAAAAGGAAATATAAGAAAAGGAAAGAACTTAGAAGCATTTATAAATGAAGAGTGTATAAAATTTAAAAATATAAGCTAAGATAATAAAGGGAGTAATGAATCTCCCTTTATTTTTTATTGCATAGGTTATATGAATTTAAAAAATATTTTATTGAAATAATATAATATAGTGATATAATTAAATAAAGATGTATACCCCTGGGGGGTAAGGAGGCGGAGTTTATGGAAAAGCAAGTGAAAGAAATTGATTTAATTATAATTGGTGCTGGCCCTGCAGGTCTTACAGCTGCTATATATGCATCAAGAGCAAGATTAGATATGCTATTACTAGAAGATAAAGTAGTAGGCGGTCAAGTTAAAAATAGTTATACAGTTGAAAATTATCCAGGATTTAAAAAAGTATCTGGATCAGAGCTTGCAGACCTTATGCAACAACAAGCAGAAGAATTAGGAGCTAATATTGAAGAATTTGATATTATAGAAAATGTTAAATTTGATGGAGATGAAAAAATAGTAGAAACTGAAGAATATATATATAAGCCAAAAGCAGTAATAATTGCAACAGGTGCATCTCCTAAGAAATTGCCAGTAAGAAATGAAGAAAAGTTTGCTGGTAAGGGTATTCATTATTGCGCAGTATGTGATGGTGCCATGTATCAAAATAAAATTATAGGTATAGTAGGTGGAGGAAATACTGCATTAGAAGAAGCATTATTCTTAACAAACTTTGCAAAAAAGGTATATTTAATTAGAAGATATGACTACTTCAGAGGTGAAAAAGCTGTAATAGAAGAAGTAGAAAATAATGAAAAGATAGAAATTCTTTATAATGAAGATTTAATTGCTGTTGAAGGTGATATTTTTGTAGAAAAAGGAATTATAAAGAATACAATAACAGGAGAAGAAAAAGAAATAGAATTAGAAGCTGTATTTGGATCAATTGGTCATGAACCAATGATAGATTTATTTAAGGATTATATAGATATAAGCGAAGGAAACTATATAATTACCGATGAAAATATGAGAACAAATATACCGGGTGTTTACGCTGTAGGTGATGTTAGAGAAAAAGAATACAGACAAATAACAACAGCAGTTGCTGATGGAACAATTGCAGCATTAGAAGCAGAAAAATATATCAAAAAATTAGATAATAAAAAATAGTAAAAGGAGTTATTAAGGTATGGTAAAAATTTATTCAACATCATGGTGCCCATCATGTGTTAAGGCTAAGAAATATTTAAACATGAAAGGAATTGAATTTCAAGAAATAAATGTAGCTGATAAACATGAAGATAGAAATGAAGTTCAAGAAGTTTCAGGACAAAGAACAGTACCAGTATTAGATATTAATGGAAAAGTTATTGTTGGTTTCGATAAGAAAGCAATAGATGAAGCATTAAGATAATAAAAAAATCCCTATTATTTGATAATAGGGATTTTTTTTATTTTGTGGATTAAAGATTAGATAATGCCTTATCTATAGCAGGTTTATCAAATCCTACGATTATTGTTCCGTTTATATCTAAAACAGGAACTCCCATTTGTTTTGATTTTTTAAGCATTTCATCTCTTGCTTCCATATCATCTTGAACATTTAATGCAGTAAATTCTACACCTTTTTTAGTTAAATAATCTTTTGCTTTTACACACCAAGGGCATGAATGAGTTGTATATACTTTTATCATAAAAATTCCTCCTAACTTAATGATAATAATTATTATTCAATATGTTTTCTTAAATTTTACTCTAAATATATGTTAAATTCAAGTTAGTTATTGTATACATTATGTAACAAATAAATTACTAATTTAGTGTATAATAAAGGACTATTTTATTATATCTTTGTTATTGAGATAAGAATTTAAAATAAAATTATTGGACATATCAGTATTTAAAATATTATTAGAGAAAGTTTCGCTTATGTTTGTATGTGAATTATTTTTATTAATATTTTGAGTGTTAAAAATAGTGTTAATAAGTTTTGTTTTATCAAGCATATCACAGTCATCTCCTAGAATTTTATAGAATTATTATTTGTATAAAATAAAGCAAATATTCAAAAGTACTATAGATAACAATGCTTTTAATGTATATATAAAGATTTTTATAAATTAAACAATATAAAATAAAATTCAAATGTATTATATTAAGTTAATTGTATGTTATTATAATATAGGTAGATTTTATGTTTACTCAATAAATAGAAAGTAGAGGGTGTTTTTATGGCTAAAGTAAAATCAATATATATTTGTCAAGAATGTGGTTATGAATCAGCGAAATGGCTTGGAAAATGTCCATCTTGTAATTCATGGAACACATTCAATGAAGAAGTAAGAGATAATAAAGTTCAAGTTAAAAATGATATAGTAAAAAAACTTAAGCCTGAAAATATGCCAAAGAGTATACAGGATATAAAATCTGGAGAAAAAGAGAGATATGATACTGGAATAAATGAATTAAATAGAGTATTAGGTGGAGGGCTTGTTAAGGGATCATTAACATTAATATCTGGAGATCCTGGTATTGGAAAATCTACCTTATTACTTGAAACTGCAAATAATATTGCAAAGAAATATGGGAAAGTTTTATATGTTTCTGGAGAAGAATCAGAAGAACAGATAAAAATAAGAGGAGATAGATTAGGGGTATATTCTAATGATTTATATATTGTATCAGAAACAAATTTGGACACAATAGAAGTATATATAGATGAATTAGAACCTAAGTTTGTAATAATAGACTCAATTCAAACTATATACAAAGAAGGTGTTACCTCAGCTCCAGGAAGTGTATCGCAAGTAAAGGAATGTTCTAATCAAATAATGAGGATTGGTAAGAAAAAAAATATACCTTTATTTATTGTAGCTCATGTAACTAAACAAGGTGAACTTGCGGGACCTAGAGTTTTAGAACACATGGTAGATACAGTTCTTTATTTTGAAGGTGAGAGAACAGAGGAATTTAGAATTTTAAGAACTATGAAAAATAGATTTGGAACAACAAGTGAAATTGGTGTATTTGAAATGAGACAAGAAGGATTAATTGAAATATATGATCCATCTGGTATATTTCTTGAGGATACAACATTTAATCAAGAGGGTTCAGTTGTAATTGGTATTATGGAGGGAACAAGACCTATTTTAGTAGAAATTCAAGCATTAGTTACAGAAACTAAGGCTGTAATGCCAAGAAGAACAGCTGTTGGAATTGATAATCAAAGATTAAGCTTAATACTTGCTGTTTTAGAAAAAAAGTTAAGAATACCATTTTATAATCATGATGTTTATGTAAATGTTGTAGGAGGTTTAAATTTAGATGGTACTACAGCAGATCTTGGTCTTGCTATAGCATTACTTTCAAGTATGAAAGGAAAAGGAATTAAACTTCCTAAAGTGTTATTAGTTGGAGAAGTTGGCCTAACTGGAGAGATAAGACCAATAGCATCAGTAGACAGACTTGTAAATGAAGCAGAAAAAATGGGATTTAAGCATGCTATAATACCTACAAGAAATGTTGAAAAAGTAAGCAATAAATCAATTGAAATTATAGGTATTAGTAATATAAGAGAAGCTATAAGCAAGATATTCTAGGAGAATAGGTGAGTGTATGAGATTAGAAAGAGATAGTGAAATCAAAAATATACTAAAAATAATGTGCCCAGGAACGCAACTAAGAGAAGGGCTTGAAAATATACTTAGAGCAAAAACTGGGGGATTAATTGTTTTAGGAGATAATGAAAATGTAATGAATATAGTAGATGGTGGATTTACCATTAATTCAGAGTATTCTCCTGCATATGTATATGAATTAGCAAAGATGGATGGAGCAATTGTAATTAGTGAAGACCTTAAAAAAATAGTTCGTGCAAATGCTCAACTAATACCAAATGCAGCTATACCTACATTTGAAACAGGAACTAGACATAGAACGGCTCAAAGAGTTGCAAGAGAAACTGGAAATATAGTAGTTGCGATTTCACAAAGAAGAAATATAATTACAGTTTATAAAGGCGAATTAAAATATGTTTTAAGAGAAAGTAGTGTAATTCTAGGAAGGGCAAACCAAGCAGTACAAACATTAGAAAAATATGTTTCTGTATTAGAAAGGGTAATAAATAATTTAAATTTACTTGAATTTCAGGATTTAACAACATTATTTGATGTTGTTAGTGCAATTCAAAGAACTGAAATGGTTATGAGAATTGTAGAAGAAATAAGAATATATATTCTTGAACTAGGGAATGAAGGTAGGCTTATATCAATGCAATTAAATGAACTCATAAGACATATAGAAAGAGACGGTATATTTTTAATAAGAGATTATAGTTGCCCAGATAGAGACTATAATGAAATATATGAAAATATACAGAATTTAACTTCAGAAGAACTTATAGATTTAGAAGCGATAGCTAAAGCTTTAGGATATGGATATGCACCTCTTGCAGATACTTTAATTTCTCCTAAGGGATATAGAATGCTTAGCAAAATAGCTAGAATTCCTTCAACAGTAATAGATAATTTAATAAATCATTTTGAAAGCTTCAATAGAATAATAGAAGCAGATATAGATGATTTAGATAAAGTTGATGGAATAGGGGAAGCAAGAGCAAAGGCTATAAAAAATGGATTAAGAAGAATAAATGATCAAGTTTCTTTAAAAGTTGAAATATAAATAAAAGCGAAGTCTAATATTAGATTTCGCTTTTATTTATTTTAGAATTATCTAAAATTGAATTTTCCAAGAGTATTAATTCTATCATTTTCTTCAAGTAAAACATCATATAAATTTATATCTAAATTGTTACAAAGAGATATAAGATAGAAAAGATTATTACCCATTTCACGTTCAATTACTTCACGACAATTATCACATAAATGTCCTTCCATATGACTCTTAAAACAATCAGCAAGATTTTCTAATGAATCATTTTCTTTTGGAATACATTGCTTGCAAGCATTTATTTTAATACAACCGCAATTAGTTACAGCTTTAGTTATTGCTCTATTAACACGAGCATTTGATTCTCCATATTTACTTAATATATCTAGTATACTTTTATGTCTCAATAAAGAATTATTCACAGAATTTTGGAAATCGTCAAAAATAATATCTTTCATTTGCCTCAACTCCCTATTAATATTTAATATATTTAAACTAGTTATAATTTTAGTGATATTTATAAATATTTTGTTGAATGAATAATTATTCTTCTAACTCATAATATATCATTTTAAATTCAAAATATAGGGGGTATAAAACTAGTGTTTATAAGGTATAAGGGAAATTAAGAAAATCTTCATTTAAGCATACCTTTTGATATGGTATAATTAACTATATAGCAATTTGCTTTTATAAATTATTCTAAAAAAGTATTTTATAGAATAATTTTGGTAATAATTTTAAAGAGGAGGTGAAAGGGTGTTTAAGAAGTTATTAAGGGGGATTTTAACATTAGTAGGTCTGTCACTTGGTTATATAATTGGAGAATCAATTTTAAAAATTGAATCTTTCAAAAATATAAAATATTTATCAAGTTCAGTGGGTTCGGTATTATTTTTTATTTTTATTTCTTTATTATTTGGTGTTATCTTTTATTTAATATCTCCTAGAATATATAAATTAGTAATGGAATTAATTGATTATATTGAAAAGAATATGAAAAGATTTACTTTAATAGAGATCATATATGGTGCTATTGGAGCTGTTATAGCTTTAATTATAATGTTCTTTTTAGCAAGACCATTAAATGGTGTAGCAGGAGCATTAGGACCTATATTATATGTTTTAGTAAATTTACTAAGTGCTATAATAGGTATGAGAATAATGGTTGGGAAAAAGGATGATATGAATAATATCATATTATCAATGAAAAAAGTAAGTCTTTCAAAAGATAAGGCAAATAAAGATAAAAAATCAAAAAATACTGCTAAAGAAATTAAGGCTATTCCTAAGGTTTTAGATACATCTGTTATAATTGATGGTAGGATATTTGATATTTGTAAAACTGGATTTATAGAAGGACCATTAGTTATACCTAGTTTTGTTCTTGATGAATTAAGACATATATCAGATTCATCTGATTCCCTTAAGAGAATAAGAGGAAGAAGAGGTTTAGATATATTAAATAAAATTCAAAAGGAATTAGATATAGAAACTCAAATATGGGAAGGAGATTTTCCTAATATAGCAGAAGTTGATGCTAAATTATTAAAATTAACTCAAACATTAGATGGAAAAGTAATAACAAATGACTATAATTTAAATAAAGTTGCAGAAGTGCAAGGTGTTCCAGTTCTAAATATAAACGAGCTTTCAAATGCAATAAAACCAGTTGTAATTCCTGGTGAAGAAATGACAGTAGAAGTTGTTAAAGACGGAAAAGAATCAAGTCAAGGAGTTGCATATTTAGATGATGGAACCATGATAGTAGTGGAAGGTGGAAGAAAATATATGACTAAAACTATAGATGTTTTAGTTACATCTGTACTACAAACTGCTGCAGGTAGAATGATTTTTGCTAAACCTAAGGATAGTTAAAAGGAGAACTTAATGAATAGTGTAATTATATTATCTGGAGGAAGAGGAAAAAGAATGGGTGCTGATATAAGTAAGCAATTTATATCAGTAAATGATAAGCCTATACTTTATTATACAATTAAGAAATTTATGGATAATAAATTAATTGATGAAATAATATTAGTACTTCCAAAAGATGAGATAGATTATTGTAAAAGAGAAGTTTTAGAAAAAAATGATTTAAAAGTTGATAAGATAGTTGAAGGTGGAAAAGAAAGACAAGATTCAGTTTTTAATGGCTTAAAAGCTATAGAAAAAACGGATATAGTTTTAATTCATGATGGAGCTAGACCTTTTGTTACGGATAGAATTATAGAAGAAGGTATAAATTCAGCTAAAAAATTTAAATCAGCAGCACCAGGAGTCATGCTAAAAGACACAATAAAGATTAAAGATGAAAATGGATTGTCAAAAGAAACATTAAAAAGAGAAGAACTTGTAGCAGTTCAAACTCCACAAGTGTTTGATTATAATCTTATATTAGAGTGTCATAAAAAAATTAAAGAAAATAATATAAAAGTAACAGATGATACCATGGTTGTTGAAAAATTTGGACATAAAGTTTTTTTATATGATGGAGAATATACAAATATAAAAATAACTACTCCAGAAGATTTAATTTTAGCAAGATATCTAGCAAATAATTAACCGATAATCGCTATGTTGACAGTGAATTTTTTACAAGTTATAATTATTTAAGTATAATTTGATATGAGTTAAGAACTATGAAGAAGAATAGTAGAAGTCGTTTTTTCAGAGAGAAAATCCATGGGCTGTAAGATTTTCAACTAGATTTTGAACCAGCTTCTGAGTAATAGGAAAAAACTATCGGTTTAATACCGTTATCATTATTAAAGAAAAAATTTAGGTGGTACCGCGATTAATAGTCGCCCTATTGACAAATAGGGTGGCTTTTTTATATTTAAAAGATAAGAGAAAATTAGATTTACATAAAGATTAGGAGGAAATTATTATGAAAATGTCTAATATGCTAATTGCAACTTTAAGAGAAGTTCCAGCAGAAGCAGAAATAGCAAGTCATCAATTAATGCTTAGAGCTGGGATGATAAGAAAAATGGCATCAGGTATATACAATCACTTACCTTTAGGAGTAAAAGTTCTTAAAAATGTAGAAGATATAGTGAGAGATGAAATGAATAAAGCAGGAGCTCAAGAACTTTTAGCTTCAGCTATGATACCAGCAGAATTATGGCAAGAATCAGGTAGATGGGATGCTTATGGAGCTGAAATGTTTAGAGTTACAGACAGAAATAGTAGAGAATTCTGTTTAGGACCAACTCATGAAGAAGTATTCACAAATATTGCAAGAAACGAAATAAAATCATATAAGCAATTACCATTAAATCTTTATCAAATACAAACTAAGTATAGAGATGAAACTAGACCAAGATTCGGAGTTATGAGATCAAGAGAATTTATAATGAAAGATGCTTATAGCTTTGATAAGGATCAAGAAGGATTAGATTTAGCATATAATAAAATGCATGATGCATATGTAAGCATATTTAACAGATGCGGATTAGATGCAAAATGTGTTGAAGCTGATTCAGGAGCAATTGGAGGATCAAATTCAGCTGAGTTTATGGTTAAATCAGAAGTTGGAGAAGATGATGTAGTATTCTGTACAGAATGTAACTATGCTGCTAACATTGAAAAAGCTGAAACAAAAGCAGAAATTGCTGAAGTAGAAGAATTAGTTGAAGTTCAAAAAATAGAAACTCCAGATAGTAGAAGCATAGAAGAAGTATCAGAATTCTTAAAAGTTTCTCCTAAGAAAACAGTTAAAACTTTAATATACAATGTAGATGGTAAGTTAGTTGGAGTTTTAGTTAGAGGAGATAGAGAAGTTAATGAAGTAAAGGTTGCTAATGCTTCTAATGCAACATCAGATATTGAACTAGCTTCACATGAAGAAGTTAAGAGAGCAACTAATTCAGAAACAGGATTTGCAGGCCCTATAAATTTAGCTGTAGATTTACTATTAGTAGATGAAGAAGTTAGTAAGATGTACAATATGGTTGTAGGAGCTAATGAAACTGGATACCATTTAACAGGGGTTAACTACGGAAGAGACTTTGAAGGAGTAGTTGGCGACTTTAGAAACATAGAAGAAGGAGAAGCTTGTCCTAAGTGTGGAGCTAAAGTTACTATAGCAAGAGGAACTGAAGTTGGACATATATTTAAGTTAGGAACTAAGTACTCAGAAGCAATGAATGCTAAATTTATTGATGAAAACGGAAAAGAACAACCATTTATAATGGGATGCTATGGAATAGGTGTTACAAGAACAGTTGCATCAATAATAGAACAACATCATGATGAAAATGGAATAATCTGGCCTTTAGAAGTTGCACCATATCATGTTTCAGTAATAGCTGTAAACTCAAAAGACGAAGAACAAATGAGAGTTGCAACAGAAATATACAATGAATTAATAGAAATGGGTGTAGAAGCTCTTTTAGATGATAGAAAAGAAAGAGCTGGAGTTAAATTTAAAGATTCAGAACTTATGGGAATTCCTATGAGAATTACAGTAGGAAAGAAAATAGGTGATGGAGAAGTAGAATTTAAGTTAAGAACTGGTTCAGAAAATGAAACAATAAAGATAGAAGAAGCAAAAGAAAGAGTCAGAGCAGAATTCGAAAAAAATAACCTAAAACTAAGATAGTTAGGAGGAGTCAGGATGAAGCTTTATAATACGTTAACAAGAAAGAAAGAAGAATTTGTACCAATAACTCCAGGAGAAGTTAAAATGTATGTATGTGGACCTACTGTATACAACTTCTTCCACATAGGAAATGGTAGAACTTTCATAGTGTTTGATACAATAAGAAGATATTTTGAATATAGAGGCTACAAAGTAGATTATGTTCAAAACTTTACAGATATAGATGATAAAATGATAAAGAGAGCAAATGAAGAAGGAACTACAGTAAAAGAAGTTGGAGATAAGTATATAAAAGAATATTATACTGATGCAGATGCTCTTAATATAGAAAGAGCTACAGTAAATCCAAGAGCTACTCAATATATAAATGATATAATTAAATTTGTAAAAGAATTAATTGATAAAGGATATGCTTATGAAGTAGATGGAGATGTTTACTTTAGTACAAAGAAATTCCAAGGATATGGAAAGTTATCAGGACAAAATATAGATGACTTACAAGCTGGAGCTAGAATAAATGTAGATGAAAGAAAGAAGGATCCTATGGACTTTGCTATTTGGAAGGCAAAGAAAGAAGGAGAACCTGCTTGGAAATGTCCATGGGGAGAAGGAAGACCAGGTTGGCATATAGAATGCTCATGTATGGCAAAAAAATTATTAGGAAATACAATTGATATACATGCAGGTGGTATGGATTTAGCTTTCCCTCACCATGAAAATGAAATAGCGCAAAGTGAAGCTTTAACAGGTGAACCATTTGCTCACTATTGGTTACACTCAGCTTATGTAAATGTTAATAATCAAAAAATGTCTAAATCATTAAATAATTTCTTCACAGCAAGAGATGTACTTAAAGAATATGATTCAGATGTAATTAGATTCTTAATGCTTTCATGTCATTATAGAGTTCAATTAAACTACAGTGAAGATTTATTACAATCAGCAAAAGCATCAGTTGAAAGATTATACAATGCTATAGGTAATCTTGAAAATCTTATAGACGAAGTTTCAAGAGTTGAAATGAATGAAGAAGAAAAGAAATACCTAGAAAGCTTAAATAAATATAAAGAAAAATATATAGAAAAAATGGATGATGACTTTAATACAGCAGATGCTATAACTGCTATATTTGATTTAATAAAAGATACAAACACAAATATTAATGGTAACTCATCAAAAGAATTAGCTCAAAAAGCTTTAGAACTTATAAGAGAACTTGGTGGACCACTTGGAATTCTACAAAAATCAACTAAAGCTGATTTAGCAGATGAAGCAGAAGAAATAGAAGCTTTAATACAACAAAGACAAGAAGCTAGAAAAAATAAAGATTTTGCACTTGCAGATAAGATAAGAGATGACTTAAAAGCAAGAAATATAGTACTTGAAGATACTCCACAAGGAGTTAGATGGAAAAAAGTTAACTAATTGAGAAGGGCTGTGCGGTAAGTGCAGCCCTTATTTAAAGGAGTAATAATATGTTAGAAAATTTTAGAACAAGAGAATTTAGCAAAGATGAAGCTAGAAGATTAAATCCACTCCAATTAGCATTAGTAGGAGATGCAGTTTATGAAGTATTTATAAGAAATTATATACTTTCAAATAATACAGAACTTTCAGCTCATAAGATACATAGAAAAGCTATAGGATATGTTAAAGCAAAGAGTCAATCAGATGTAATGCATGATATAGAAGGTTTATTGAATGAAGAAGAGTTATATATATATAAGAGAGGAAGAAATGCTAAATCAGCAACAGTTCCTAAAAATGCAGATGTAAGAGATTATAGAATGGCAACAGGTTTTGAAGCTTTAGTTGGATATTTATATTTGATAAATGATAAGGAAAGACTAGAATTTGTATTTAATAAAAGTATAGAAGTTTGTGGAAAATAATATTTTATATGATTGTGAAGGGAGTTAATTAACATGACAAGGATAAAAAAGAGTAAACAAAATAAAAGAAGAGATGAAAGAAAAACTAATAAATTCAAAGAAGAAGTAAATGTAGAAAATAAATTTAATCAAAGAACAAGAGAAAATAGAAAAGTTAAAGAAGAAAGAATAGCTAGAAATAGAGAAGATAGAAGAGACTTTAACAATCAATTTGAAGAAGTAAGAGAAGATTTAATAATAGGTAGAAATGCTGCTATGGAAGCATTAAAAAGTAATAAGACAATAGAAGCGTTATATGTAACAAATGGTCCTAAAGAAGGATCTATAAATGCAATAATAAATCTTGCAAAAGATAAAAAAATAGTAATCAAAGAAGTAGATAAGAAAAAATTAGATTTAATGGCAGCTGGTAATGTCCATCAAGGAGTAATAGCAAGAATAACTCCTTATGAGTATTTTGAAGTAAAAGATATATTAGAAGATGCAAAACAAAAAAATGAAGCACCATTTATAATAATATTAGATGAATTAGAAGATCCACATAATTTAGGATCGATAGTTAGAACAGCAGAAACTTGTGGAGTTCATGGAATTATAATACCAAAAAGAAGAAATGTTGGAGTTACTCCTACAGTTTACAAATCATCAGCTGGAGCAATTGAACATGTTAAAATAGCTAAAGTTACTAATATAAATAATACAATTGATGAATTAAAAGAAGAAGGCGTATGGGTTTATGGAGCTGATATAGAAGGAAAAGAATATAGCTATGAAGTTGATTTTAGTGGACCATGTGCATTAATAATAGGAAGTGAAGGTAGGGGAATTTCTAAGCTTACATTGAAAAAGTGTGACAAATTAGTTAAGATTCCAATGGTAGGGAAAATAAACTCTTTAAATGCTTCAGTAGCAGGTGGTATAATGATGTATGAAGTTTTAAAAGGACGATTAAAATAAAGAAGAGGGATACTTTTGAAGATACTA
>NZ_JAXFPT010000017.1:0-100302 GCF_034179595.1 Clostridium sp.
GTAAGAAGAAGCCTGAGGAGGTTCTAAGTGCTATAAATACTGGGAATAGGGAAGAATCAGGTCATTGTGCACCACCTAATGGATTAGTATTAGAAAAAGTTTATTATTAATATAAAAAAATATGTAAAATTTGTTGACACGCCCGTAAGCGTGTATTATAATGATATATGTTTGTTAGAATATTTATGTACGGAAGATCCTTTAGCCCAGGATCTTGACATAAAGGCAGTACTAAGAGTATTGCGTACTGAAAGTTCAAGGAGGGAAAAGACATGAAATCATACATTGCGAAAGCACAAGAAGTTGAAAGAAAATGGTATGTTGTTGATGCTGCTGGTAAGCCACTAGGAAGAGTAGCTAGCCAAGTTGCTTCAATATTAAGAGGAAAAAATAAGCCAACATTTACACCAAATGTTGACTGCGGAGATTTCGTTATCGTAATCAATGCTGAAAAAGTTGTTTTAACTGGTAACAAGTTAGATCAAAAAATGATGAGAAAGCACAGCTTATACGTAGGTGGATTAAAGGAAATTCCATACAGAGAAGTTCTTGAAAAGAAACCTGAATTCGCATTCGAAGAAGCTGTAAGAAGAATGCTTCCAAGCGGCGTTTTAGGAAGAAAAATGTTAAAGAAATTAAAAGTAAACAGAGGTTCAGAGCACGCACATCAAGCTCAAAACCCTGAAGTACTTGAATTAAAGTACTAATAACCGAAACTCGGGAGGAGGATTTAAAATGGCAAAAGTTCAATACATGGGAACTGGTAGAAGAAAGAAATCAGTTGCAAGAGTAAGACTAGTACCAGGAAATGGTAAAGTAGTTATAAATAAGAGAGATATCGAAAACTATTTTGGTTTAGAAACTTTAAGAGTTATCGTTAACCAACCTTTAGTTTTAACAGGAACTAAAGATAAGTTTGACGTATTAGTTAATGTTCATGGTGGAGGATTCACAGGTCAAGCTGGAGCAATCAGACACGGTGTAGCTAGAGCATTAGTTAAATCAGATGAAGCTTTAAAATCAGAATTAAAGAAAGCTGGATTCTTAACTAGAGACCCAAGAATGGTTGAAAGAAAGAAATACGGTCTTAAGAAAGCAAGAAGAGCTCCACAATTCTCAAAGAGATAGTATTTGGAGTGCGGAATACAAAGAGAAGAGTTTTACTCTTCTCTTTTTTTTGTAGAATTTTATAAAAATAAAATATAATTTGAATATAAGGGTAATATTTTGTTTATAAATTTAATAAAAAATTCAACAAAATAATATAATTAATAAGATAAAATGGGAATAAAATCAAATTTATATTAAATATAGGTTAAATATAGGTTAAAAAATAAATATAAACCTTAACAAATGTTAATAAATGATGTACACTTAAATTAAGCCTTTAGAATATATTGAAAATTTAATTAATAAATTTCTTTTAGATGGAGGATAGAGAGTTGAATTCTATAGTAATAACAATTATAAGCTTAGCAGGTGGATTAGGACTATTCCTTTATGGTATGAAGTTAATGGGAGATGGTCTAGAAAATGCAGCTGGTGAAGGATTAAAGAAGATTCTTGAAAAAGTTACATCAAACCCTATTATTGCTGTATTAGTTGGAGCTGCAGTTACTGCTGTAATTCAAAGTAGTAGTGCAACTACAGTAATGGTTGTTGGTTTTGTAAATGCAGGCCTTATGAATTTAGCGCAAGCTGTTGGAGTAATAATGGGTGCTAATATAGGAACAACAATAACTGCTCAATTAGTTGCTTTTAAGCTTGATGAAATTGCACCGTTATTTATATTTGTTGGTGCAGCTATGGTTATGCTTGCTAAAGCAAAGAAGAGAAAAGATATTGGTAACATAATTTTAGGCTTTGGTATACTATTTACTGGTATGGGAATGATGAGTGGAGCTATGAAGCCACTTACAGAGTCACCTATGTTTGAACACTTAGTAGTTGCTATAGGTAATAATATGTTTATAGGTGTAATAGTTGGTGCATTACTTACAGCTGTATTACAAAGTTCATCAGCAACAACAGGTATACTTATTGCACTTGCAACAGCTGGAGCAATTGATATAAGAGCTGCTCTTCCAATATTATTTGGATGTAATATTGGTACATGCATAACAGCTATGCTTTCAACTGTAGGAACAAATAAAACTGCTCATAAAGCAGCACTTTTACATTTAATATTTAATGTAGGTGGTACAATAATATTTATGCCATTTATAAATATTCTTGGAACTTTAGTTATGGATATGAGTCCAGGAGATGTTCAAAGACAAATAGCAAATTCACATACAGTATTTAATATAGCTAATACAATCATTTTATTACCTCTTAGAAATTACCTTATATTAATTGTTAATAAGTTAGTTCCAGGAGAAGATGAAATAGAAAAAGTTGGGCCTAAATATATAGATGATAGATTACTTGAAACTCCTGTTATTGCAGCAGGTCAAGTTATTAAAGAAACTATAAGAATGGCTAACAAAGCTAAACAAAATCTTGAATTATCAATGGAAGCTTTTATTAAAGAAGATGAAGAGCTTATAAAGAAAGTTTATGATAATGAAGAGATAATAAATGTATTAGAAGAATCAATAACAACATATTTAGTTAAATTATCAAAATGTGAGTTATCAGATAAAGAAACTGGAATAGTTGCTTCAACATTCCATATAGTAAATGATATAGAGAGAATAGGAGATCATGCTGAAAATATAGCAGATCTTGCAACTCAAAGATCTAATAAAAAATTAAAGTATAGTGAAGATGCTATAAGTGAATTAGATGAAATATATAATTACACAACATCAGCACTTCAAGTTGCAATAGACAGTTATGAAAATAGAGACGTTAAAAAGGCTATCGAAATAAATGAAATCGAAGAAAAGATTAATTCATCTGAAAAAAGTTATAGAGATAAGCATATTAAGAGATTATATGATGGTAAATGCAATGCATATGCAGGAGCTATATTCTTAGATTTAATCTCAAACTTTGAAAGAATTGGGGATCATGCAAAAAATATTGCTGAAAGTGTAATAGAAAATAATTAATTATAATAAAAAGAGAAGTTAGACAATTTCTAGCTTCTCTTTTTTATAGATTTAAAAAATATATATTATAAAAATATGATTTTTTCACATAATAAGAATATAAGTTTTTAGGAGGATAGGTTATATGAAGTTTTTTAAAAATATATGCATAACCTTATTATTCTTATTAGTTGGATTGATGCCAAATGAGGTACATGCTACGCAAATGAAATCACAGGAAGCAAATAAAAATTGCAAAGTGTTGATTGATCCAGGTCATGGAGAATGGGATGGAGGAGCAAAAAATAAAAATGGGACAATTGAAAAAGATATAAATCTTACAATAAGTTTAAAGTTAAGGGATAAACTTAATAAAGAAGGATATACTGTCTATATGACAAGAGAAGATGATACAGCTTTATCAAATAAAAAAAGAGATGATCTTCAATTAAGATGTGAAAAAAAGAAAGAAACAAATTGTGATATTTTTATATCTATTCATCAAAATATGTTTTCAAACCCTAAAAGCAAAGGCACTCAAGTATGGTATTCAAGTAATGAAATGAGTAAACAGTTAGCAGAAAGTATACAAGAAGCAGTAAAACAAACATTACAACCAAATAATAATAGACTTGCAAAGGATGCTAAAAAGTCATATAAAATACTTAGAGATGGATATAATGGAGCTAATATTATAGTAGAATGTGGGTTTTTATCTAATTATGATGATGAACAAAACTTGAAAAATGATGAATATCAAAATAAATTAGTAGATTCAATATTTAAGGGAATAGATATATATAACGAAAAAGTTCTTAATAAATAAAGTTAAAGTAGGGGTTAAAAAATAACTCCTACTTTAACTTTATTTATATGTTTTTAAATCCCTTACCTCTAACTTCAGATGTATCTATTATTGTTATAAAGGCTTTAGGGTCAACTTCATAAATTTTATTTTTTAATGCTAACATTTCTCTTGTTGTTACTATACAATAAAGCATTTTTGCTTTATTATGTGTATATTCACCTTCCATAGGCAGTGATGTAACTCCTCTATTTAAATCTTTAATAACAAAGTCAATTATATTCTGGCTTTCATTTGTAATTATAAACATAAGCTTTCTAGTATTAAATCCTTTTAAAACCCTATCTAATACTGCACCTTGCACAAAAATTGATATTAAAGTATATAGAGCTTTTGGTATGCCAAATATAATAGCACCAGCTATAATTATTAAACAATTTATCGCAAATCCAAGCTTACCAATTTCAAAATTAGAATATTTTTTTCTAATTAACATAGTTATAATATCTGTTCCACCAGTTGAACCATTTCTTAAAAATACAATTCCATAACCTATTCCACAAAGGACACCACCATATATACAATAAAGTAGTACATCATCTAATTTGATTATTGATGAAAAAGGTTTTGTTATAATAAGCGAAACTGATAATGAAACCATTCCTATTGCAGAATAAAGTGTAAATGATCTGCTAAGATAAATATAACTTAGTACAAATAAAGGTAAATTGATAATAAACACAACAACACCGGCTTGCACGCCAGATAAGTATTGGAATATTAATGCTACACCTGTTGCACCGCCACTTAATAATTTAGCGTGACTTAAAAAGAGATTAACACCAAGTGAAGCTATAATACAACCAATAAAAATAAGAATTACATCTAACACAAAAGATTTGCTTTTTAGTAATTTAGTCATAATATTCTCCTAAGTTTTTATAAATTTACATAACACCAAGTTTATTATATATAAAATATTCAATAAAGTTAATGTTTAAAAAATGCGACTTTTAGCTAGATTTAAGTAAATTTAATCAATATTATAAATAATATCATTAAGGTTGTTAATAGCTACAAATATATAGTAATAACTATAATAGATAAACATATTTTATAGACAATTATAAAAAAATGAATGATAATTTCTTTATAAAATAAGAAAAGGAAGAAGATATATATGTTTAAAATAAACTTACCAGGAAATTTAAAAGTAAAAAAGATAATATTAATAGCTCTTATAATAGCATGCATTGGGGTATTAATTAAAACCTCAATAGATAATAAAAAAGATAAAAATATAAATATAAGTACTCAAACTGAATTAAGATAGTTTGCTTAAAAAATATATATAAATTGCTAATAAAAATTAAGTTAAATATAAGTTTAAGAATTTCGTAACAAAGGTAGATGTTTTTTATATAGATTTACGATAATATAATAATTATAAGGAAAGGAGCGTTTAGAAATATGTTCAATATTTTAGTTGTAGATGACGAAAAAGAAATAAGAGATGCAATAAATATCTACTTAAGAGGTGAAAATTTAAGAGTATTTAATGCAAGCAATGGAATTGAAGCTCTTGAAATATTAGAAGAAAAGAATATCCACCTTATAGTACTTGATATAATGATGCCTAAAATGGATGGTATAAAAACATGTTTAAAGGTTAGAGAAACTAACAACATACCTATAATAATGCTTTCAGCAAAAGGAGAAGATTCAGATAAAATATTAGGATTAAATGTAGGTGCGGATGACTATATAACAAAACCATTTAATCACTTAGAGCTTGTAGCTAGAGTTAAATCACAGCTTAGAAGATATGAAAACCCTTTATCTATGGATAATAAAGATTTTATAAAAGTAAAAGATCTAGAAATAGACACAGTAGCTAAAAGCGTTAAGGTTAGAGGCGAAGAAATAAAAGTTACAGCAACAGAATACAAGATACTTGTGCTTTTAGCATCAAATCTTGGAAGGGTATATTCAATTAAAGAAATATACGAAAAGGTTTGGGAAGAGCCTTTTTATAAGAGTGAAAATACAGTAACTGTTCATATAAGAAGAATAAGAGAAAAAATCGAAATTAATACTAAGGAGCCCGAATATATAAAGGTGGTATGGGGAATTGGATATAAGATTGAAAAATAAAATAAAAAGTTATTTCAATAATATTTGGCTTATAGAAATTATAATAGTTGTTGTAATAACAATAATATGTGCGAATATATCAATTACATATCTAACTAGCCCAGAAGCTAAAAATGGTACAGGAGTAATAGAAGCTGTATTTGATAAAGAAGCTTTTTATAAAAATTCACTTAAAAATGATAGTAAATTATTAAGTGAAGATATTTATAAAAGAACTGATGGGTTAAATAAATTTTTATATTCAGCAGAAGGCGAAAAAGATAGTTTAAGAAATTCAATATATGAAAATAGCTTTTATTCAAATAAAGGAAATAATATTAATAATGGAGGCTTACCTTCAAATATATATTTCATAATAAGAAATAAGTTTAATGATGATATATTTACTAATGATCCATTTTTTCAAGGCGTAAAGAAGATACAAGGAGAAAATCTTTATAAAGTAATAAATGAAAAATATAAGGGTGAAAATATTATTACGTATAATTGTAATAATGTGAATATATACAATAAGGTAATTGAAGATAAGAAAGTATCAGGAGATAACATTAAATATTCAGAGAATGTATTGAAAAATTTTGAAGAAATATATTATACAACCCAAAGTAATTATGAGAATATATTAAATAAAGATATAAAGAAATTTTATGCATTTATATTTGCAATTGTTATAGATGTAGTTTTAATACTCAAAATTATTTTTGTATTCTCAATTAAGAGAGGAAAGATAGTAATAAGAGGTAACATAATAAAAGATATAATATATATATTTAAGCATGTATTTAAATATAGAGGAACTAGAAGAGTAATGATAGCAACTATAATATTAAGCATTATATTTTATATAGCTTATTTATATCTTTTAGCATTAGGTGGAGATAAAAATAATATACTAGTAAACTTCTTTATATCATATCCATTTAAGGGAAGCTTACTTATAATAGCATTACCTATAATAGCAGTAATGTATTCAATAAAGAGAAATATTGAAATTGGAATGATTAAAGACGATTTAAAGATAATAAATGATGGCAACTTTGAGCATTCTGTAAAAGAAATAGGTGGAATTGAAATAAGAGAGCTTATATATAACATAAATAAGATGAAAGAGGGTTATAACATAGCTGTAGATGAGGCTCTTAAAAATGAAAAACTAAAAACAGAGCTTATATCAAATGTATCTCATGATTTAAAAACGCCTCTTACATCAATAATAAATTATGTAAATATACTTCAAGATCCTAGAATATCAGATGAAGAGAGAAGAGATTATCTTAAAATATTAGAACAAAAATCTAATAAATTAAAGACACTTATTGAAGACTTATTTGAAGTATCTAAAATAAACTCTGGAAGAATTGAGCTTCATAAAGATAAAATTAATATTGTATCTCTTATATATCAAGTAATAGGAGAATATTCATCTCTTTATGAAGATAAATGCATAGAATTTAAGGTAGAATGTGATGAAGATGAAATTATTATGGATTTAGACGGGATAATGATTTCTAGAGTTATAGAAAACATAGTAATAAATTCATTAAAGTATTCTCTTGAAGATACAAGAGTTTATGTAAAGATAATAAAAGAAGAAAATGGTGTATTAATTTCATTTAAAAATGTTGCAAACTATGAAATGGACTTTAATGAAACAGAAATGTTTGAAAGATTTGCAAGAGGAGATAAATCAAGAACATCAGTGGTAGAAGGGTCTGGACTTGGTCTTGCTATTACAAAAAGTATAGTAGAACTACACAAAGGAACAACAAGAATAAAAAGAGAAGGAGATTTATTTAAAATATATGTATTCCTTCCTTTTGATGTAGAATCTATTACTGAAAATGATATATTAGAAAAAGATGAATTATAATTGAAATAGAAACCAATATTAATATTGGTTTCTATTTTTTTTATGTGAAGTGAGCATAAAATCATGATATTTTTTGGATAATTAATATTAAATAAAAAAATATACTAAAAAATAAAAAATATCAAAATATAGAGATATTTGAAGATTCTAAGATTAAATAAGTAATAAAATAGAGTATTAAGATTTATAAAATTTTACATGTTATCTTATAAAAACTATAATAGAGTACATCAATATATTGTGCTATTTTATGAAAAGACGCAATATTAATGCTATATGTTGTTGGAGGGGACTTTGGTGGATAGAATAGAAGAACTTTGTAAGTTAGGTTTAGAAGCAATTAATAATGAAAGTGAAAACTATAATATAGATAGGTTAAAAGAGAAATTAGATTTAATAATAAGACCAGGAATGGATTATTATGATATAAGAGAATCATTAATTCAAATATCATTAGAACTTACTACAGATATAGAGCCGAAGTGGCAATATGTAGCTTCTAAGTTATACGTTTATAAGCTTTATGATACAGTAAGAAAAAATAGAAAATTAGATAATAATGAAAATTTATATAGTAACTTATATGGATTTATAGAAAGTTTAACAGAACAAAAATTATACGGAAAATATATATTAGAAAATTATTCAAGGGAAGAAATAGAAGAATTAGAAAAAGAATTAAAACCAGAAAGAGATTTTTTATTTACATATAGTGGAATAAAGTTATTAAGTGAAAGATACCTAGTTGAAGATTTTAATAGAAAAGTATTAGAATTGCCACAGCAAATGTTTATGGGTATAGCTATGCATTTAGCAATTCCAGAGAAAAAAGATAAAAGATTATACTGGGCAAAAAGATTTTATGATGTTTTAAGCTCACTTAAAGCAACAATGGCAACTCCAACAATGGCGAATGCAAGAAAGCCTTTCTATCAATTAAGTTCATGCTTTATAGATACTGTAAATGATAGTTTAAAAGGGATATATAAATCACTTGATAATTTTTCAAAAGTATCAAAATTTGGCGGTGGAATGGGAATATATATAGGAAAGGTAAGAGCGCTTGGATCGCCTATAAGAGGTTTTAAAGGGGCATCAGCTGGAATAATACCATGGGTTAAATTATTTAATGATACTGCTATAGCTGTTGACCAGTTAGGGGTTAGAAATGGTTCTGTAGCTATATGGCTAGATGTTTGGCATAAAGATATTCCGGAATTTCTTCAAATAAGAACTAATAATGGTGATGATAGAAAAAAAGCACATGATGTATTTCCAGGGCTATGCTATCCAAATCTTTTCTGGAAAATGGCAGATGAAAACATAGATGGTGATTGGTATATGATGTGTCCACATGAGATAAGGCAAGTTAAAGGATACTCATTAGAAGACTTCTATGGAGAAGAATGGGAAAATAGATATTTTGATTGTGTAAATGATGAAAGAATAGATAAGCGTGTTATGAAAATAAAGGATATAATACGTCTTATAATTAAAAGCGCAGCGGAAACTGGAACACCATTTGCCTTCTATAGAGATAATGCAAATAATATGAATCCTAATAAACATGCTGGAATTATATATTCATCAAATCTTTGCACAGAAATAATGCAAAATATGAGCCCTATGGATATACAAGAGTCAGAAATAATAGACGAAGATGGAAGTAAAATAATTGTTGAAAAGACTAAGGCTGGAGATTTTGTTGTGTGTAACCTTTCATCAATTGTTCTTGGAAATGTTGATGTTAAGAATGAAGAAGAAATTGAATATGTAGTAGAAACTCAAATAAGAGCTATGGATAATGTTATTGATTTAAATTATTATTCAGTTCCATATGCAGAAGTAACTAATAAAAAATATAGAAGTATAGGGCTTGGAACTTCAGGATATCATCATATGCTTGCAAATAATAAAATTCATTTTACAGCAGATGAACATAAAGAATTTGCAGATAAAGTATATGAAAATATAAATTACTATGCTATAAAAGCAAGCATGAAAATTGCAAAAGAAAAGGGATGTTATAGTGAATTTGAAGGATCAGATTGGCAAAATGGAGATTACTTTAGATTAAGAAATTATAATTCAAATAGATGGAAAGAGCTTCAAGCTGAAGTTAATAAATATGGTTTAAGAAATGGATACCTTATAGCAATTGCTCCAAATGGATCAACTGCAACATTAGCAGGAACTTCAGAAGGGGTAGATCCTGTAATGTCAAGATTTTGGCTAGAAGAAAAAAAAGGAAGTATAGTACCAAAAACAGCTCCAAATCTTTCAGAAGAGACATATTGGTATTACAATTCTGCTTACAATATAGATCAAAAATGGTGTATAGAGATGAATGGAGTAAGACAAAGACATATTGATCAGGGGCAATCATTCAATCTTTATATAACAACGAATTATACAATGAGATCAATAATGAACCTTTATATAGAAGCATGCAAATCTGGTGTTAAGTCAATATACTATGTTAGAAGTAAATCACTTGAAGTTAGTGATTGTGAAAGTTGTTCAGCTTAGAACTTAGGAGGCATATAGATGTTTGATATAAATAAAAAACCACTTTTTAATGAATTTGGAGATACAGAAACTTCAAAAAAAAGAATGATAAATGGAAATACTACAAACCTTAATGATTTTAATAATATGAAATATAACTGGGTATCAGATTGGTATAGACAAGGAATGAATAACTTTTGGATACCAGAAGAAATTAATTTAGCTCAGGACTTAAAAGATTATAAGAAATTAACAAATGAAGAAAGAACAGCTTATGATAAAATTCTTTCGTTTTTAATATTCTTAGATTCAATACAAACTGCTAACCTTGGAAATATAAATAATTATATAACAGCAAGTGAAGTTAACCTTTGCTTAACTATACAAGCTTTCCAAGAAGCTGTTCATTCACAAAGCTATAGTTATATGTTAGATACAATATGTTCACCAGAAAAGAGAAATGAAATTCTTTACCAATGGAAAGACGATAAAATACTTCTTGAAAGAAATAAGTTTATAGGTGATCAATATAATACTTTTGTAAATGAGCCAACTAAACATAATTTAATTAAGAGTATAATGGCAAATTATATATTAGAAGGTATATATTTTTATTCTGGATTTATGTTTTTCTATAACTTAGAGAGAAATGGTAAGATGCCTGGATCAGCACAAGAAATAAGATATATAAATAGAGATGAAAATACGCACCTTTGGTTATTTAGAAATATAATAAAAGAACTTCAAAGAGAAGAGCCAGATCTTTTTACAGATACTCTAAAATCAGAATTAAGAGAAATGATGAAAATAGGAGTAGAAAATGAAATTGCATGGGGACATTATGTAATAGGAGATAGCGTACAAGGAATAAATAAAAAACTTATTGAAGAGTATATAAAATATTTAGGAAATATGAGATTAAAGTCCATAGGATTAGATCCATTATATGAAGGTTATAATGATAATCCAGCAGAATGGGTTGATAGACAGGCTAATGCAAATTCAGTTAAAACAGACTTTTTTGAAGCAAAATCAACTGCGTATGCTAAAGCAGCTACTTTAATAGATGACTTATAATAATGAATAAGATATTAAAGTAAAGAATTATTATACAAAAAATTCAGAATAATGAATGAATTATACGCTTTGAACGTTTAAAATGCATTAAAAAGTATTAACAATGATATAAATTGTGGTATAATTTATTTGGGATTGTACTTAGATGTAAAAGTTGTCATTACTTAAAATTATTTAATGACTTTACATAAATGTACTTAGTTTTTTGGAATAAAGGTAACAGAATTTAGGAGGGTTTTTATTATGAAAAAAGGTATTGCTGCTTCAAAAGGATATGCTATAGGAAAGGTATTCTTACAAGAGCATGAAGAAATAATTATAACTGATGAAAAAATTAATGATATAGATTTAGAAAAGGCAAAATTACAAAAGGCATTAGATGAGTCAAGAAGCCAATTAGAAAAAATAAAAGCTAAAGCTGAAGTAGAAATGGGAGAAGAAAAAGCTGCTGTGTTTGAAGCACATATCACTTTACTTGATGACCCAGAATTTACAGGAGCTATGGCTGCTGAAATAGAAAACAATAAGTTAAATGCTATGAAGGCTGTTGAAAATGTAACAAATACTTTTGTTATGATTTTCGAATCAATGGAAGATGCGTACATGAGAGAAAGAGCAGCTGACATAAAAGACGTTTCAAAGAGAATAATAGCAAATTTAGCAGGTAAGGGCGGAGATGCTTTTGCAATAACAGAAGCAAATACTATTATTGTTGCTGAAGATTTAACTCCATCAGATACTGCACAATTAGATAGAAGCAAAGTTGTAGCATTCTTAACTAACATCGGAGGAAGAACTTCACACTCAGCTATAATGGCTAGAACATTAGAAATTCCTGCAGTTGTTGGACTTGGAGATATAACAACTTCAGTTAAGACTGGAGATACTGTAATAGTTGATGGTATAGAAGGTACTGTTATAATAAACCCAGACGAAGCTACAATAAAAGAATATGAAGCAAAAAGACAAGCTTTCTTAGCTGAACAAGAAGAACTTAAAAAACTTATTGAAGTTAAGACAGTAACTAAGTCAGGTAAGAGAATAGAAGTTTGCGGAAACATTGGAAAAGCAGAAGATGTTGAAGGTGTTATTGCAAATGGAGGAGACGGAGTTGGACTATTTAGAACTGAGTTCTTATACATGGATAGAGACAGTGCTCCAACAGAAGAGGAACAATTTGAAGCATATAAATATGTTTTAGAAAATATGAATGGAAAACAAGTTGTTATAAGAACACTTGATATTGGTGGAGATAAGACTTTACCATATTTACCATTACCACAAGAAATGAATCCATTCTTAGGATATAGAGCAATAAGACTTTGCTTAGATAGAAAAGAAATATTTAAGGTTCAATTAAGAGCATTACTTAGAGCTTCAGTATATGGAAATCTTGCTGTAATGTTCCCAATGATTTCAGGTATACAAGAATTTAGAGCTGCTAAAGAAGTAGTTCAAGAATGTATGGCTGAATTAAATAATGAAGGAAAAAAATACTCAGATTCAATTCAATGGGGTATCATGGTAGAAATTCCTGCAGCAGCTGTAATGGCTGATGAATTAGCTAAAGAAGTAGACTTCTTCTCAATAGGAACTAATGACTTAATTCAATATACATTAGCAGCAGATAGAATGAGTGAAAAAGTTTCATATCTATATAACCCAATGCATCCAGCTGTACTTAGATTAATAAAGATGACTATAGATGGAGCTCATAAGCATGGCAAATGGGTAGGAATGTGTGGAGAAATGGCAGGAGATGAAGCTGCTATACCAACACTTGTTGAATATGGATTAGATGAATTCTCAATGAGTGCTTCATCAATATTAGCTGCAAAGAAAATCATATTAGAACAAGAATAAGATTTATATAAAATATATTAAAATTAGCGTGGACTTAGGTTCACGCTTTTTTATTTTAATTAAGAATATATAAATCTTATGATATATATGAATAATGAAAAAAAGTTTAATATTTATCATCTAACTTATGTTAGAATATTTATGTTAAAAATTGAAAAGGAGGTGAAAATATGAAAAAAATTTGGCAAATGTTTATTTCATTCTTTAAGATAGGAGCATTTACATTTGGTGGTGGATATGCAATGATTCCAATTATTGAAGAAGAGGTTGTAAATAAAAGAAAATGGATAACTAAAGAAGAATTCATGGATATACTTGTAGTATCTCAAAGTTTTCCAGGAGCAATGGCCGTAAATTGTTCCACTTTTGTAGGTTATAAAATAGGTGGTATAATTGGTGGAATTATGGGGCTTCTTGGAGTTGTATTACCATCATTTATAATAATATTAATAGTTGCTGCATTCTTCATGCAATTTAGAAATAACTATTATGTAGATCTTGTATTTAAAGGAATATCTGCTGCTGTACCAATACTAGTTTTAGCTGGTGTTATAAGCTTATCAAAAGGTGTGGAGAAAAATATTAGAAATGCGATAATTATAGTTATAGCTTTAATCGCATTAATAATCTTCCGTATAAACCCTGTAATAGTAATAATAGCGGCAGCTATATATGGTGCAGTATTTTTAAGAAAGGTAGTGGATTAGATGAATATATTAGTGAGTTTGTTCCTTACCTTTTTAAAAATAGGAACATTCAGTTTTGGTGGTGGATATGCCATGATTCCATTTATGCAAAGAGAAATAATAGAAAATCATAATTGGATAAGTAATAACGTATTTATGGATATAATAGGTATATCACAAATGACACCAGGTCCTGTATCAATAAATTCAGCAACATTTATAGGATTTAAGGTATCAGGTATTTTAGGAAGTGTTGCAGCAACTTTAGGAGTTGTAACTACATCATTTATATTAGTATCTATTGCATCAAAAGCAATGGAGAAGTTTAAAGAATCAAAAGTATTAAAGGGTGCCTTACTTGGAATGAGACCTGTACTTATAGCTTTAATAATTCAAGCATTTGTTGATTTAGCAAAAGATGCATATGTTGATATTAAATCTGTAATTATAACATTAATAATAGGTGCTTTATTATTATCTAAAAAGGTTCACCCAATTGTGTGCATAATTATAGCAGGAATATTAGGGGTTGTATTTTATTGGCACTATTAAATAGATACATAATGAGATTACGTCATATTAATATGATGTAGTCTTTTTTTATTTTCTAAAAACATTATTTAAAAATATTAGGGAAAAATAAGATTATTATGTTTTTTAGGAGTGATTTAAATGATTAAGATTATAAAGGATATAGAAATATATTCACCAAAATATTTAGGGAAAAAATCTATAGTTATAGTGAATGATAAAATTGAAGGTGTATATGATGAATTAGAGATTCCAAAGAATTTTATTAATATTGAGATAATTGAAGGAAAGGATATGTATGCATTTCCAGGATTTATAGATGCTCATGTTCATTTAATAGGTGGAGGCGGTGAAGGGGGATTTAAAACAAGAACTCCAGAACTTCAATTAAGTAATTTAACAAGAGCAGGAATCACTACAGTTAATGGATGTATAGGAACAGATGGAGTATGTAGAGATATGAGAGCATTAGTTGCAAAAGTAAAAGCTTTAAATGAAGAAGGGATAACAGCAACTTGTTATTCAGGATCATATGAGATTCCTGTAAGAACTATGATTGGAAGTGTTAAGGAAGATTTGATGCTAGTAAATGAAATAATAGGAGTTGGAGAAATAGCACTCTCAGACAATAGAAGCTCTCAACCAAGATTAGATCAGTTTATAAATTTAGTTGCAGAATCTAGAGTTGCAGGACTTTTATCAAACAAATCAGGTATAGTAAATGTGCATTTAGGTGGTGGAGCTAGAAGATTAAATTATTTATTTGAAATGTTAGATGAAACTGAAATACCAGCAACACAAGTTATTCCCACTCACATGAATAGAACTATTGAACTTTTAGATGCTGGGGTTGAATGGATAAAAAGAGGAGGATATATTGATTTAACTACTAGTTCTGACTTAAATAATTTAGAAGAGGGAGAGATGATAGCATCTAAAGCATTAAAATATTTATTAGATAAGAAATTACCTATAGATAGAATAACATTTACATCAGATGGAAATGGGAGTATGCCACTATTTGATGAGAATGGGAAATTAAAAGAATTAGGTATATGTAGAGTTGAAAGTCTTTATGAAGAAGTAAAGAAATCTATATTAGATGAGGGAATAAAAATAGAAGATTCTTTAAAGACAATAACATCTAATGTTGCTGATTTGCTTAAATTAAAAGATAAAGGAAGAATAGAACCTAAAAAAGATGCAGATATAGTAATCGTTAATAAGGCAGACTTATCAATAAATAAGGTAATTGCTATGGGTAAGGTAGTTATAGAAAATGGAATTCCTATAATAACTGGAACTTTTGAAAAATCCATAAAAGAATCTTTTGAATAGTTTTTTCGTATAAATATGACTTAAATTTTGATAAATTGATTAATTTATCAATTAAATATTATATAAAAATTTTCTTTTTTTTAACAATAATTAAATATATAATTGTATATGGATGTATTATGGTAAATATATTTTTTAGACCAAGTTTAAATAAATTTACAAGTTATTATTTATTTTACAATGAGTTAATTTATACAATTTTTATATTATACTTATCTGTATATAATTATAAAAATTGAAATGTATGCTATTATCTATAAGTAGCGAAAAATAATTCAAGAGGTGATGTTAATGAAAAATTTAAACGAAGTACTAAAAGCAGAAATTATTGAATTTAGAGAAAATGGTCACAAATTCTTAAACAAAGAAATTAATGTTGCACAATTTAAAGCTATATCTGGAGGTATGGGTGTTTATGCACATAGAGGTGGACAAGAGTTTATGATAAGATTAAAGACACCTTCAGGAAGAGCAACAAAAGAAGATCTTGCTAAAATATATGAGTGGGCAAATAGATATGGCTTAGAATGGGTTCACCCAACAACAAGAGAAGCTGTGCAATTACATGGATTAAAGATAGATGATGTATGCGACATAATGGAAGAAGCTATAGATTATGGAATATATACTAGAGGATCAGGTGGAAACTATCCAAGAAATGTTGCTATATCACCTCTTTCAGGTGTACAAAAAGGAGAAGTATTTGATGTAACTCCATATGCAGAAGCTGTAAATAAATATATTATGGAAAGAGTTAATACTTATAAATTACCTAGAAAAATAAAAACAGCAATGGCTACAAATAGTATGGATGAACCACATTGCACAGCAACAGATATAGGATTTTTAGCAGTAAAAGAAAATGGAGAAAACTTCTTTAAGATTTACTTAGCAGGTGGTCTTGGAAGAAATTCAAAGTTATCAATTGAATATGATGAACTTGTAAAAGCTGAAGACGCAGTATATTATTTTGAAGCACTTAAAAGATTATTTGTAGCTGAAGGAGATTATTCAAATAAGAATAAAGCTCGTATAAGATATATTGTTGAAAGAATGGGAGAAGAAGAATTCTTAAAATGTTATAAAAAGCATTTAGCTGAAGTTTTTGAAGATGAAGGTGAAAACTTAAAAATAGATGTTAAAGAAAATGAAATCACTAAAGTGGGTTCTAAAACAGATGTAAAAGATAATAGATTAGTAGAACAAAAACAAGAAGGTCTTTATAGCGTTTACTTCCATCCATTTGGAGGAAAATTAAAAATGGTAGACTTCAAGGATATAATTGATGCTACTAAAGATATGGAAGCAGTTGATTTTAGATTTACTATGGAAGAAGGTATGTATATAAGAAACCTTAATGGTAAAGAGGCTGAAGAAATATTAGAATTAACTAAAGGTCGTGGTGGAGAATTAAAAGTAATGCAATCTACATCATGCATTGGTGTACCAATATGTCAACTAGGTATTGGAAATAGCCAAGGACTTTTAATGAGTATAATAGAAAAACTTTCAAATGAAAATATAGATAAAGATTTATTACCTAAGATTCATATATCAGGATGTGGAAATTCATGTGGTGTGCATGAAATTGGACAAATAGGATTTGCAGGAAAAACAAAGAGAGTAAATGATGAAGTAAGAAAGTGCTTTGAACTTCATATCGGCGGAGATTATAAAATTGACAATTCAAAGCTTGGAGAAATATATGGTGATATGTTAGAAGAAGAAATTCCAAACTTCATTTATGATTTATATGTTGCATTAGAAAAGGAAAATGCTGAATTTGAATCATGGTATAAACAAAATAAAGAAGAGTTTAAGAATATAGCAGACAAGTATTTAGTTTAGTATATATTATAAGCACCTAATTATAGACTTAATAAGTTTCTTATTAAGTCTATTTTTTAGAAAATATTATGGATAATAATTATCTGTTAATAAAAGATTAAATTTGATACAAGTCACATTTAAAATTTTTATTTAGTGATAACATAAATAAGTAGTATAAATATAAATTACAAGGTATATAACGGGAGATGGGATTTGTGGAAAATAAGATAAGAAAAATTTTAGTTGAGATTACAAAAGATCATACTGTTTTAAAGATGGAAAATCTAATAAAAATAGCAAATGAACAATATGATGATTATTCAGATGAATTAATGAATGCTGAAGATAAAAAATATGAACGTGAAGTTGTAAATGGAGTTGAAAAAGCTGATGCAGACAGTCCTTTACACGAAAGACTAGATGATTTAGAAGAAATATCAAAGAATTTAAATAGCGTTTTTGATATTAGTAAAATAGAAGAAAATTTAAAACGTGCATATAAAGAATTTTCAAATGGATTCTGTGATATGTGTGTTGATTATTTAGATAGAGAAGAATTAAAAGAAAAATTAGCTCTTTCTTTAAGTGAATACTATAGTGATGAAGATAAAATGAATAAAATAATTGAAGATTGGATAAATCATTTAATAGGATAGATAAAAAAGGAGGGTAATTCTATATGTTTAGGGAAGATAAGGACGGAGATTTTATATATGGAAATTTATCAAATGGTAAATGGATAATAAAAGATAAGACTAAATTAATAGAAATAAAATCCCCTATAGATAAAAGAACTTTAGGTTTTGTAGAAGCTATGGATAAAGAAAATGTAGATGAAGCTATTAAAATAGCTAAAATTGCTCAAAGAAAGTGGAGAGAAGTTCCAACAAATCAAAAAGCAAGATTATTACATAATGTAGCTGATTTATTAGAAGAAAGAATAGAAGAAATAGCAGATGTTATGGTTCTTGAAATAGCTAAAGATAGAAAAAGCTGTATGTCAGAAGTTAAAAGAACTGCTGATTTAATAAGATTTACAGCAGATACAGCAGAAAATATGAGAGGAGAATCAATACCAGGAGATTCTTTTCCAGGATTTAAAAATGATAAGATATCAATAGTTACAAGAGAGCCAGTTGGAGTTGTTCTTGCAATTTCACCATTTAATTATCCTGTAAACTTAGCAGCATCTAAAATAGCGCCAGCATTAATGGCAGGCAATACAGTTGTATTTAAGCCTGCAACTCAAGGTAGCATATGTGGATTATACCTTGCAAAAGCATTTAATGAAGCTGGCTTACCAAGTGGTGTATTAAATACTATTACTGGTAAGGGAAGCGAAATAGGTGATTATGTTGTAACTCATAAAGATATAGACTTTGTTAATTTTACAGGAAGTAGTGAAGTTGGAAGAGGAATATCAAGAATTACTGAAATGAAACCACTTTTAATGGAACTTGGAGGAAAAGATGCAGCAATAGTTTTAGAAGATGCTAACTTAGATTTAGCAGCTAAAAATATAGTAGCAGGAGCATTTTCATATTCAGGTCAAAGATGTACAGCTGTTAAGAGAGTACTTGTTTTAGAATCTGTTGCAGATAAATTAAGTGAAAAGATATTAAAAGAAATGGAAAAAGTAACAGTTGGAAATCCATTAGAAGGAAATTATACTGTTGGACCATTAATATCAAGTAAAGCTTGTGACTTTGTAGAAGGTCTTATAGAAGAAGCAAAACAAAAAGGAGCTAAGCTTTTATTAGGCGGCTTAAGAGAAGGTAATACTATAATGCCAACATTATTTGATAATGTAACATTAGATATGAGAATAGCTTGGGAAGAGCCTTTTGGACCAGTTCTTCCAATAATAAGAGTTAAAGATGTTGATGAAGCAATAAAAATTGCTAATGAATCAGAATACGGACTTCAATCATCAGTATTTACTGAAGATATAAATAAAGCGTTTTATGTTGCAAATAAATTAGAAGTTGGAACAGTTCAAGTAAATAATAAAACTGAAAGAGGACCAGACCACTTCCCATTCTTAGGAGTAAAATCATCTGGAATGGGAACACAAGGTGTTGTTTACTCAATAGAAGCAATGTCAAGACCAAAAGCAACAGTTATAAACTTAAAGATGTAAAAAAAAACTCCCAAATGTTTGGGAGTTTTTTTATTGTTTAAAGAATGTATGATTTCCTATTTTTTTAGAATCTTTTTTTGATGTATTTTTCATCCAAGAGCAAGTTGCTATAGATGGATTATAGAAAAATAAGGCTTCATTAGTTGGGTCTTTACCCCTAATTGCTTCGTATACTGCATTATAACAATCTTCATTTGGTTCAGCAATAATCTGACCATTAGATACGCATGAAAATGCATTCTTTTGAAATATTACACCTGAAATAGTATTTGGGAATTTAGGGTTCATAACTCTGTTTAAAACTACAGATGCAACAGCAATTTTGCCTTGAAATGGTTCTCCTCTACTTTCACAATAAACTAGTTTTGCCATAAGTTCGATATCAGCTTTTGTAATTTTTAGCTGAGATCCATTTTGATTAAATACTTCTATATCATTTTCAGAATTTCCATTTTTAGTATTAGTATTTGATGTTTTATTATTAACATCAATTTTATCCTTTTCATCTTTAGCAGTTGTATATAATGCATCTTCTTTTAAAGATATATAATCAAACAAACTAAGAATAGAAGCATTTGCTTCTACAGATGATATTAATGTGATAGAAAGTAAAAAAATACTTATGAATTTTTTCATAAAAGACCTCCTTTTTACAAACCAGTCAAAGAATATTATGGCCAAAAAGAAGATTTATATACTATTTTTCTTTAAAAGATTGAAATTCTTTAATTGATATCTTTAGTGAATTCATAAATTCATTGTATTTTATGAATGAATTATCATACTCATTTAGTTGTTTTGGGCTTTCTTTAGAATCAATATCAGAATCTACGACATATTCAATTGAATTTATATAAGATTCATAAGTATTTATAGATTTTAATAAACTTGAATGAAGTTCTGTAGCATCCTCAGGAACGCTTAACATATAAAAATCATTTTTAATATCTTTAAAAATAGCTTTTTTGTTTGCGATATCTTCAAGTAGAATATATAAATCTCTATTATTCTTTTTAATATCTTCTAAAGCTGGTTTTAAATCATCATCAATTTCTTTAAATTTAGTTATTAATTTATCTGATGATAGCATATATGATGAATTCTTTTCTTTATTTATATCTTTTAATGTATTAACCTGAATTAATGTATCAAAATATTTATAAGTTTTATCAAAGAATTTCAAGCTATCTTCTGACATAATATTAGATATTTTAAATGTTGATAAAGACTTATTACTTTCTGTAAAACTATTTAAAGTGCCTTTGTAATCCTTAAGTTTAGTATCAAGACTTGCACTAGATTGATTCATATACATATCTAAAGCTTGCTCACAAAGTTTTATATTAAAGTTTAAGGCTTCGTTAAATTTATTTTTTGTCTCAAAAACTATCTCTTCCACTTCAAGAGAATTTGAAGTTTCTTTTACTTGATTTAATTTATTTATAATAGATGAAAGTTCATTTTGAGCAGTTTTTGAATTTATATTATTAGAATCATTTAATTTATCTAATGTTGAGTTTATCGATGAGATTTCTTTTGCTAATTTATCAATTTTTCTAATGTCATTACTAGATGGAGTTAATCTAGTTATAAACAGCAATATTAATGGTATTGAAATTGTTATTAATAAAATAGATATTATCAATTTTTTTGTCTTAATATAGTTAAAGATAGCACTTATTTTTTGTGTATATTTTCCCATTGTATCCCTCTTTTCATAATATAAATAAAGTAATCTTATAAATTATATTAATTAAGATTTAAAAATATTAGTTAAAATGATAAAAAGTAAAACTCTATTATACTAAGTGATGATTATTTGGTGTATAATTTAGGAAAGATAGAGTGAGAAGGGGTGAAATTGATGCAAGATTTTTTTATTGAAGCAATAAATTCAATTAGACATATATCTATTTTTTCAATACTAGATATATTAGTAGTTTCATATATTTTTTATAAAGGATATATGCTTATAAATGAAACAAGAGCAGTACAGCTTTTAAAGGGAATAGTGTTTATTGTTGCATTACTTCCTATAAGTTATGTATTAAGGTTAAATATGCTTTATTTTATATTAAGTAAAACTCTAACAATAGGAGTTCTTACTGTTGTTATTATATTTCAACCTGAAATTAGACGTGCACTTGAACATTTAGGTAGAACTGCTTTTGATGAAACACATAATATTACAGATGTAAAAGAGAGAGAAGAGATAGTTGAGCAGATAGTTACAGCAGTAGAAGACTTAGCTGAAACAAAAACAGGAGCATTAATTGCTATAGAACAAGGAACAGGATTAGGTGAAGTTTTAGGATCAGGAACAATAATAGATGCTCAAATTAGTTCAGCTCTTTTAGAAAATATTTTTGTTGTAAATACTCCACTTCATGATGGAGCAACAATAATAAGAAAAGATAGAATCTATGCCTCTGGATGTGTATTACCGCTTACAAATAATAATGATATAAATAAAAAGTTAGGTACTAGACATAGAGCTGGTATTGGTCTTTCAGAAGTTTCTGATGCATTAGTTATAATTGTTTCAGAAGAAACAGGTGTAATTTCACTTGCTATAGGTGGAAGATTAACTAGAAATTATGATAAAGAAAAATTAAAAAGAACTTTATTAAGCATTATGCATAATAAAGAAAATAAAAAAGTAAAATCAGTTGGTGAGAAGGTGAAAACATGGATAAGGGAAGTAAAAAACAAACATTAATTATAAAATTAGTATGTATACTTTTATCCTTTGGTCTGTGGCTTTATATAACTAATATTGAAAACCCAACAAAATCATATACTTTAAGAGGTGTACCAGTTAAATTATTGAATACTCAAACATTAAAGCAATTCAATTTAGCAATATCACCAGATCAGACCTTTGATGTAAATTTAAGTTTAGAAGGCGATACAAAAGATATCTATTCTATAGATAAAGATAAATTTTCATTAGTAGCTGATATAGGAGAATATGCCTTAAAAACTGGAATTAATAATATACCAGTTCAAGTAGTAAATTATCCAGAAAAATTAAATATAAAGAACAATGGAGATTTAGTAGTTAAAGTAAAACTAGAAAAATTAATATCTAAAAGTTTTGATGTGACATCACAAGTTCAAGTAAATTATGCATCAGGTGTATATAAAGATAAAGAAAAATTTACTGCATCAAAAGTAGAAGTATCAGGGCCAGAAAGTGCTGTAAATAAAGTAGCCAGCGTAGCTATGGTTGGTGAACTTAATGATGTAAATACAAATATAACAAAAGAATTTTTACTTGAACCTTTAGATGCAAATGGTGATGTAGTTAAGGACGTTAAGTTGAGTAAAGATAAAGAAAAAATGTCTGTATATGTTAGTAATAGTAAAACTGTAGATATAAAAACAAATTACATAGGTAGTTTACCAGATGGATATAAATTAGTTAGTACTATACCTTCAAGAAAATCAGTTGAAATTATAGGAGAAAAGAATAATATTGACTCAGTAAATTCACTTAATACTGAAGATGTAAACTTAAGTGATATAAAAAATAATACTCAAAAGAAAGTAAAAATAATTTTACCAGAAGATATTAGTTTAGCTGATGGAGATGATTATATTACTATAAATATCAATGTTGAACCAGAAAATCAAAACAATAGTAATACAAATAATCAAAGTGATAATAATACAAATACAAATGCTAATAATAACAAAAATAGTAGTACTAGCAATAATAATTCTAATAATACAAGTCATGAAGATAATTTAAAAACAACTAAATCATTTGAAATACCAGTAAATTATACTGGACTTGATAATGATATGAAAATATCTGATGAATCTAAAACAGTTAATATAACTGTAGAGGGAAATAAAGAAGATATGAGTAATATAAGTACAGCGGATTTTATATGTAATTTTGATTTAAGTAATTTTAAGCAAAGTGGAACATTTGAAGAGAATTGTAATGTGAGTATGGTAAACAGTGATCGTAAAGTATCTATATCAAATGTTGATAAAATAAAATTTACACTAGATAAAAAGTCAACACAAGCTACTACAACAGATAAGGATGAAGACAAAGATAAAGATAAAAATTCAGTATAGGAGAAAACTAGTATGGCAATAAGAATAAATAATATTATTCTAGATATAGAAGAAGATACAAAGCTTCTTAAAAAGAAGGTAGCAAAAAAGCTAAGAATAAAAGAACAAGAGATAGAATCATTTAAGATAATAAAAGAAAGCATAGATGCTAGAAAAAAAGATATAATTAAGTTTAATTATTGTATTGAAGTAAAATGTAAAAATGAAAAGAATATAGTAAATAGACTAAAAGATAATAACATAAAGTTTGAAGAAGATGAAATAATAGAAGAATTTGTTTATGGAGATAAGAAGTTAAATCATAGACCAGTTGTTATTGGTTTAGGACCAGCAGGTTTATTTGCAAGTTTAACTTTAGCAAAGCATGGATATAGACCAATAGTTTTTGAAAGAGGAGAAGACGTAGATAATAGAACAAAAACTGTTGAAGAATTTTGGAAAAGTGGAAAGCTTAATTTAAATTCTAATGTGCAATTTGGTGAAGGCGGAGCTGGAGCATTCTCTGATGGAAAGCTTACTACTAGAATAAAAGATAAAAGATGTGCTTTTGTTTTAGAAGAGCTTGTTAAAAATGGAGCACCAGAAGAAATAATGTATGTTGGAAAGCCTCATGTAGGAACAGATATACTTAAAAATGTTGTTAAAAATATAAGGGAAGAGATAAAAAGTTTAGGTGGAGAAGTTCATTTTAATTCAAAACTTGAAGGAATAAAAAAAGAAGATGGCAAGTTAAAAAGTATCATAGTAAATGGTGAGGAAATTCCTTGTGAATGTTTAATACTTGCAATTGGACATAGCTCAAGAGATACTTATGAAATGCTATATGATTCAGATATTTTAATGGAGCAAAAAGCTTTTGCTATAGGGGTTAGAATAGAACATCCTCAAGAAATTATAAATGAATCTCAGTATGGAAAGTATGCTAACCATCCAAGACTTAAGGCAGCAGATTATAGATTAACATATCAAAGTGAAAAATATAATAGAGGCATATATTCATTCTGTATGTGTCCAGGTGGAGTTGTAGTTGGTGCAGCTTCAGAAGAAGGTAGATTAGTTTCTAATGGAATGAGTTATCATGCAAGAGATTTAGAAAACGCAAACTCAGCATTAGTTGTAACAGTTGGACCAGAAGACTTTGAAGGAGATCATCCACTTGCAGGAATGGAATATCAAAGAAAGTATGAAAGTTTAGCATTTAAGTTAGGTGGAGGAGATTATAAAGCTCCAATCCAACTTATAGGTGATTTTTTAAATGATAGACAATCAACAAAGCTTGGAAGTGTTAAACCAACATATAAACCAGGCTATGCTTTTAAAGAGTTAAAAGAATGCTTGCCAGAAGTTGTAGTAAATACATTAAAAGAAGGTATACAAGTATTTGGTAAGAGAATAAAAGGATATGATATGGAAGATGGAGTTTTAACTGGAATAGAAACAAGAACATCTGCACCGGTTAGAATGCCAAGAAATGAAAGTCTTGAAAGTGTTAGTTTAGAAGGCTTCTATCCAACTGGAGAAGGAGCAGGATTTGCAGGAGGGATTATTTCAGCTGCAGTAGATGGAATAAAAGTTTCAGAAAAAATAATGCAAAAATTTAAGATTGATTAATTAAGAAAGTGGCTTTATGCCACTTTTTTTATTAAATTTTCTGACAATTTGCAATTTATATATATTTTCTGATACAATAGACATAAAGAAATTGTTATAAAATTAACGAAAAAAAATTACAATTATGAGTAAAGTATGCAAAAAACATATTGTTTAAAACGTAAAAATAAGAGGTGCATTGAAAATGAGTAGAAATTTTGATGAATTATTATCAAAGGTTAGAGAAGTAAAAACTAAAAAAGTAGCAGTAGCAGTAGCACAAGATGAACCTGTTTTAGAAGCTGTTAAATCAGCAAAAGAACAAGGAATTGCAGATGCTATATTAGTTGGAGATGAAACTAAAATACAAGAAGTAGCTGATAATATAGGACTTGATTTATCAGATTATGAAATAATACATGAAATAGATGACAAAAAAGCTGCTCTTATGGCTGTTGAATTAGTTTCAAGCGGAAAAGCAGATATGGTAATGAAGGGGTTAGTTGATACTGCAACATTTTTAAGAAGTGTATTAAATAAAGAAGTTGGATTAAGAACAGGAAAGCTTATGTCTCACGTTGCTGTTTTCGAAATAGAAGGAATAGATAGATTAATATATTTAACAGATGCGGCATTTAACACATATCCAGATTTAAAGGCTAAAAAGCAAATAATAGAAAATGCAGTATCAGTAGCTCATGCTTGTGGACTTGAAATACCAAAGGTAGCACCAATTTGTGCTGTTGAAGTTGTAAATCCAGATATGCCAGCAACTTTAGATGCATCATTATTATCAAAGATGAATGATAGAGGACAAATAAAAGGCTGTATAGTTGATGGACCTTTAGCACTTGATAATGCAATATCTGAAGAAGCAGCACATCATAAGGGAATAACAGGTCCAGTTGCAGGAAAGGCAGATGTATTAGTTCTTCCAAACATAGAAACAGCAAATGTTATGTATAAATGCTTAACTTATACATCAAGATCAAAAAACGGTGGATTATTAGTTGGAACATCAGCTCCAGTAATCTTAACATCAAGAGCAGATTCATTTGAAACAAAAGTACATTCAATTGCACTAGCAGCTTTAGTTGCTGAATCATTAAGATAATTTACTATTAGGAGGGTATAAGGGTATGTCATATAGATTATTAATTATAAATCCAGGTTCAACTTCAACTAAAATTGGAGTTTATGAAAATGAAAAAGAAATATTAGAAGAAACTTTAAGACATTCATCAGATGAAATAGCAAAATATGCAACAATATTTGATCAATTAGATTTCAGAAAAAACGTTATTTTAGATGTATTAAAAGAAAAGAATTTTGATATAACTACATTAGATGCTGTTGTGGGAAGAGGCGGAATGCTTAAGCCAATTCCAGGTGGTACTTATGAAGTTACAGAAGAATTAATAGAAGATTTAAAAAATGGTGTACAAGGACAACATGCTTCAAACTTAGGTGGAATATTATCAAGTGAAATAGCAAGTGGATTAAATATACCAGCATTTATAGTTGATCCAGTTGTTGTTGATGAATTAGAAGATGTAGCTAGAATATCAGGTGTACCAGAATTACCAAGAAGAAGTAAATTCCATGCTCTTAATCAGAAAGCAGTAGCTAAAAGATACGGAAAAGAAAGTGGACAAGGATATGAAAATTTAAATCTTATTGTTACTCATATGGGTGGTGGAGTTTCAGTAGGTGCTCACAAAAAAGGTAAAGTTGTAGATGTAAATAATGCATTAGATGGAGATGGCCCATTTTCACCTGAAAGAGCTGGAGGAGTTCCAGTTGGAGAACTTATAAATATGTGCTTTGATGGAAAGCATTCAAAGGAAGAAGTTTATAGAAAAATTGTAGGTAAAGGTGGATGCGTTGCTTACCTTAATACAAATGACTTCAGAGATGTTATAAAGATGTCTGAAGAAGGTAGCGAAAAAGCTAAATTAATATATGATGCATTCATATATCAAGTTTCAAAAGAAATAGGTTCTATGGCAACAGTTTTAGAAGGAAAAGTTGATAGAATAATCTTAACAGGTGGATTAGCTTACTCAGATAAGGTAGTTAGTGATATAAATAAGAGAGTAGGTTGGATTTCAGAAATTAAAGTTTATCCAGGAGAAGATGAATTACTTGCTTTAGCACAAGGTGCAATCAGAGTATTAAATGGAGAAGAACAAGCTAAGCAATACTAATATGATTATTGAATAAGTAAAAGAGATATGTCTATAATTTAGATATATCTCTTTTTTATATATAATATTTTAAAGTTAGGGATATTAATTAATATGGAGGTTTTTATGAGGACTAGCTTAGAATTTGAAAATAAATTGACAATGATTAGTCAGATGACAAATGATTCAAGATTTCAAATATTAGAGTATGATGAATTAAAAGGTGCAAGTGATATTGATACAGCATTTGATTTAGATATTGTAAATAGATCTGGAATAAGATTAAAGCAAGTCAGAATAATGCTAAATGAAAGTAGCGTTAAAATAGAAGCTGGAGCATTAAGTTATATGAAGGGCGATATTAAAATTACAAATAAAACAGATGGTGTAATAGGCCTTTCAAAAAAGTTTATTTCAAGTAAATTAACTGGTGAAGAAATGTTTAAACCAACTTATTCTGGAACTGGGGAGATATTCTTAGAGCCTTCATTTAAGCATTATGCATTAATAGAGCTTGAAAATGATCATATAATAGTAGATGATGGGATTTTTTTAGCATGTGAAGAAGGTGTAGATGTATCACCTACTATTCAAAAAACTATTTCATCTATGATATTTGGAAATGAGGGAGTATTTCAAACAAGAATACAAGGTGATGGGATTGTTGTTTTAGAACTTCCAGTACCAGAAAATGAAATATTTAGATGTAAATTAAATGAAGATACTTTAAAAATAGATGGTAGTTTTGCAATTTTAAGAAGTGGAGATATAGAATTTTCTGTAGAAAAATCAGCTACTTCTTTTATTGGAAGTGCAACTAGTGGAGAAGGACTTTTAAATGTTTATAGAGGAACTGGAGAAGTATGGCTTGTACCAACTAAAGTTATATATGATAAGCTTAATAATCTTGATTTAAAAGATAATTTTAAAGAAGAGGAATTTAAGTAAGTTTAAGGAACTTTAATATATTACTTTTATAATATAGTATAATTTTGTAAAATAAGATGATATAATTACAAAGGAAAAAACTTTACAATAAGTTAATGTAATTAAGATAAAGAGAAAGAGGTAAATTTTATGAGTAGAATGTTTGGAACTGATGGAGTAAGGGGAGTAGCAAATACTGAACTTACAGCAGAACTTGCATATAAACTTGGAAGAGCAGGAGCATATGTATTAACAGAAGGTGCTCATAAACCAAAGATATTGGTTGCAAAAGATACTAGAATATCAGGTGATATGTTAGAAGCTGCATTAGTTGCAGGTATATTATCAGTTGGAGCAGAAGCTATAGTGCTTGGAGTTATACCAACACCAGCTGTAGCACATTTAACTAGAGAGTATGGAGCAGATGCAGGTGTAATGATTTCAGCATCACATAATCCAGTAGAATATAATGGAATAAAATTCTTTAATAATAATGGATACAAACTTTCAGATCAATTAGAAGATGAAATACAAAGAGTAATTGAATCTGATTTTGAAGGAGTACCAAATCCAACAGGAATTTCTCTTGGAAGAGAAAAGATAGAAATATCAGCTTTAGATGATTATATTGAATTTGCTAAAAATACAATATCAGTAGATCTTAAAGGTATGAAGATTGCTTTAGATTGCGCAAATGGAGCAGCTTATAAAGCAGCTGTTGAAGCATTTAGAGATTTAGGAGCAGAAGTTTATGTTATAAATGATAATCCAGATGGAACTAATATAAATGAAAAATGTGGCTCAACTCATCCAGAAGAATTAATGGAATACGTAGTTAAAAAAGGATGCGATGTTGGATTTGCTTTTGATGGAGATGCAGATAGATGTCTAGCTGTTGATGAAAAAGGAAATCTTATAAATGGTGACTTCATTTTAACATTATGCGCTAAGTATCTTAAAGAAAATAATAAATTAAAAGATGATACTTTAGTTGTTACTGTAATGAGTAATCTAGGATTAGATATTGCATGCAAAAACTTAGGAATTAAAACTTTAAAGACTAAAGTTGGAGATAGATATGTATTAGAAGAAATGGTTAATAATGAATATGTTCTAGGTGGAGAACAATCAGGACATATAATCTTCTTAAATCACAATACAACAGGAGACGGATTAGTTACAGCACTTCAAGTTTCAGCAATAATCAAGCAAAGCAACGAATCAATAAGTTCATTATGCTCAATAATGAAAGAGCTTCCACAAGTTCTTGTGAATGCTAAAGTCCCTAATGATAAGAAAGATATTTATTTAAAGGATGCTGAAATAATAGCAGAAATAGAAAGAATGGAAAAATTAATGGATGGTAAAGGAAGAGTTTTAATAAGACCTTCAGGTACAGAACCATTAGTTAGAGTTATGCTAGAAGGAGAAAATCAAGAAGAAATTGATAAGTTAGCTCATAACCTAGCAGATATGATACTATCTAAGTGCTAATATTAAATTTATGCATGTATAATAAAGTTGATGGTAAAATTTTCATGTTTTATCATTAACTTTTTAAAGTTTATATGAAATTATTTATTAATCTTAGGAGGGATGGTTTTGATAAATAAAAAAAAGAGTAGGGATATATATATGTATTTTATACTTATATTACTTACTTTAATAACAATAGTTCCGTTATTTATCAGTGCTAATATTAGGGGTGATGATTATCTTTTTCATCTTCTTAGAATAGCTGATATAAAAAATTCTATTGTAAATGGACATGTTTTGGTTAATATAATGCCAGAATCATTATATGGTTATGGATATGCTAATGGATTATTTTATCCTGATTTATTATTATATATAGCAGCTTTTTTAAATTTAATAGGAATTAATCTTAAATTTGCATATGGAATATTTTTATCGCTATGTACATTAGCATCAACATTTTCAATGTTTATTTGTATAAAGAAAATATCAAATAATAAAAATACAGCATTATATTCAACAGTAATATATATTTTTGCACAATATAAAATAACTGATCTATACTTTAGATCTGCTGTTGGAGAATACATATCTTTTATATTTATTCCAATAGTATTATTAGGTGTTTATGAATTATTATATAGGAATTATAAAAAGTGGTATATACTTTCAATTGGTATGAGTGGAATTCTTTTATCACATCTTTTATCAGTATTTATAGTAGTTATTATGTGTGTATTAATTTATATATTAAATATACATAAGTTAATACAAAAACCAAAAAGAGTTTTGTATTCTATAATAGCAGCAATCACAACTTTACTAATAACAGCATATACTTGGATACCAATAATAGAACAAATGTTGTCTAGCAAATTTAATGTTCAACAAGCTGAACCATTTGCATATGATAGATCTGTATCTATAGAAGATATCTTAACATTTAATAGAAATTCAAGATTTTTTATTGGATTAGTAATAGTAATTTTATCATTGTTATACATAGTTGCAATAATGAAAAAGAAAAATAGTTTATTTATGTTTAGTTGTTTTATTGTTGGAGTATTATCTTTAATATTAACAATAAAAACGCCATTTTTAAAAATTGTAAGTGATAATTTTAAATTATTCAATCAAATACAATTTGCATGGAGAATGGGATTAATAGCTACTTTATTGCTTTCATTTATTGCAGGATATAGCATAGATAAAATATTTTCAGAAAAATATAAATATGTAATTGTAATAGCTATATCATTAATTTCTATTGTAAATTTAATGGCCTATAAAAAATATTATAGAATACAAAATATAGACTTTGATAATTTTTCTGCTAAATATTCAGATTATATAGGAGCTGGTAAAGAATATTTACCAGAAGGTGCAGACGTAAAAAAAATAAAAGAACGTGGAAATATAGTAACAAGTAATGATAAAGGATTTAAATATAGCAATTATATAAAGAGAGGTTGTTATATAAGCTTAGATTATAAGGTTAATAAAGATGATGCTTATATAGATTTACCGTTATTATATTATAAAGGATATACGTTTAAGATAATATCATCAAATAATGATGAAAAAGAATTTGGTAATGTATCACATAGTAATGAAATGTATATAAGAGTTAATGTTGGAAATATAAAAGAAGGAAGTTTAGTTGTTGATTATACAGGAACTAAATTAATGAAATTAGGCTATTTAGTAACTATACTAACTATAATTACATTGATTATATATATTATAAGATTAAGAAAATACGATAGCTTTAAGATCAAAAAAATACGATAGGTTAAAAAAAGAAGTTATATTTTATAACTTCTTTTTTTAATAATTAGGATTTATTATTTTAATAATTCTTTCTAAAGGTAAAAGTTTTAATATAACCATACAAATTACCATTTCTCCAGCTACTAGAGGTAGGTTTACAACGATTGAATAAAGTACAGAGCCCATATTTGCTGGAGCATATTGTCCAAAGAATACTACTCCTGATATAAAATGACATAAGAATTTAGAGAAAAATGCAACGAATACACCAAGGTATTTTCGATTTCTAAAGAAACCTGCAAGTCCCATAGCCATTGATGGTAATGGATAATCAAATAACATTTGTATTGGGTGTATTATGTATGGATCAGTAAGTAAATTTATTAGACCATATAAAAATCCAGTTAAGAATCCAACTTCTTTACCATAAGCAAAAGTTATGATAAGTATTGGAACCATACAACCTAAAGTAATGCTACCACCTTGAGGAAATCTATATATCTTAAAAATATTAAGTATCGTTGAAAGTGCTAATGCTATAGAAATATGTGTAATCATTCTTGCATTGAATTTAATTTTTCTAAATTTAAATAATGCAAAAAATAAAACCAGGCAAGCTATTATTGTAAGTAGTGTCATAGGATTTTCAAGGATTGTCCCAAATTTTGCTCCTATATCATTTAAAAAATTCATAAAAAAAAACCTCCTATATTTGTGCTAGAAGGACGTGTGAAAACTAAATTGCTTTCCTACGCTGGTATTAGCCAGATCAGGTTAAAGGGTTAATGCAAGCGCATTTCTCAGCCAACTTTTGGCACCCCTAGCACAGTTAAAATTATATAATTATAGTTTAATTTTATTATTAATTCAATATAATGTCAATAAAATACAAAAATAGTATAAAACAAAGGTAGTATAAAACAATAATAAATGTAGCAAAATTATAATATCATTAAATTATTGACAGTTTAGAGATTATATATTATTATATAAATATAATTAATTGTATAAAATTTAATTGAGTTAAATATAAATTATTTTAATGTGATTCGGAGGTTTTATTATGAATAATGAACAAAAAGAAATGTTATTAAAGTTACAACAAACAGAATTAGATGGAGTAGTTATTTATCAAAAATTAGCAGAGTTAGAAGAACTAAAAGATATAAAAGATCAATTATTAGAAATGGCTGCTGATGAAGGAAGACATGCATCTTTAATAAGATCATATACTCAAGAAGTCCTAAAACCAAGTAGCAAACAAGCTGAAGAAACTATAAAATTATTTAATAGTGTCGGAAAAGTAAAAACTTTTGAAATGATGTCAGAAGGAGAACTTAAGGGTGGTCCTATGTATGAAGAAATAGGAAAGCATTTTGAAAAATTAAAAGATATTGCAAAAGATGAAGTAAAACATGGAAATATGCTAAAAGGTTTTATTTCTAGATAATTTAAGATTTTATATTAAAAAGTACATATAAGAGAAAAATGTTTTAAGTATTAGTACTAAATTAAAGAGCTATAATAGTAATGAAGATCTATTATAGCTCTTTTAAATTTTAATTTTAAAATATGAGTTTTGTAGTATTATATTATTAGTAAATATTTATTAGAAAGCACTAATAAGAAAGGATATTAATATGAAAGTAATTGACTTAACTCATTTTGTAGAAGAAGAAATGACTGTATATTGTGAAGAAGAAAGTGCAAACATAAAGCCTTTATACAAGGTAGAAGAGTGTGGATTTAATGTTTTAACAGTTGAATTATCAACTCACACTGGAACTCATATTGATTCTGCAAGACACATATTTAAAGATGGAGCTACTATAGATGATTTTGATTTAAATAAATTTATAGGTGATGCATATATAATTGATTGTACTAATATGCAAGAAATAACTTTAGAAACAATACTAAAACATAAAAAACAAATAGAAGGCGTAGATTATTTAATCTTAAAGACAGGTTGGGAAGATAAGTGGTATACAGAAGCATATCTTGAGGGATACCCTATATTATCTGATGAAGCGTGTGAATTTTTAAGTAATATAGAAACTTTAAGTGGAATAGGTTTAGATTGTATTTCAGTAGATAGTAGAGGAAAAGATGTAAAAAATCATAGAATTCTATTATCAAAAGGAAAGATGTTAATAGAAAATCTTTGCAATGTTAAGGATTTAAATGAAAAATGTAAAATAATAATAGCACCTTTAAAGGTTAGAAATGCAGATGGGGCACCAACTAGAGTATATGCACTTGAAGAATAGCAGAATTTGACTAAATAGGATAGATAACTTTTAAAAGGTATCAAAATTATTTTAAATAAAACTTTTAAAATAATAAAAAAATTGATATGATATATAAATAAACAAGCAGTCTTAGTAATTTTATAAGAATACTAGGATATTATGAATTTCTTAATTAGAATTAATTTTTTAAAAATATAATTCTAAAAAAGAGGGGGAAAAAGTTTGGAGATTTATTTAGACAATGCCGCTACCACAAAACCTTATGAAGAAGTCATAGATGTTATGGTAGAAGGAATGAGAGAATACTATGGAAATCCATCATCTCTACATGAAGTTGGAATTAAATCAGAAAAAAAGGTAAATGAAGCTAGAGAAGTAATAGCTAATACTATAAATGCATCAAAAGATGAAATTTATTTCACTTCAGGTGCAAGTGAAGGTAATAACTGTATTATAAAAGGAATACCAAGAAGTGGTCATCATGTAATTACTACTAGATTTGAACATCATTCAGTTTTAAAAGCTTTTGAAGAAATAGAAAAGAACGGAGTTAGAGTAACTTATTTAGATGTAGATGAAAACGGACTAATTTCATTAGAAGAATTAAGTAACGCTATATGTAAAGATACTGTTTTAATTTCTATAATGTTTGTTAATAATGAAATGGGTGCTATACAGGATATAGAAAAAATAGGTAAGCTTATTAAAGAAAAGAGTAGTAGAGCTAAATTTCATGTTGATGCGGTACAAGCTTATGGAAAATTTCCTATAGATGTTAAAAAGATGAACATAGATATGCTTACAACTACAGGTCATAAATTCCATGGACCTAAAGGAACAGGTTTCTTATACTTAAGAAAAGGAATAATACCTAACTCTCTTATACATGGAGGAAGTCAAGAAAGTGGATTAAGAGCTGGTACTCAAAATGTCCCAGGCATAATGGCACTTAAAAAGGCTGCTGAAATTTCAGTTAAGCATATGAGTGAAAATTATGAAAAAGTATTAAATTTAAAAAGATACATGCTTGATAAACTTAAAGAATTTGATAATGTAAGAATCAATAGTATTGATGATAGTAATCACTCACCTTATATTTTAAATGTATCATTTATAGGAGTTAGAGCTGAAGTATTACTACATATGTTAGAAGAAGATCATATATACGTATCAACTGGATCTGCATGTACATCAAAGACAAGCATTGCAAGTGGAAGCTATGTAATAAAAGCTTTAGGATTAAATAATAAAGATGCAGAAGGAGCAATCAGATTTTCATTTAGTGAATATAATTCAGAAGAAGAGATCGATAGAGTAATAGATAAACTAAGAAGCTCATTAAATTTCTTAAGGAGGATAAAAAGATGAGAAAACTAATATTAGTTAAGTATGCACCAGAGATATTTTTAAAAGGATTAAATAAAAATAAATTTGAAAAAAGATTAAGAGATAACATCAAAAAGAAGCTTAAAGGATTAGAGTTTGAAATAATAAATGACCAAAATAGATATTTCATACAAGCTGAAGATTTAGAACAATGTGTTGAAAGAGTTAAAAAAGTTTTTGGTATAGCAGAAGTATGTATTGTAACAGAAATAGAAAGAGATATGGATGCTATAAAGGCTGAAGCTCTTAAGAAAGTACAAGAAATGAAGCCAAAAACATTTAAAATTGCAACTAATAGAGCAAATAAACAATTCCCTAAAAACTCTATGGAAACATCAAGAGAAATTGGAGCATATGTATTAAAGAACTATGAAGGTGATCTTTCTGTTGATGTAAAGAATCCAGAATGTTTAGTTAATGTTGAAATAAGAGATAAAGCTTATATCTATACAAGTGCTGATAAAGTAAAAGCAGTAGGTGGTCTTCCATATGGAATGAACGGAAGTACTATGCTTATGCTTTCAGGTGGAATTGACTCACCAGTAGCAGGATATCTTATGGCAAGAAGAGGTGTAGAACTTAACTGTATATATTATCACAGTCACCCTTATACATCTGAAAGAGCTAAAGATAAAGTAAAAGATTTAGCAAAAATATTAAGTAATTATACTGAAAGAGTTAGATTATTTATAGTACCTTTTACAGATATACAAATGGATATAATAAATAAATGCCCTCAAGATGAACTTACAATCATAATGAGAAGATTTATGATGAGAGTTGCATGTGCAGTAGCTGAAAGAGAAGGAATACAATCAATTTCAAGTGGAGAAAGTATTGGTCAAGTAGCAAGCCAAACAATGGAAGGACTTGTTGTAAGTACAGATTGTGCAGATAGACCTGTATTTAGACCACTTATAGCTATGGATAAGGGAGATATAATGGATATAGCAAGAGAAATAGGAACATATGAAACATCAATACTTCCTTATGAAGATTGTTGTACAATCTTTGTACCAAAACATCCAAAGACAAAACCAAGAGTAGAAGGAATCAGAAAATCAGAGGCTCCTTTAGATATAGATGCATTAGTTGAAAAAGCTATTGATGATATGGAAGTTGTAGTATTTTAATATGTAAATGGGGAAAATGTAAAAGTTGGACAAAAACTATACATTTCCAATCAAACTAGATATTTCAGTAAAAGAATAAGTAATTTTTATTTAAGTTTTAATATAAACGAAACTTCTAATTTAGATATACTAAATTTTTATTTATATTTGAGTGACTTAAGGTTTACAGGAAAATTATTAATTAAATTTGACGTAATAATTGGAGATATAAATGGAAATATAGTTTTAAATAAAGCGTTATCATATTCGATAAACTCACGAGATATTTGCAAATATATTTGTATAGATCTATTAAATATTATTAGAAACAATGGTATTTCGGATATATATGAGATCATTATAAATGTTTCAGCTCAAAGTCAAGGTACTGCATTATTTAGTTCAAGTAATACTAGACAAACTCCATATGTTTTATTAAGAACAGAATTTACTCCAACAGGACCAACAGGAATGCCAGGACTAACAGGACCAACAGGACCACAGGGCCCACAAGGCCCACAAGGAATTCAAGGACCAACAGGAGCAACTGGTATACAAGGTCCACAAGGAGCACAAGGTCCAACAGGAGCAACAGGTCCACAAGGACCACAAGGAATTCAAGGTGCAACAGGAGTAACAGGATTGCAAGGTCTGCAAGGACTTCAAGGAGTAGCAGGAAGTTCAGCAATTATTCCATATGCATCAGGATTACCAGTAACTTTAACTATTATTGCAGGAGGATTAGTTGGCACAACAGCTCTTGTTGGATTTGGTAATTCAGCAAATGGAGTAAGTATACTTGGAGGAACTATAGATTTATCAGGAGCATCAATAGTAGCAGGAACACCTATTAATATGGCATTTTCAGCTCCAAGAGATGGAACAATAACAGCAATAAGTGCATATTTCAGTGTTACTACAGCGCTAAGTATTACTGGAACAACAGTAACTATAACAGCTCAATTATATCGATCAACAACTCCAAACAACACATTTACAGCTGTACCAGGAGCAGTGGTAACATTAGCACCAGCATTAACAGGATTATTAGCAATTGGAGCTTCTAGTAATGGCTTAATTACAGGACTTAATATACCTGTAACTTCACAAACAAGGTTATTGTTAGTATTCTCAGCAACTGCAACAGGTCTTAGTTTAGCTCAAACTATAATTGGATATGCAAGCGGAGGAGTAGCAATATCATAAAATTAATTAAAATAAAAAGACTACTTAATTTTAAGTAGTCTTTCTTCACTTTAAGCAGTAGCTTCTTCATGAGCAAATTGACTGTTGTAAAGATCTGCATAGAAACCATTTTTCTTAAGCAATTCTTCATGATTTCCTTGTTCTATAACATCACCATGATTCATTACTAAGATTAAATCTGCATCTTTTATTGTTGATAATCTATGTGCAATTACGAAGTTTGTTCTGCCTTCCATAAGTTTTGTCATAGCATTTTGAATATAAGTTTCAGTTCTTGTATCTACTGAACTTGTAGCTTCATCAAGTATTAATACTTTAGGATTAGCAAGTATTGCCCTAGCAATAGTTAAAAGTTGCTTTTGTCCTTGTGATATATTTGAAGCTTCTTCATTTAATATAGTATCGTATCCGTGAGGTAAAGTTCTAATAAAGTGGTCAGCATGAGCAGCTTTTGCAGCTCTTACAACTTCTTCAAATGTAGCACCTTCTTTTCCATATGCTATATTATCTTTTATACTACCATTAAATAACCATGTATCTTGAAGAACCATACCAAACATACTTCTTAAATGTCCACGGCTAAGTTCAGTTATATTTACTCCATCAAATGTAATTTCTCCACCATTTAATTCATAGAATCTCATCATAAGATTAATTAATGTTGTTTTACCTGCACCTGTAGGACCAACTATTGCAATAGTTTGACCTTGTTTTGCAGTTACATTCATATCTTTCATTAGAAGTTCATTTTCATTATATCCAAATTTAACATTTTTAAATTCAACATTTCCATGTGGATTTTTCAAAGTTTTTACGTTTTCTGGTTCTCTAACTTCCTCTTCTTCATCTAATACTTCAAATATTCTTTCAGCAGAAGCCATTGTTGATTGAAGTATATTTGCTATATTAGCAGTTTGATTTATCATTTGAGTAAATTGTCTTGAATATTGTATAAATGATTGAATATATCCAACACTTAATTTGTTTTTAGTAACTAATATACCACCAACAACTGCAATGATAACATAACCCACATTATTTATAAAATTCATTAAAGGCATTATTAAACCTGACATGAATTGAGCTTTCCAAGCTGAATCATAAAGTTTTTCATTTATTTCATCAAATTCTTTGATAGCCTTTTTTTCATGACCAAAGGCCTTTATAACAGTATGACCTGTATAAACTTCTTCAACATGACCATTTAATTGACCAAGTTGATTTTGTTGAGTACTAAAGAATTTTTGTGATCTTCCTATTATAGGTCTAGTTGCAATTATACAAACAGGAAGTGTTAATATACATATTAAAGTTAAAAGTGGACTGATTGTTAGCATCATTATAGTGATACCAATAATAGTAATAACAGCACTAATAAGCTGAGTTAAACTTTGTTGAAGCGTACTACTAATATTATCTACGTCATTTGTAACTCTACTTAATATATCTCCCTTTGAGTTTGCATCAAAATATTTGATAGGAAGTTTATTTAATTTATCATTAACATCCTTTCTCATATCACGAACTGTACCTTGAGCAACTCCAGCCATTATATATTGTTGCAGATACATAAATACTGCGCTTAATACATAGAAGCCTAAAAGCAATAAAATATAATGAGATAATTTAGTAAAATCAATTGAAGCACCAGGTATACCTCTAAATTTAGCTATCATACCTTCAAGTATTACATTAATAGTTTCACCTAGTAATTTAGGACTAAATACAGAAAATGCTGTACTTATTATAGCCATAAAAATTACTGATATAAGTTTTACTTTATGTGGTTTTAAATATTTTAAGAGTCTTTTTGTTGTACCTTTAAAATCTTTAGCTTTTTCACCAGCCATAACAACGCCATGACCACCTCTATTTCCACGCATAGGGGCATGAGTTTTTTTATTTTTATCTATGCTCATTTGCAAGTTCCTCCTCTGAAAGTTGTGATGAGGCAATTTCTTGATAAATTGCACAGTTTTGTAGTAATTCTTTATGAGTACCCATTCCTACGATGTTACCATCTTCTAAAACTAAAATTCTATCTGCATCCATTATTGTGCTTACTCTTTGAGCAACTATAATAACAGCTGATTCTTTAGTTTCATTTTTAAGAGCAGCTCTAAGTTTTGCATCAGTTTTAAAATCAAGAGCTGAAAAACTATCATCAAATACATAAATTTCAGGTTTTCTAACTAGAGCACGAGCTATAGATAGACGTTGTTTTTGACCACCTGAGAAGTTTTTACCACCTTGTTCAACTACAGAATCAAATCCGTTTTCTTTTTCTAGAATAAAATCATAAGATTGAGCTATTTTAGATGCATGAATTAATTCATCCATAGTAGCATCCTCTTTACCATATCTTAAATTTTCAGCAATTGTTCCAGAGAAAAGAACAGCTTTTTGAGGAACAAATCCTATTTTACTTCTAAGAGTTTCTTGTGACATATCTTTTATATTTATTCCATCAACTAATATTTCACCATCTGAAGTATCATAAAATCTTGATAAAAGGTTTAGTATTGTAGATTTACCAGAGCCTGTACCACCTATAATAGCTGTAGTTTCTCCAGGTTTAGTTTCAAAAGATATATTATTTAATGCAGCATTTTCTGCACCAGGATAGAAGTATGACACATTTTTAAATTCAACAAATCCTTTTTTATCGCTATCATTTTTAGGATTTTCAGAATCTGTTATAGTAGGTTCTATAGCTAATACTTCATTTATTCTACTTGCTGAAGCTGAAGCTCTAGGAATCATTATAAATAGCATACTTACCATTATAAGTGAGAACATTATTTGCATTACATATTGTATAAATGCCATAAGGTTACCAACTTCCATAACTCCAGAGTCAATTCTATTTGCTCCAAACCAAAGTATTGAAACAGCAGTTAAGTTTAGTATTAACATTAATAAAGGCATTAATAAAGCAATTGTTTTGTTTACTTTTATTGCATTACTAGTAAAGTCATCATTAGCCTCATCAAATCTTTTCTTTTCAAAGTTTTGTTTATTGAAAGCTCTAATAACTCTTATACCAGTAAGGTTTTCTCTTAAAATTCTGTTTATATTATCAAGTTTTACTTGCATTGCTTTAAATAATGGCATAGCTTTTTTACCGATAAGCAGTATTGCTATTATTACAATTGGCATTGAAACTAAAAGTATTAAAGATAAATCTTTGTCAACAGAAATTGCCATTATAATACCACCAATACATGTAAGCGGTGCAGTTATCATCATTCTTAGTATCATAATAACAACTTGTTGTACTTGATTAACGTCATTTGTTGTTCTAGTAATAAGTGAAGCAGTACCAACTTTATCAATTTCATTTAAAGAAAAGGTCTCTGTCTTAGTAAATATTTTTCTTCTTAAATCTCTACCAAATCCCATTGAGACTTTAGATGAAAGAAAACTGGCAAGTATAGTACAAGCACTACCTATTAAGGCTATACCAATCATAACTCCACCAATCTTAAGTATATAATTAACGTCACCGTTCATTATTCCTGTATCTACTATCTTAGATAATAGAGTTGGTAGATATAATTGAGACATAGTCTGAACAAATAGTAAAACTATTACAAATACCAATTGCTTGCTATACGGCTTTAATTGCTTAAATAGTTTTAACATAACTTTGTCACTCCTTAAATATTTTTATTATCAATATTATTATCTTTATGATTTTCTAAATTGAATTTTATCTTTTCTAATAAAGTTTTTAGAGAACTTATTTCATTTTCAGTAAAATCATTAAGGCAGATATCATCTATCTCTTTAATTACAGTTTTTAAATCTTCACAAGTTTTAAAACCTTTTTCAGTTAAGTGGATTCTAGATACTCTTTGATCATTTTCATCAGAAAGTTTTTTAATAAATCCAGCTTTTTCTAATCTTTTTATCATAACAGTAATAGTTGCAGGTTTAGAATGTAGAATTTCTGCTATTTCCTTTTGACTTAACCCATCTTTATGATATAAAGCAAATAAAAGATTAGGTTGTCCTGGATATAATCCTTCTTTTTCTAAATTCTTATGAGATAAACAAAAATGTAATCTTATTAATTGTCCTAATAATTTGTGAAAAGAAAAATCAGTGTTTGATTCCATATTAAAACTCCTCTCATTTTTAAAAAGTTAGACGACTAATAATTAGATGACTAATTATCTCACTATTTTAATACTATTCTATAGAAAAAACAAGGTGCAAAACAAAGAAATTTATTTTTAAATACTAAAATTAATTTATAATAATATCTATATAAAAATCAGAAAAGAGGATATATAAAATGAATTACGTTTATATAATAAAATGTAAAGACAATTCGCTTTACACTGGATGGACAAATAATTTAGAACGCAGATTTAAAGCACATACAGAAGGAAAAGGTGCTAAATATACAAGAGGAAGAGGACCATTAGAGCTTGTATATTTTGAAGAGTTTGATGATAAAGTTGAAGCAATGAAAAGAGAATATGAGATTAAGAAAATGAGTAGAGAAAATAAGTTAGATATGATAAAAAACTTTAATAAATAGCAGAATTACTCGAATTTTGTAGCAAAAATATTGTTAATAAATATTGTAATTATATAGACAAAATAAACAAATATGATAAAATAATTTCGTAAGGTATGAGATTTTGAAAAGAGATTTGATATTTTTACAAATTAGTTTTAAAAAAATAAAAAGCGCCAGGACTTAAGAAGTTTTATCATAGTTTTTATGATTTTTAAGTTGACGAGGTTGGGAGTTATCGAGACTTTTCGGCGGGTGCCCCACGGTATCGCACTACCGTTAACGATTGGCAAAGCTATAGAGTGATCTATAGTACAAATCCAATTTGGTGTTAAAACCTTCAATTATGGTTTTTGTAGTCTTAGGATTAGTATGCCTATTTTTATTTATAATATGAAAAACCATAAGAGGTAAAAAATTAAATAGTAAATATTAGGAAGGAAGATTTTTTATGTGCGGAATAGTAGGATATGTTGGTAAGGGTCAAGCAACTAATTTTTTAGTGGAGGGATTATCAAAACTAGAATATAGAGGTTATGACTCAGCTGGAGTAGCAGTTATAGAAGATTGCAAGATTGATGTTAGAAAACAAAAAGGACGTCTTGCTAACTTAGAAGAAACTTTAGAAAAGAACCCTATGAAAGGAAGTATTGGTATTGGACATACTAGATGGGCGACTCATGGAGAACCATCAGATATCAATTCACATCCACATTTAAGTACAAAAGGAAATATTGCTGTTGTTCATAATGGTATTATAGAAAACTATATTGAACTTAAAGAATTCTTAAAAGAAAAAGGATGTAAGTTTGTTTCAGAAACAGATACTGAAGTTATACCAAATCTTATAGAATATTACTATGAAGGAGATTTATTCAAAGCAGTAGTTAAAGCTTCAAAGGACTTACAAGGAAGTTTTGCAATAGGTGTAATTTCTAATGAAGAACCTGATAAGCTTGTAGCTGTAAGAAAGGATAGTCCATTAATTGTAGGTTTAAAAGATGATGAAAACTTCATTGCTTCAGATATACCAGCAGTTTTAAACTATACTAGAGATGTATATCTTTTAGAAGATAATGAATTTGTTGTTATTACAAAAGAAGGAGTAAAACTTCTTGATGAAAACGGCAATAATATAGATAAAGAAATATTTAAAGTAACATGGAATGCAGATGCTGCAGAAAAAGGCGGATTTGATTCATTCATGTTAAAAGAAATTCATGAACAACCAAAAGCAATTAGAGATACTATGACTTCAAGAATATCAATGGATCATGGAATTACTTTTGATGACTTTAATATTTCAAAAGAAGAATTAGAAAATATTGATAGAATATATATGGTAGCTTGCGGAACTGCATATCATGCAGGATTAATGGGTAAATACTCAATAGAAAAACTTGCAAGAATACCAGTAGAAGTTGATATTGCATCAGAATTTAGATATAGAGATCCATTAGTTACTGATAGATCATTAGTTATTGTATTAAGCCAATCAGGAGAAACAGCAGATACTTTAGCTGTACTTAGAGATTGTAATAAAGCTGGAGCTAAAACTTTAGCTGTTACAAATGTTGTTGGAAGTACAATTTCAAGAGAAGCTGATCATGTTATATATACTATGGCAGGGCCAGAAATCTCAGTAGCATCAACAAAAGCATACACTACACAAGTAGTAGTAATGCATGCAATTGCAATGTATTTTGGAGAACTTCTAAATACTATAAGCAAAGAAGAAGTAGATAATTTAAAGAAGGAATTATTAGAAATTCCTGAAAAAATAGAAGAAGTATTAAAAGATACAGATGCTGTTAAAAAGATTGCAGAAAGTCTTAAAGATGAAGATGATATATTCTTCCTAGGAAGAGGAATGGATTTTGCTCTTGCTTTAGAAGGTTCATTAAAACTAAAAGAAATATCATATATTCACTCAGAAGCATATGCAGGAGGAGAATTAAAACATGGACCAATTGCCTTAATTGAAAAAGGTACAAAGGTTGTTTCAGTTCTTACTCAAAAGAATTTAATTGATAAAATGATTAGTAATATTGTTGAAATAAAATCAAGAGGAGCAATAAACTTTGGAATAACATTCAAAGAAAGCCAAAAAGCTCAAGAAGTTTTAGATAATGTATTATTTATACCTGAAACTATTGATATGTTTGCACCAATAATTGCAGCAGTTGAATTACAATTATTAGCTTACTATGTTGCAAGTCTTAAGGGATTTGATATAGATAAGCCAAGAAACTTAGCAAAATCAGTTACAGTTGAATAAAAAAATATCATTTATAGGTATAATAACTTTTATATAAAGATATGGTTATTAAAGTTAGGAGATGTTTTTTATGAGAGAAGAGTTATTAAAATTAATAAATGAATATAAGGAAACCAAGAGTAGTTTAAACTCAGGTTTAGAGTGGATGCCTGATAATGAATCAGCAAAATCAAAAATAGATATAATCAATATGGTAGTTGAAGATTTAGAGAATATAATAAAATAGTTATTAAGGTCTATATAATCACTTAGATGGTTGTATAGGCCTTTTTCGTATGGAAAGGAATGAAAAGGTTGAATAAGAAGATTATTAAGAAAGAAACTAGAAAAAATATTATTAAAAAAAGAGATGAATTAGGTAAAGAAGCTAAGAAAATTATGGATGATAAAATAATAAAAAAGCTTATAAATAGTGAAGAGTATAATAAGGCAAGAGGAATTTTTACGTACATTGGTTTCGGTTCAGAGATAGATACTAAGATAATAATTGAAGATGCATTAAAACTAGGAAAAGAAGTCTATGTACCTAAAATATTTAATAAAGAAATGATTCTTATAAGAATAGATTCATTAGAAAATTTAGTTAAAAGTAGTTATGGAATATTAGAACCAATTGGGGAAGAAAATGATTTTGATATTAATAAATTAGATCTTATAGTTATGCCAGGGGTTGCTTTTGATGAAGAATTTAATAGATTAGGCTATGGAGCTGGATATTATGATAAATTTTTAGATAAAAATAATCTTAAGTGTAGTAAGATTGCATTAGCATATGAATTGCAAGTTTTAGATAATTTAGAAGTTGAAGAGCATGATAAAAAAGTAGATCAAATAATAACAGAAAAAAGAAGAATTGTTAATAATATATAAGACTTATGATTTATTAGAAGGGAGGTGATTTTTAAAAACTACTAAGAAGTATTGATTAATAGATTATTATGGAATAAAATAAAGATAACTTAACAAAGTATATTAATAGTATTCTTGTAAAGGTTTAAATAAAATATATTAAAAGGGATGGGATATAGATATGATAAGAGAAGTTAAAAGAGGAACTTATAATGGCAAAGATGTAATAGAATATACTTTAACAAATAACGGTATTAGTATATCTATATTAAACTTTGGTGGAATAATTACAAAAATTATGACTCCTAATAAAGAAGGAAAGCTTGAAAATATAGTAATAGGATATGAGAATATAGAGGACTATTATACTAATCCATCATATTATGGAGCTATTATAGGAAGAACAGCTGGAAGAATAGATAAGGGTCAAATAACTATAGACGGAAAGAAATATGACCTTGCAAAAAATTATGGAGTAAACTCAGGTCATGGTGGACAAGTTGGTTTTGATAAAAAGTTCTGGGATGTTAAAGATACAAGTGATGATGAAACTGCAAGGCTTGAACTTTTAATGGAATCTCCTGATCTTGAAGAAAATTATCCAGGAAATCTTCATGTGAAAGTTATATATGAATTAAATAATCATAATGAATTTTTATTTAAAATAAATGCTATTTCAGATAAAGATACTTTAGTTAATATAACAAATCATAGTTATTTTAATTTAAGTGGAGATTATAAGAGAGATATACTTGATCAAGAGTTATATATTAATGCAGATAAAATACTTAAAGTAGATGAAAATGGGGGAGTTACAGGTGAAGAATATGATGTTTCAAATACTCCATTTGATTTTAGAAAAGTGCATAAAATAGGAGAAAGAATAGATAATGATGATCCACAAATAAAATTAGGTTTTGGATATGATCATCCATTTGTATTAAATGAAAATGACAGAAAGATTATACTTAAGGATAAGGAAAGTGGAAGAGTTTTAGAAGTTGAAACAAATCAAGAAGATGTCGTTGTTTATTCTATGAACTTTAAAAATGATAATATTATCTATGGTGGAATGGAACCTAGAACACGACTTGCTATATGCTTTGAAACGCAAGCACCACCAATTGGATATAATGAAGTATTTAAGGAAAAGTCTTATTTAAAGGCAGGACAAATTTATTCTAAATCTACAAAATATACATTTAAATTAGAAGAGTAATTTATATATTTATATAAAAAAGAGAAGCTTAAATTTAAGCTTCTCTTTTAAAATTTATCTTATAATTCTTTGTTAGCTATTTCAGAAAGTAATCTAGCTTTGAATTCTTCAAACTTGATTGAACCTTCATCATCATTTTTTCTGCTTCTAACAGAAACTGCGTTATCATTCATTTCTTTTTCACCAACAACTAAGATGTAAGGAACTCTTTCAAGTCTTGCTTCTCTTATCTTGTATCCAAGTTTTTCAGTTCTGTAGTCAGCTTCAACTCTTACTCCACTGTTTCTTAAATCTCTAACGATTTTTTCAGTGTAGTCATTGTATTTATCTGATAATGGAAGAACTTTTGCTTGAACTGGTGCAAGCCAAGTTGGGAATGCTCCTGCATATTTTTCAATAAGCATAGCAAGTGTTCTTTCATAACATCCGATTGATGATCTATGGATGATGTATGGACGTTTCTTTTCTCCATCTTTATCGATGTAAGTCATATCAAATCTTTCTGCTAATGCAAAGTCAATTTGAACTGTTATAATTGTATCTTCTTTTCCATGAACATTCTTAAATTGGATATCAAGTTTTGGTCCATAGAATGCAGCTTCATCATCAGCCTCAACATAATCTATTTCTAAGTGATCTAATATATTCTTCATTATTACTTGAGTTTGTTCCCAAGCTTCTGGATTGTTGATATATTTTTCAGTATTATTTGGATCCCATTTTGAGAATCTATAGCTTATATCATCTGAAATTCCTAGAGTATCCATAACGTATTTAATTAAATCAACAACACCTTTGAATTCTTCTTCTAATTGTTCTGGAGTAACTATTAAGTGACCATCAGCTAAAGTGAATTGTCTAACTCTTATAAGTCCGTGCATTTCTCCTGATGCTTCATTTCTAAATAAAGTAGAAGTTTCAGCATATCTTATAGGAAGATCTCTATAGCTGTGTTGTTCAGCATTGTATATAGTGTATTGGAATGGGCAAGTCATAGGTCTTAAAGCAAATACTTCATCATCCTTTTCTTCATCTCCTAATACAAACATACCATCTTTATAGTGATCCCAGTGTCCTGAAACTTTGTATAAATCACTCTTAGCCATATATGGAGTTTTAGTTAATACATAACCTCTTTTTTCTTCTTCGTCTTCAATCCATCTTTGAAGAGTTTGAACTATTTTAGCTCCCTTAGGCATTAATAATGGAAGTCCTTGACCTACTTTTTCATCAGTAGTGAATAATTTTAATTCTCTACCTAATCTGTTGTGGTCTCTTTTCTTAGCTTCTTCTAAAGCTTCTAAATGTTCTTCTAAATCTTTGTTCTTTAAGAATGCAGTACCATAGATTCTAGCAAGCATCTTGTTCTTTTCATCACCTCTCCAATAAGCACCGGCAGTTCTTAAAAGTTTGATAGCTTTCATTGGCTTAAGTGACATTACGTGAGGACCAGCGCAAAGGTCTACGAAATCTCCCATTTTGTAGAATGAAATAACTTCATCTTCACCTAAATCATTTATAAGTTCAACCTTGTAAGGTTCATCTTTCATAAGTTCTAAAGCTTCATTTCTTGGTAATTCAAATCTTTCGATTTGAGGATTTTCTTTTATGATTTTTTTCATTTCAGCTTCGATTTTTTCTAAATCACTTGTGCTGAAAGCACCTTCTTTATCAAAATCATAATAGAATCCATCTTCAATTGCAGGTCCTATAGCTATTTTAGCTTCAGGAAATAATCTTTTAACTGCATAAGCTAATACGTGTGAAGCACTGTGTCTTAAAGCATCTTTTCCTTCTTTTGAATCAAAAGTACAGATTCCAACTTCACAATCATCATTTAGTGTTTGACGTAAGTCAACAACTTCTCCATTTACTAATCCACAAAAAGCATTTCTAGCTAATCCTTCGCTAAGGCTTTTTGCTACATCTAAAACTGATATACCTTTTTCAAATTCTTTAACTGATCCATCTTTTAAAGTAACTTTAATCATTTAAAAAACTCCTTTCTTCTCTTTTGATATTTAAAAACTAAATACTTTCTAAAATAAAAAAACTTCATCTCTAAATTTAGAGACGAAGTATATATCCGTGGTTCCACTCTAGTTATCTTTAAGAATTATCTTAAAAATCACTTTGTTTGTCGTAACGTGACAATGACGGGCTGGATTAGAGCCACTCCGAGGTAGTTTTCTGTTAATCTTAAATAGAAATACTTTCAGCTATTGTATTTCCTCTCTGAAAATAAGGGTTTAACATACTCTTCTCATCAACGTGTTGTTTTCTAAAATTAATTTATATTATAATCATACAAATTTAAGATGTCAATGAATGCTTTGTAAAGTTTTTTTATTCAATAATATTATTACAATTATTCTATAATATTATTATGAATTTTAATAAATGATGTGAAAAAATTTTATCAAAGAATATATAAAATTTTAAGTAAAATTTAGGTAAAAAATATTGATTAATTTTCCTAAAAAGGTGATAATAAATTATAAGTTAGTACATTTATAAAGTTTTATGTAAAGGATTAACTTAAATTATTTTTAAAAATAAAGGGAGAGTTTTTTATGAGTAATATTGCTAATTTAGATTGGTTAGAAAACCCTGAAGTTTTCAGAGTAAATAGAATTGATGCACATTCTGATCATCTATATTACGAAAAAAGAGAAGAGTTATTTTTAGGAGATAATATGCCACTTAGACAATATTTAAATGGTGAGTGGAAATTCTCATATGCTGAAAATCAAGATAAGAGAATAAAAGATTTTTATAAAGAAGATTTTGATTGTAAAAGCTTTGATAACATAAATGTTCCAGGACATATACAACTTCAAGGTTATGACAATATGCAATATATAAACACATTATATCCATGGGATGGAAGAGAAGAACTTAGACCTCCTTATATATCTAAGGAATATAATCCTGTTGGAAGCTATGTTAAGTATTTTGAATTAAAAGATGAATTAAAGGATAAAAAAGTTTTTGTATCTTTCCAAGGTGTAGAGACAGCTTTTTATGTATGGTTAAATGGAGAATTTATAGGTTATAGTGAAGATTCATTTACTCCATCAGAATTTGAAATAACAAATAATTTAAAAGAAGGCCAAAATAAATTAGCAGTAGAAGTATATAAAAGAAGCAGTGCTAGCTGGATTGAAGACCAAGATTTTTGGAGATTTTCAGGAATATTTAGAGATGTATATTTATATGCAACTCCAAAATATCATGTGAAAGATTTATTTATAAAGCAAGACTTAAATGATACTTATGAAAATGCTGATTTAGATATAAATATTAAGTTAGATAACTCAGAAGCTTGTATGGTTAAAGCTTATTTAAAAGATAAAGACGAAAATTTAATATATGAGTTCAGTAATATAGAGGCTAAAAAAGAAGTGCGTTTTAACGAAATTATAGAAAATGTAAAGCTTTGGAGTGCTGAAAATCCATATCTTTATACTTTATATATTGAGCTTTCAGATAAAGATGGAAACTTAATCGAGATAGTTCCACAAAAAATAGGTTTTAGAAAATTTGAACTTAAAAATAAAATAATGCACCTAAATGGAAAAAGAATAATCTTTAGAGGTGTTAATAGACATGAGTTTAGCTGTAAAACTGGACGTGCTATAAGTAAAGAAGACATGCTTTGGGATATTAAGTTCTTAAAGAGAAATAATATAAATGCAGTTAGAACTTCACACTATCCAAATCAAAGTTATTTCTATGATTTATGTGACGAGTATGGAATTTATTTAATAGATGAAGCTAACTTAGAAAGTCATGGTTCATGGCAAAAGTTAGGTAAATGTGAGCCAAGCTGGAATATACCAGGTTCACTTCCAGAGTGGAAAAATGTAGTTTTAGATAGAGCAGAATCTATGCTTCAAAGAGATAAAAATCATCCATCAATACTTATTTGGTCATGTGGTAATGAATCTTATGCAGGTACAAATATCTTAGAAATGACAAAGTATTTCCATGAAAATGATAGTAGTCGTTTAGTACACTATGAAGGAGTATTTTGGAATAGAGAATTTAATGAAATAAGTGATATGGAAAGCAGAATGTATGCTAAGCCTCAAGATATAGAGGAATATCTAAATAATAATCCACAAAAACCTTATATAAGCTGTGAATATATGCATGCTATGGGGAATTCCTGTGGAGGAATGAATTTATATTCTGACTTAGAAGATAAGTATGATATGTACCAAGGCGGATTTATTTGGGATTATATAGATCAAGCGGTAGAAACTATTAATGAAGATGGTGAAAAGGTGCTATTATATGGCGGAGATTTTGATGATAGATCAACAGATTACTGTTTCTGTACAGATGGAATAATCTATGCAGATAGAACTGTATCTCCAAAGGTTCAAGAAGTTAAGTACCTATATTCAAATGTTAAAATAACTCCAGATACTAATGGAATAACTATCAAAAATGAGAATTTATTTATAGATACGAAGGAATATGATTTTGTAGTTTCTATAGAGAAAGAAGGAGAAAAGATATTTGAAAATACTATAAATATAGATGTTAAACCTCAATCTGAAGAATATTTAGAATTTGAATATCCAAAGATGAAGGAAAACGGTGAATATATTATAAATGTTTCTATGAGACTTAAAAATGATACAATTTGGGCAAATAAAGGACATGAAGTAGCTTTTGGGCAACATGCTTTTAATGTTGCTGAATTTAATAATGATAATAAAAAAGATTATAAGAAGTTTAATGTTATTCATGGTGATGGAAATATAGGAGTTGAAGGGGATAATTTCTACTTTATGTTCTCAATCACTGAAGGTGGAATAGTGTCTTTATGCTATGACAATAAAGAATATATAACTAGAGCACCTAAAACATCTTATTTCAGAGCAACAACAGATAATGATAAGGGAAATGCTCATAACTTTAGATGTGCACAATGGCAAATTGCAGGTATGAATCAAAGACTTATTGATTTTAAATTAGAAGAAAATCAAGATGAAGTTTCACTTATATACACATTTGAATTACCAACAACTATAAAAACAGAAAATATAGTTAAATATACAGTTAAGAAATGTGGAGATATAGATATAAATGTTAGATATAAAGGAGTAGAAGGATTGCCAGAAATTCCACTGCTTTCTATGGACTTTAAGCTTAAAAAAGAATTTGAAAATTTTAAGTACTATGGTTATGGCCCAGATGAAAACTATATAGATAGAAATGAAGGCGCAAAGCTTGGCGTCTTTGAAAATACAGCTAGAGAAAATATGTCTAGATATTTAATTCCTCAAGAATGTGGAAATAGAACAAATGTAAGATGGGCAGAAGTAACTAATAATAATGGTGATGGATTAAGATTTAATTATAAGGAAACTCCATTTGAATTAAGTGTGCTTCCATACAGTGCTTATGAGATTGAAAATGCAATGCATATTTTTGAACTTCCACGTGTAAATTATACATGGGTACGTATAATTGCAAAACAAATGGGAGTCGGCGGAGATGATAGCTGGGGTGCACCAGTTCATAATCAATATTTAATTAAATCAAATAAAGATTTAGATTTCACATTTACGATATCTAAAGCATAATTTAAAGACTCCATCTCTATTTATTTAGAAGATGGAGTTTTTATATCTATAACTTAAATTTATCTTAACAATGAATACTCTCATAAAGTTTTTCAAGCTCAATATTTTCTAGCAATTCTTCTGAATAATATGCTTTACCCATTAAGATAAATATTACATCTTCTTTTTTATAACCTTCTTTATATAATTTTATATTTTTTGTTAAACGCTTAATTATATTAGATGAGGCATTTAATATATAACAGAGTTCTTTAAAGGAATAATATTTTTTAGGTAGAAGTTTATATAATTTTTTTTGAAGATTGATTTTATAGGAAATATCTGTTTTTAAGCAATGATGGGGACCTAATTTTCCACGATGATGTTCCTCACATAAATACATATAGTTTAATTCAATATCAAATCCACCTTCAGATTTATGAACAATATGATGGATATCAGCCTTTTTGTTGCATATTTCACAAAAATACAAGCAAAAACCTCCTTATTTTATATTTAATAATTATAGAGAAAAAAATTATTCAAATCAATCAACATATTTTTATATAAAATAAAAAATATTTCTTATAGGAGAGTAAAAATAATAAAAAATGGTATAATATACTAGATGGTATATTATATTAAAGTTTATTAGGAAGGGTGATATTTATGAAGAATAATTACAATTCGTTCGATTTTTGGTCCATGAATGTAAACGAACACATGGCTATGAGAGGTCATGCTTTTACAAATGAATTACCAACAAGTAAATCAGTTTATATACATGCACTTATATTTTGCAATAAAAATGGAATAGAAAATATTTATTCATATTTCTCAAATGCAAGGGTATTGTTAGGATATATACAACACTCATTTATTCAAAAAGCATTTTATAAGTGGGCTTATGGAACAGAAAAAGTAATACTTAAAGTTCCAGCATACTCAATTCCTGAACTAGTAAGTTGCTTATCAAAAAAAAATAAGATATCTAAAGAAGAAGAGAAAATTATGACAGAACAATATAATTTTTTAAATGAGTTATGGGAAAAAAGCGATGAAGAAATAATTGACGGTTTAGTGGATTTTGGAAAGAGATTCAATAAAGATTGGATTGGAGATAATAAAAGATTTTTATATATAAAAGTATTTAAAACAGCAACACAAGTGGGTGAGTTTATTGATTCTTCAGTAGAGATGACTAATAAACAAAAAGAGTTTGAAAATGAAATAGGTTTATCATTAAAAGAATGGCAAGATGTATATTTAAATGTTGGAAAAGATAAAAAATCTTCAACTATATTTAAAAATATTCTTCTAAATAAATTATCAGAAACACTTTAATAATTTAGTAAAGGCTAAGTGATTATATTAAGATATATAATCGCTTAGCTTTTTTTATATTATTAGTTAATAAAGATATAAGAAGAATATAGATATTGACATGAAATATTAATGTTGTTAAAATAGACATAATCGAAAATTAAAGAAAGTCTTATCAAGAGTGGTGGAGGGACTGGCCCTATGAAACCCGGCAACCTATTAGTATTATTAGGAATGACTATAAAAATCAATGTATCTAATACATTGGTTATTTTGTGTTTCTGATTTTACAAGTGTGGTGCTAAATCCTGCAGTAAAACTGATAGATAAGTGGTGTTTATAGAATTATAAAGCTTCTGATTTCTATCAGAGGCTTTTTTATTTTGTATATTCAATAAAACTAGGAGGAAGAAATATGAAAAAGGGGAAAGAAGGAAACTGGTGGGCTCTTTTACCACTATTAGTTTTTGTTTTAGTATATGTTGGAATTGCATTTATTACAAAAGATTTTTATTCTGTTTCAGTAATAATACCATTTCTAATCGCATCAGTTGTAGCTTTAGTTATGAATACTAAAGTTAGTTTTGAAGAAAAATTAAATATTTTCTGCAAAGGAGCAGGAGATTCTAATATAATTTTAATGATTTTGATATTTATATTAGCAGGAGCATTTGCTCAAGTGGCTAAGTCTATGGGAGCAGTTGATTCAACAGTAAACTTAGGGCTTTCAGTATTGCCACCTAATCTTTTAGTAACAGGAATATTTATAGTTGCATGCTTTATAGCATTATCAGTTGGAACATCAATGGGAACAATAGTTGCACTTGTACCAATAGCTCTTGGAGTATCTGAAAAAACTGGAATAGCTGTAGCATTAGTAGTTGGAGCTGTTGTAAGTGGAGCAATGTTTGGTGATAATTTATCAATTATATCTGACACAACAATAGCAGCAACAAAGACACAAGGCTGTGAAATGAGAGATAAATTTAAGATGAATTTTAAGATAGTATTACCAGCTGCGATAATAACAGCTATTATATTTATGATTATAACTAGTGGAACAGAATCAGTTAACTTAGGAAGCTATGATTATAATTTAATAAAAATTGTTCCATACATAGGAGTTTTAGTTGCAGCGCTTGCAGGTGTTAATGTTATATTTGTTTTAGCATCAGGAATAGTTTTAGCAGGTATAATAGGAATAGCAACTGGAAGTTTTGATATTATAGGACTTTTTACAGGTATGGCAGATGGAATTACTGGAATGAGTGAATTAATTATAATATCATTATTAATAGCAGGAATGGTTTCTCTTATAAAATTTAATGGAGGAATTGAATTTATATTACATAAAGGATTAAAAAACTTCAAGACAAAAAGAGGAGCAGAACTTGGAATTGGAGCTTTAGTAAGCTTAGTAGACATATGTACTGCAAATAATACAATAGCTATAGTTACAGTTGGACCAATAGCTAAAGATATATCAGATGAATTTGATTTAGAGCCAAAGAGAGTTGCAGGAATTATGGACATGTTTGCATGTGCATTTCAAGGAATAATCCCTTATGGTGCTCAACTTATATCAGCAGCAAGTCTTGCAGCTATATCACCAATTCAAATAATGCAATATTTATTTTATCCATATTTAATGGGTATTTCAGTAGTAATTGCGATAATATTTTATTGGAGCAGAAGAAAAGAAGAAAATATTATAAAGTAAAAAAAGCCCTAACTTTAGGGCTTTTTATTTTTGTATTAATTAACTAAGCATATACATTGAGATGATATTCCAAGACCTTCACCAGTAAATCCAAGGCCTTCTTCAGTTGTAGCTTTAACATTTACTTGATTAAAGTCTATATTTAATGCATCTGCTATATTATGTCTCATTTGTTCTATATGAGGAGCCATTTTAGGTTTTTGTGCAATTATTGTTGCATCTATATTACCTATTTTATAATTGTTGTTTTCTAGAAGTTTTCCAACTTCTTTAAGAAGAGTTATACTTGATATCCCTTTATACTTTGGATCAGTATCAGGGAAATACTTGCCTATATCACCTAATGCTGTAGCACCAAGTAGAGAATCCATGATTGCATGAATAAGAACATCAGCATCAGAATGTCCTAATAATCCAAACTCATAAGGGATTTTAACTCCACCTAAAATTAAATCTCTATCTTCAACTAAACGATGTACATCATAGCCTAAGCCAATACGCATATGTCTCACCTCTATAATATTTTTTTCTATAAGTTTAGCACAAAAATGCAATATATTTCAAAAATATATAAGAAATAATTATTAATTTGTAATTTCATTTAAAAAGCATGTACATTTAGGTATAATTAGATATAAGCATAGATATTGTTCGATAAAAATAAGAGGGAGTGTATAAATTTGGAGATATTTGATAGAAATAAATATAAATTTTCCAATGTGCCGAGTTTAGTAGAGGTTAGTGATGAGATAAATAAAGCTAGAGCTAATGAAATAGACTCAATAGAAAAAGAACTCTATTCATATAGAATTTTAATACAAGATTTATTTGCTTGTATTCCAAATGAGTATGAGAAAAATTTAATATTAAATATAGCTTTTTACATAATAGAAGAATTAGAATTATTACATTTTGTACAAAATAAAAAGAAATTACCACTTAACATATTATCAAAAAAAACTAAGCAATCAAGAAAGTTTATAGATGAGTGGAGTGAATATATAATTGCATACTTTATTATATTTTCAAATCCTAATTATAGACTTATACAAGACTATATAAAGATTGAACAAAATGAAGAAAAAGTAGAAGCATCAAAGAAAAAACAATCAAATAAAACTGTTGTTAAAAGTATCTCAGAAGAGAAAACTAATGAGGTAAATGAAGAGGGCAAAAGCAAATCAAAAATTATATCATTAAATAGAAATTCTAAACAAAAATTAAGAGGAATAGTTTTAAAAGTATTTAAGCATAGTGCATGTATATTAACCAGTACAGGTGAATTTAGAAAAATAAAATTAGAAGATGGCTTAAGTGCTGGAAAAGAAGTATTAGCTAATCGTAAGAAAAGGTTAAGTGATTATAAATTTTATTTTGTAATTTTAATAGTAGTTATTATAATAAGTCTTGGTTCATTTTTACATAAATACTCAAAAGTAAATACAACTATATTAATAAATACTACATCTCAGATAAAGGTAGAAGTTAATTCATTTAATAAGATAATAAATGTATATTCTCCAACAACTAAGGGAGCAGAACTTGTTAATAATTTAAATTTAAATGATGTAAAGTTAGATGATGGTGTTGAACAAATCTTAAGCTATGCAGATAAACATGATATGATGCCATCTGGAAAAGTATTAGTTACTGTAACTGGAAAACCTCTAATGTATGGAAGTTTAGATAAAACAAGTAAATTTGTAAAAAGTCATAACATAAATTTAGTAATAAATAATGCAGGAAATAAGCAGAATTTATCTAATTAAAATGTAAATTGAGAAGGAAGGTAATAATGAAAAAAGCTTTAAATAAGATAAATCCTAAATTTAAAAATAAAAAAGGCAAAAATAACAAAAGTGTTGATAAGCCTAAATTTAATAGAGAAAAAGATAAGGAAAAATCATTTAGTAATAAAAATATAATTGTTCATAATGAAAGAAAAGAAGAAATACGTTTAAATAAATATATAAGTGAAACAGGAATATGCTCTAGAAGAGAAGCTGATAAACTTATAGAAGATGGAAAGGTTACTGTTGATGGCAAGAAAGCTTTAATAGGAACAAAGGTATCTAAAGGGCAAGTTGTAAAAGTAAATGGCAAAAGAATATCAAAAGAAGAAGAAATGGTATATATAGCTTTAAATAAGCCTGTAGGAATCACATGTACTACTGAAAAGAAAGTAAAAGGAAATATAGTTGATTTTGTAGGGCATAATAAAAGAATATTTCCAATCGGAAGGTTAGATAAAGATTCACAAGGCTTAATATTACTAACTAATGATGGGGATATAGTAAACAAAATCTTAAGAGCAGGAAATAACCATGAAAAAGAATATATAGTAACTGTAGATAAAAAAATAAATGATGAATTTATTGAAAAGATGGGTAGTGGAGTTAGAATACTTGGAACTACAACAAAAAAATGTTTCGTAAAAAAAGAAAATGATTATACATTTAGAATAATTTTAACTGAAGGCATGAATAGGCAAATAAGAAGAATGAGTGAGGCCTTAGGTTATGAAGTTAAGAAACTAAAAAGAATCAGAATAATGAATATAGACTTAGGAAATCTAAAAATAGGTGCTTGGAGAGATTTATCTAAAAAAGAGCTTATTGGATTAAATGATTTAATACAAGAATCTAAGAAAACAAAAGATGATTAATAATATATAATTTTAACCTATTTGAAGAATACTATAAAAAAATTATAATTTTAGTATTTAAAAAGGTAGGAAATTATATTATGAAAAATATTATTATAAAGTATCTTAGTTTATTTATAATAATTTTTAGTGCACTAAATTTTACATATGAATTGTCTATAAATGCAAAGGAATATGAAGAAAAAAATAAATCTATTGAAGATGTAAAAATAGAGCATTTAGATAATTGTATAGAAATTGATATTAATTATCCTAAATTAACTGATAAAAAGAATGAAAATATAAATAAAGAAATAAGTTTATGGACAGATAATTGGATTAAAGAAACTCAAGATGTACTTGATGATTATAAAAAAAGTGGTTATATATGTAATAATAGGTTTGAACTAAATTCTAGGTATTATATAACTAAGGACAGTAATAATCTTCTGAGCTTCTATATAGATTATTATCAGTTTAGTGGTGGTGCTCATGGATCTACTACAAGGAAAGCTTATGTTATAGACAAAAAGCTTAATAAAAAATTATCAATTAAAGAGTTATTTAAAATAGGATATGATTATAAAACTGTAATAGATAAGGAAATAAGAAATCAAATAAATAAAAATAAAGAAAAATATTTTGTTGATGCAACTACGTATAAGGGAATTAATGATGATGCTAAGTTTTATATAAAAGGAGAAAATTTAGTTATATATTATAATCAATATGAGATAGCTCCATATGCATCAGGTATACCGGAATTTAATATACCTATAAATGATTTTAAAGAAAATTTCTTATACAATAATTAAATATATATAAAATGACCATATAGGGCAAAATAGCTTTGTGCGGTCATTTTATGTTTTATAACAGAGTGAAAAATTGATTTTTAGAATTTTTTAAAGTAAAATAAAAAATAAGTAAAAATTAATGTTAGATAATAGGAAGTCATATTATGAGAAAGAATTTTGGAGCAAAGCCATATTTATTTCCACAACCAGTTATGATGGTTGGAACATATGATGAAAATGGTAAAGCAAATGTTATGAATGCAGCTTGGGGCGGTATTGTAGGTATGAATCAAATTATGGTTGACTTAGGTATACATAAGACAACACAAAATATCATGCTTAATAAAGAATTCACAGTAAGTATTGCAACTAAAGAACAAATGGAAGCTTGTGATTATGTTGGTATTGTTTAAGGAAACAGAGAACCAAATAAGATGGAAAAAGCAGGATTTACAACAGTGAAGAGTGATTTTGTTAATGCACCTATAATTAATGAACTTCCACTTACTTTAGAATGCAGATTAATTAAAGTTGTTGATGGAGAAAGGTATTTTGCAGAAATCGTTAATGTAAGTGCAGATGAAAAAATACTTGGTGAATATGGAAAAATAAGCTTAGAAAAATTACAACCAATTACTTTTGATACTATTCATAATGGTTATTATAGCTTAGGAGAACGTGTAGGTAATGCGTTCAAAGATGGAGCAAAATTAAGATAGTATATTATAGAAATAAAAAATAAAGCCAGGAGTTTTATATAAACTCTTGGCTTTATTTATATTTTATTAGATTGTAGCCTTATTATCTTCTTCTTGTGAATCTTTAGAGAAAGCTTCTTTAAATACTTTTATAGCTTGGATTATAACAGTTGGTAAAAATGCTAATACATAAATTAAACCAAGTTGTAATCCAGAAAGCTTTGCAACCTCAAATAAGTCTTGTAATGGTGGTACAAATAAAACTAAAGTTAAAAGCACAGCACCAACTAAAAATGCATAGATTGAATACTTATTAGAGCCTAATCCAAGTTTAAATATTGAAGCTTTACTACGACAATTAAATCCATGGAATAGTCTAGCTAAGCAAAGTGTTGAGAATGCCATTGTACTAGCAACAGCGGCACTAGTTTCAAGTCCAATATGGAAAGCTATTAAAGTAAATATTGCAATTATTAAACCTTCAAAAGCAATATCAATAACAAAATCTTTAGTTAATATTGATTCTTTACTATCTCTTGGCTTTTCTTTTAAAAGATCCTTAGTAGGATTTTCAACACCAATTGCTATAGCAGGTAGGCTATCAGTTAAAAGGTTAATAAATAATAAGTGTACTGGCATAAATGGTACAGGTAATGCAAGTATTGAAGCATAAAGCACAGCAAATATACCAGAGGCATTACCAGAAAGTAAGAATTTAATTGAATTCTTTATGTTTGCGTAAACATTTCTTCCATTTGTAACAGCTTTTACAATTGTAGCAAAGTTATCATCAGTAAGTATCATAGATGCAGCATCTTTTGAAACCTCTGTTCCTGTAATTCCCATAGCTATACCTATATCAGCTTGTTTAAGAGCAGGAGCATCATTAACACCATCACCTGTCATAGCAACAATTTTGCCTTTATCTTGCCATGCACGTACTATTCTTATCTTATGTTCAGGTGAAACTCTAGCATAAACTGATATATGATCAAGTTTATTTGAAAGTTCTTCATCACTCATCTTATCAAGTTCTAAACCAGTAACAGCCATATCATCATCTTGAAGAATACCTATTTGTTTAGCAATAGCAGATGCAGTGATTTTATGGTCACCAGTAATCATTATTGGTTTAATTCCAGCATTTATACAATCTCTAACAGCTTCAGCTGATTCAGCTCTTGGTGGATCAATCATTGATATTAATCCAAGGAAAGTATATTCACATTCATCTTCTAAGCTTAAGTTACGAATCTTAGGAAACTCTTTGTAAGCAAAAGCTAATACTCTTAAACCATTTTGAGAAAGCTTTGTGTTAGTATCTATAATTTTTTGCTTATCATCTTCAGTTATAGGTCTTACACCATTTGATGTTTTAATTGAAGTAACTCTGTTTAAAAGAACATCAAAAGCACCCTTTGTGAACATTATATTTTTGCCATCAATTTGATGAACTGTGCTCATAAGCTTTCTATCTGAATCAAAAGGAATTTCTTTTAATCTTTCAAATTCTTTTCTTATGGCATTTTCTTTTAAGTTATAAATGTGTCCAAGGTTAACTAAAGCAATTTCAGTAGGATCACCAAGTTCTTGTCCATCAACTGAAGTAGAGTCATTACATAAAATAGCACTATTTAATAAATATTGATGAGTTTCATTAGTTAAATCTAAATTTTCAGAATCTATAAGTTTTTCATCAACATATATTTGTTTTGTTGTCATTTTATTTTGCGTAAGTGTACCAGTTTTATCTGAACATATTATTGATACAGAACCTAAACCTTCAACAGCTTTAAGAGATTTAATTATTGCATGTTCTTTTGCCATTTTTTGAGTTCCAATTGCAAGAACTATTGTTACAATAGAACTTAAAGCTTCAGGAATAGCAGCAACGGCTAAAGCAACAGCAAACATTAATGAATTTAGTATAGGAGTATTTCTATAAACACTTAAACCAAATACTACAGCGCAAATAATCAATATTGAGATAGCAAATTTCTTTGAAAAATCATCTAAGCTTTTTTGAAGAGGTGTAGTCTTTTCTTGTGTCTCTTCCATAAGTGTAGCAATTTTTCCAAGTTCAGTATTCATACCTGTAGCAGTAACAACAACTAAAGCACGTCCATAAGTTACAAGAGAACTAGAAAATACCATGTTCTTTTGATCACCTAAGGCTATCTCATCTTTTGATATAACATCAGATATTTTATTAACACTTTCAGATTCTCCAGTTAGTGCACTTTCATTAACTTGAAGAGAGTAATTTTCAATAATTCTACCATCAGCGACAACTAGGTCACCAGCTTCAAGAATTAATATATCTCCAGGCACTACATCTTTTGATGAGATTTCAATCTTTGTACCGTTTCTTATTACTTTTGCACTAGGGGCAGACAATGCCTTTAAACTATTTAATGATTGCTCTGCTTTAACATGTTGAACAGTACCTAAGATTGCATTTAAGATTATAACTGCAAATATTACTATTGTACTTTCAATCTCTCCAGTAGCTATAGATACAATACCGGCAATGATTAGTATAATAACTAATAAATCTTTAAATTGTTCTAAAAATACTTGAAGAGTACTTTGTTTTTTCTTTTCACTTAATACATTTTCACCATACTTTTCTCTAGATGAAGTTACTTCATTATCATTAAGACCCTCTTTAGTAACTTTAAAGTTTTTAAGTACATCTTCAGTAGTTTTATTAAAGAAATCTTTCATTTAATAAGCTCCTTTCATATTTAAATATTAATCTTTTCAATAAAAAAAGACTTTTAATATAAACTACGAACCAAAAAAATTCGTAACTTATATTAAAAGTCTCGTAACCTCTAGGGTATATAACACCAGACATGAAATCATGTCGAGAATGTTGACGTTATATTTGTAACTACTCCCTTTTAATTTATTTATTTGCTAATACAAGGATATATCTATATATATATAAAGTCAATAGATAATAATATAATTGCATTAAGATTTAACATAAATATTATATAAAATTCAAAATATGAACTTAAATATATGAAAATAAATGTTTATAAAGAAAATATATATTTAAAAATACACAATTAATATAAACACTACTAAAAATATGTAAATTATACCTAATAAAGCTTTAAATTACTTGTTTAGATAGTTATAATTTATATTATTAGTTTAATATAAAATCAATTAATAGTAACAATTAGAGGGTGATATTTATGGAAAACTTGAAAAATATTTTAGTAGATTCAAGAGAATTAAAAAATGAGTTAATAAACATGAGAAGAACAATTCATGAGAATCCTGAAGTTGGAAGAGATCTTCCTAAAACAAGAGAATTTATAATGGAGAAACTTAAAGAATTTGGATATGAACCAGAACTTGTTGCTGGAATGGGTGTTATAGCTTATGCTGGAAGAAAGAAACCAGGAAAAACATTTTTACTAAGAGCAGATATGGATGCTTTACCTATAAAAGAAGAAGCAGACAATAACTTTAAATCAGATAATGGAAATATGCATGCTTGTGGTCATGATATGCACTCAGCAATGCTTTTAGGAGCAGCAAAGATTTTAAAAAAATATGAAGATCAAATAGATGGAACAATAAAATTATTATTCCAACCAGATGAAGAAGGATTTACTGGTGCTAAGAGTATGATAGAAGCTGGAGTACTAGAAAATCCTAAGGTAGATGCAGCTATGGCATTACATGTATACTCTAATATGCCAAGTGATGTAATTGTGTATGGAATAGGGACTAGCATATCAAGCTGTATTAAATTTAGAATAACTGCAAAAGGGGTTGGATGCCATGGTGCAATGCCAGAAAGAGGTGTTGATCCAATCAATATAGCAGCACATATATATTTAGCAATACAAGAAATAACAACTAGAGAAATAGAAGCAACAGAACCAGTTGTAATGACAATAGGTAAGTTTGTTGGAGGTAAAACACCTAATGTTATACCAGAAGATGTAGTTATGGAAGGTACAATACGTGCTTTATCTGAAAATGCTGGTAGAACTGCATTTGAAAGAATGAAAGAAATTTCAGAGAATATAGCAAGAGCATTTAGAGGTTCAGCAACAGTTGAAGAATTAGCATCTGCTCCACCACTAACTAATGATAAAGAATTATCAGATGAACTTTCAGGATATGCAAAGGAATTATTTGGAGATGAAGAAAAGGTATTAGGAATAAAAGGTGGAGGAATGGGATCAGAAGACTTCGCTGCAATAGCAGCTAAAGTACCAAGTGTTTACTTTATATTAGGCGCAGGCACTAAAGAAGAAAACCCTAATTATGGATACCCAATGCATCATCAATGCGTTCAATTTAATGAAGATATATTAGTTAAGGGCGCAGCTATGCTTTCATATGCTTCAATTAAGTGGTTAAAAGATAATAGTACTAACTATAAAATTGATTATACAATAAATGAAATATAATTTAATTGTAAATAGATTCTCCGTAGCCATTAATGCTATGGAGAATTTTAATTTATAAAAAACATGCTCATATTGCACAATATGATAAAAACTAACATAGAATACACTAAAGTATTACATGGAGTTGAAAAGATGTGATATACGGGCTTATTTTAGCTGGTGGTAAGGGGAGTAGATTGTATCCTTTGTCTAGAGCAGAAAAACCTAAGCAATTTTTAAAAATAATTAATGATAAAAGTTTTTTAGTTAATACTGTAGACAGAATAACTCCTTTAATAGACAAGAAGAACATCTACGTGGTTACAAACCAAAATTATAAAGAAAAAATAGAAGAAGAGCTTAGTGATATTGATAAAGATAATATTATTACAGAACCTATGAATAAAGAAACTGCAACATGCATAGGTCTTTCAGCAGTAAAACTTCTAAAAAAGGATAAAGATGCAGTAATGGTAGTGCTACCATCGGATCATTATATAGAAAATCAAAATGAATATATAGAAACTTTATCCCAAGCTGTAGAATTGGCAAATAGGAGAAGAGGTATAATAACCCTGGGAATACATCCTACAAGGCCAGAAACTGGATATGGATATATAGAAATGGGAAATAGAATCAATGGAAATAGACCAGCTTATAAGGTAGCAAGATTTACTGAAAAGCCTAATCTTGAAGTTGCAAAAGACTTTATTTATAAAGGAACTTATTTATGGAATTCAGGCATGTTTATATTTAGGGCAGATGTAATACTAAGGGAGATAGAAAAATATCTTCCATTAGTTCATAAATCACTTATGGAGATATATATGCATATAGGTGAAGAAGATGAAGAAAAAATAATTATAGAAAACTATAAATTAATAGATGGAATATCTATAGATTTTGGAGTAATGCAAAAGACAAGAAAAGCATATGTGATTGAATGTAATTTTTCATGGGATGATATTGGAAGCTTTAATGCACTAAGTAGATTTTTAAATAATAATAAAAGTAATTTTGTATCTAAAAATGTATATTTAGAAGAATGTGAAAACTGTTCAGTATTTGGTGGGAAAAATCTTATCATAGGACTAGGGGTAAAGGATTTAGTTATAGTAGATGCAGGAGATGTACTTCTTGTTATGGATAGAGATAAGGATCAAGAAATAAAACATCTTTTAAATGAATTAGAAGAAAGTGATTATAAAAAATATTTATAATAAGAATAGATGAAGGCATTATCATAATGCCTTCATCTATTCTTATTATAAGAACTATCTGTGAATATTATGAATATATAGGGGGCAAATATATTAAATTTAAATTATAATTTGAATATTTTGTAATACATATTTTTAAAAGTGATAAAATAAAGTGAAATGGGTTTTACTCAAATAATTAGTAATTTGCCCATTATTATTTCATATATTTTATAAGATAATGATAGTAATATAGTATTAAAGTTTAGATTTTATAAGGAAGTGATGTTTAAATGATGATAAACACTCACATCATTATTGCAAATTATATATTAGATAATATTGATGAAGATAAATTAAGTTTAATAAATAGAAGAAGATTTATATGGGGTAACATAAAGCCAGATTGTGCTTCAAGATATAAATTTAAGAAACATTATTATGCAGAAAGTATAGATATGATAGTTGATAAGATAAATAAACTATCATCGTTATCTGTAACTCAGATAAATAATGAAAGTAGTATTGGAAAATTTAGTGGAGAGTTAGGTATTATTTGCCACTTTTTAACAGATTATTATTGTTTACCTCATTTTGAAAGATGGGAGTTTAAACATGCAATGAGACCACATGTTTTTTATGAAAAAGAACTTGCTAAAGTTTCGAAAACGTATAATATAAATATAAAAAATGATACAAATTCGATAATAGAAGATGTTAGAGAATTTATAGATGAAAATTTAGAATTATATAGCTTAGAAAAAGGATATATTAATGATTTAAATTTTGCTTGTTATGTTTGTAGCAGTATTTTTAATTTAATTCTTGATTCAGTAATTGCAAATGAGGAAACAAAGGTTTTGGCTATGTAATTAGTTTTAGATAGCTATAACTATAATTATGTTCTAAATTAACATAATTATTAAAAATGAAAAATAATATAAGAAAGCAAAAGCATAAAATGTTAACATTTTATGCTTTTTTTATTTAATGTTGACCTTTTTACTAGGAAAGCATATAATGAACATATGAACATTTATTCATATGAAGGGAGATTTTATTTATGAGCAATAGTTCGATAGATAAATGTAATTGCAGCATAATACATCAAGATAGAATTGATTATGCAAAAGAAAGATTACCACAAGAAGAAACTTTATATGATTTAGCAGAATTATTTAAAGTCTTTGGAGATACAACAAGAATAAAAATAATTTGTGCTTTATATGAAAGTGAAATGTGTGTATGCGATATAGCAACCCTTCTAAACATGACTCAATCAGCAGTATCGCATCAATTAAGAACTCTTAAAAATGCAAGATTAGTTAAGTTTAGAAGAGAAGGGAAAGTTGTTTATTATTCTCTAGATGATGAGCATATTATGAGAATATTTAATGAAGGCTTAAATCATGTAAATGAATAAAAGGAGAAAACCTTATGGAAAATAAAAAGTTAAAACTATCATTAAATGGATTAGATTGTGCTAATTGTGCTGGTAAAATAGAAAATATCATAACAAAATTTCCAGAAGCAAAGAATGTATCCTTAAATTTTTCATTTAAACTTCTAATAATTGAGTATGATGCAAATATTGATGAAAAATATATAATAGATAAGGTTAAAAAAGTTGTAAATGACTTAGAACCACATGTTAAAGTAGAAAAATATACGCTTAAATCAAAACAGATAAGTAATAGTAAATCTTGTTGCAGTGATTCTTGTAGAGTAGATGATTGTGAAGAATATAATAATAATCATCATGAAAATGGACATGCATCAGAAGATAAAACAAATAATAAATTTATAGATTTTATAAAAGAAAATATTAGACTTATAATTGGGGCTATAATATTTGTAGTAGGTATGCTATTAAATGAAAATCCTATACTATTAGTTATTTCCTACTTAATTATTGGAGCAGAAGTTCTTTTAAATGCTATAAGAAATATAGTTAAAGGAAAAGTTTTTGATGAAAATTTCCTTATGAGTATAGCAACCATTGGTGCAATAGCAATTGGTCAATATCCAGAAGGGGTAGCAGTTATGCTATTTTATGAAATAGGTGAATTATTTCAAGGATATGCTGTCAATAAATCAAGAAATTCAATATCAGATCTTATGGATATAAAAGCAGAGTATGCTAATTTAGAAAAAGATAATAAAATAATTAAGGTTTCACCAGAAGAGGTTAAAATAGATGATATAATCATAATAAAGCCAGGTGAAAGAGTACCAGTAGATGGAATAGTAATATCAGGCAATACATCAATAGATTCATCAGCACTTACTGGAGAATCAATTCCTGTAAATAAGAAAGATGGAGATGAAATACTAGCTGGTTGCATAAACAGAACTTCTACTATAAAGGTTAAAGTAACAAGTGAATTTGAAGATTCAACAGTAGCTAGAATTTTAGAACTAGTTCAAGATGCAAGTAGTAGAAAGGCTAAAACAGAGAAGTTTATAACTAAGTTTGCAAGATATTACACACCTATAGTTGTAATATGTGCAATAATTTTAGCAGTAGCACTTCCACTAATAACAGGACAAGATTTTAGTAAATGGATATATAGAGCATTAATTTTCTTAGTTGTTTCTTGCCCATGTGCATTAGTAGTATCTGTGCCTTTAGGATTATTTGCTGGAATTGGTAGTGCATCTAGTAAGGGTATATTAATAAAAGGTGGAAATTACTTAGAATCCTTAAAAGATGTAGATACAGTAGTTTTCGATAAAACAGGAACATTAACTAAAGGTATATTTAAAGTTAATAAAATAAATAATTTAGATATTTCAAAAAGTGAGCTTCTAAAATATGCGGCTATTTGCGAAAGCTATTCTAATCACCCAATTGCAAAATCAATAGTTGAAGAATATAACATTTCTAATAATGTAGATTTAAGTGAAATTGCAATTGAAAGCCATAAAGAGATATCAGGAAAAGGTGTTATAGCAAAGGCTTTAGGAAAAACAATAATTGCAGGAAATGAAAAGTTAATGCAAGCTAATAATATAGATGTTCCTAAAAATGATAGTATTGGAACTATAGTATATGTAGCTGTTGATAATGAATATAAAGGAAATATAATTATTTCAGATCAAATAAAAGATGATACAAAAGATGCAATTAGAAAGCTAAAAGAAATTGGTATCAAAGATATAGTTATGTTAACTGGAGATAGCAAACGTGTAGCAGATTCAGTTGCAAAAGAAATAGGAATAGATAATGTATATTCAGAACTTTTACCAGATAATAAGGTTGAAAAGATAGAAGAATTATTAAATAAAGAAAATCGTGGCAAAGTAGCTTTTGTTGGTGATGGTATAAATGATGCACCTGTACTTGCAAGAGCAGATGTTGGAGTTGCTATGGGAGGCATTGGATCAGATGCTGCAATAGAAGCAGCTGATGTAGTATTAATGAAAGATGAACCATCAGCATTAGTAGATGCTATTAAAATAGGAAGAAAAACTAATAAAATATTATGGCAGAATATAATATTCTCATTAGTTATAAAAATATTAGTATTAATATTGGCTACAATAGGAGATGCAAATATGTGGGAAGCAGTATTTGCAGATGTAGGAGTTACCCTAATAGCTGTTTTAAATTCAATGAGAGCACTTAGAAATTAACATACAAGTAATTCCATTGACAAAGAATATAAACGTAAGTATAATTTACTACGGTAAATCTTTCAGGCAAAACAGACGGGTAAGCATACAGGAAAATTTTCCTGTTGTAAGGTCATAATAGACTTTATATCTTTAAAAAATAAGTTTATATATAAGTTAATACTTATATATAAACTTTCTTTTTATAAATAAAAAAATAATTATTTCTATTAATTTTATGGTAATATAATATTGTTATTAAAAAAAAATGCTGTGGATTAGGTTTTTTTAATGACAATTTGGAAATAATATACATAAATATTGTTAAAAAAAAAATTAGTTAAGGAGAGTACAGTATGGAAAAAAAGAAAAATATTTCTATGGCTGTTATCAAAAGATTACCTAAATATCACAGATATTTAAATGAGTTATTAAATAATGATGTTGATAGAATATCTTCAAAAGAACTTGGAGAAAAAATAGGTTTTACTGCTTCACAGATACGTCAAGACTTAAATTGTTTTGGTGATTTTGGGCAACAAGGATACGGCTATAACGTAAGAGAACTTTCAAATCAAATAAGTATAATACTTGGATTAGATAGGGATTATAATTCTGTTATCATAGGAGCAGGGAATATAGGTCAAGCGATTGCAAATTATACTCGATTTGGCAAGATGAGCTTTAATTTAAAGGGAATCTTTGATGCAAACCCTAAGCTTTTAGGAATGAAGATAAGAGATATAGAAATTCAAGATATAGATAAATTAGAAAGCTTTTTAGAACAAAATTCTATAGATGTTGGAGTTGTTTGTGTACCTAAAATAAATGCGCAAAAGGTTTGTGATATATTAGTCGCAGGTGGCGTTAAAGGAATATGGAATTTTGCTCCTGTTGATCTTAATGTTCCAGATGATGTAACTGTACAAAATGTTCATCTTAGTGAGAGTTTATTAACATTAATATACTTATTACATGATAAACAAAGCAATCAAGAATAATATCAAAATAAGAAAAAATAATAGTAAAAAAAGGATTTTATTAAAATTTTTTCATTAAATTGAATTATTATATTGCAAAAAATTTAACAAAGTACTATAATAGTAATTGAAGTTGAGAGACTTCAATTATTTTTTAACTTTATTTGTTATATTATTAACAAAGATAGCTTTATAATGAATATATTATGGCATAAAATGCTATTTAAAAAATAACAAACGTGATTATAAAAGGGAGGGTTTTATTAATGGAATTAAAGAATGTACTTCTTGAAAAAGAAGGTAGTTTAGCAATAGTAACAATTAATAGACCAAAAGCTTTAAATGCTCTAAATTCAGAAACTTTAAAGGATCTTGATGCTGTAGTTACTGATTTAGAAAATGATAATAAAATAACATGTGTTATTTTAACTGGAGCTGGGGAAAAATCTTTCGTTGCAGGAGCAGATATCTCAGAAATGAAAGATTTAAATGAAGAACAAGGAAGAGAATTTGGAATTTTAGGAAATAAAGTATTTAGAAGATTAGAAAAGTTAGACAAGCCAGTTATAGCTGCAATCTCAGGATTTGCACTAGGTGGTGGATGTGAACTTTCAATGGCATGTGATATAAGAATAGCTTCAGAAAAAGCTAAATTTGCTCAACCAGAAGCAGGACTTGGAATAACTCCAGGATTTGGTGGAACTCAAAGATTATCAAGAATAGTTGGAGAAGGAAAAGCAAAAGAACTTATTTATACATGCGATATGATTAAAGCAGATGAAGCTTTAAGAATAGGATTAGTAAATAAAGTAGTGCCTTTAGAAAGCTTAATGGAAGAAGCAAGAACTATGGCAAATAAGATTATGGCTAATGCACCAATAGCTGTTAAGTTATGTAAAGATGCGATTGGAAGAGGAATGCAAGTTGATATTGATGAAGCAATTAATATAGAAGCTGAAGATTTTGGTAAGTGTTTTAGCACACAAGATCAAAAAGAAGGTATGACTGCATTCATGGAAAGAAGAGAAAAGAATTTTCAAAATAAATAGTAAGTAAGGTGTATTGATTAAGGAGGGTAATTTAAATGAATTTCCAATTAACTAGAGAACAAGAATTAGTACAACAAATGGTTAGAGAATTCGCAGTAAATGAAGTAAAACCAATTGCTGCTGAAATCGATGAAACAGAAAGATTCCCAATGGAAAATGTAAAGAAAATGGCTGAACTTGGCATGATGGGAATTCCATTTGCTAAAGAAAATGGAGGAGCAGGTGGTGATGTATTATCATACATAATTGCTGTAGAAGAATTATCAAAGGTATGTGCTACTACAGGGGTTATACTTTCAGCTCACACATCATTATGTGCATCAGTAATAGCTGAAAATGGTACTCCAGCTCAAAAGGAAAAATATTTAGCAGATCTTTGCAGTGGTAGAAAAATAGGTGCGTTTGGATTAACTGAACCAGGAGCAGGTACAGATGCAGCTGGACAACAAACAACAGCTGTACTTGAAGGAGATCACTACGTATTAAACGGATCTAAAATATTTATAACAAATGGTGGAGTTGCAGAAACATTCATAATTTTTGCAATGACTGATAAGAGCCAAGGAACTAGAGGAATATCAGCATTCATAGTTGAAAAAGATTTCCCAGGATTCTCAGTAGGTAAGCTTGAAAACAAGATGGGTATTAGAGCATCTTCTACAACAGAATTAGTTATGGAAAATTGTATAGTACCAAAAGAAAACTTAATCGGAAAAGAAGGAAAAGGATTCAAGATAGCTATGCATACTCTTGATGGAGGAAGAATTGGTATAGCTGCTCAAGCTTTAGGTATAGCTGAAGGTGCTTTTGAAGAAGCTGTAGCTTATATGAAAGAAAGAAAACAATTTGGTAGACCAATAACTAAATTCCAAGGTTTACAATGGTACTTAGCAGAAATGGATGTAAAAATTAGAGCTGCTAAACATTTAGTATATGAAGCTGCTATAGCAAAACAAGAAGGAAGACCATATACAGTAGAAGCTGCAAGAGCTAAATTATTTGCTGCTGAAACTGCAATGGAAGTAACAACTAAGGCAGTTCAATTATTTGGTGGATACGGATATACTAAGGAATACCCAGTAGAAAGAATGATGAGAGATGCTAAAATAACTGAAATTTATGAAGGAACTTCAGAAGTTCAAAAAATGGTTATTTCAGGAAGCATAATAAGATAGGAGGATTTTATAATGAATATAGTAGTTTGTGTAAAACAAGTTCCAGATACAACAGCTGTTAAAATAGATCCTGTTAAAGGTACATTAATAAGAGATGGTGTTCCATCAATTATCAACCCTGAAGATAAACATGCTTTAGAAGGTGCGTTAGAACTTAAAGAACAATTTGGTGGAAAAGTAACTGTAGTAAGCATGGGACTTCCAATGGCAAAAGCAGCATTAAGAGAAGCATTATGTATGGGAGCTGATGAAGCTATCCTTTTAACAGATAGAGCACTTGGAGGAGCTGATACATTAGCAACTTCAAAAGCAATTGCTGGAGTAATTGAAAAATTAGATTATGATATAGTTTTCGCAGGAAGACAAGCTATCGATGGAGATACTGCTCAAGTAGGACCAGAAATAGCTGAACACTTAAATATTCCACAAGTAACTTATGTTCAAGATGTAAAAGTTGAAGGAAATAAGTTAATTGTAAATAGAGCATTAGAAGATGGACATCAAATAGTAGAAGTTAATACTCCATGTCTATTAACTGCGATAGAAGAATTAAATCACCCTAGATATATGAATGTAGGTAGAATATTTGAAACTAGTGATGACCAAATAAAAGTTATGACTGCAGACGATATAGATGTAGATAAGTCACAATTAGGGCTAAAAGGATCACCAACTAAGGTTAAAAAGTCAATGACTAAAGAAATTAAAGGTGCAGGTGAATTAATTAACAAGCCAGCAAAAGAAGCAGTTGAATATGTTTTATCAAAATTAAAAGAAAAACACTACATTTAAGATAATAGAGGAGGTTATTGGTTATGAATATAGCAGATTACAATGGCGTTTGGGTATTTGCTGAACAAAGAGAAGGACAACTTCAAAAGGTATCTTTAGAATTACTTGGAGAAGGTAGAAAAATTGCAGATAAATTAGGAGTTAAACTTACAGCTTTATTATTAGGAAATAATATAGAAAATTTAGTAGAAACATTAGCTAAACATGGAGCGGACGAAGTTTTAGTTGCTGATGATAAAAACTTAGAACATTATACAACAGAAGCTTATACAAAGGTAATTTGTGATTTAGCTTCAGAAAGAAAACCAGGAATATTATTTATTGGAGCAACATTTATAGGAAGAGATTTAGGACCAAGAGTTGCAGCTAGACTTGAAACAGGATTAACTGCTGACTGTACATCATTAGATGTTGAAGTAGCAGATGGTGCACTTTTAGCTACAAGACCAGCATTTGGTGGTAACTTAATGGCTACTATAGCATGTCCAGATCACAGACCACAAATGGCTACAGTAAGACCAGGTGTATTCGATAGAGTAGAAACAGATGGTTCAAACTGTAAAGTAGAAAAGGTTGAAGTTAAATTAAGTGATTCAGATATCAGAACTAAAGTACTTGAAACAGTAAAGAGCGTAAAAGATATCGTTGATATATCAGAAGCTAAAATAATAGTAGCTGGTGGTAGAGGAATAGGTTCTAAAGAAAACTTTGTTTTAGTTGAAGATTTAGCTAAAGTTTTAGGTGGAGCTGTTGCAGGATCAAGAGCTGCTGTTGAAAAAGGATGGTTAGATAACGCATATCAAGTTGGACAAACTGGTAAAACAGTAAAACCTTCAATTTATATAGCTTGTGGTATTTCAGGAGCTATCCAACACGTTGCAGGTATGCAAGATTCAGATATGATTATAGCTATAAACAAAGATGAAAGCGCTCCAATTATGCAAATAGCTGATTACGCTATAGTTGGAGATGTGAAAAAAGCATTACCAGAACTTATTAATCAATTTAAAGAAATGAAATAATACTTTCAACTTGGATTGTAGGAGGGATTTTTTATGAAAAAGATATTTGTATTAGGTGCAGGAACTATGGGAGCTGGAATCGTTCAAGCTTTCGCACAAAAAGGTTATGAAGTAATAGTTAGAGATATTAAAGATGAATTTGTTGAAAGAGGAATCGCAGGAATCAACAAAAACCTTACAAGATTAGTTACTAAAGGAAAAATGACAGAAGAAGTTAAAGAAGAAATCCTACAAAGAATTTCAGGAACAACTGACATGTCATTAGCAGCAGATTGTGATTTAGTTGTAGAAGCTGCTGTAGAAAACATGAAAATTAAGAAAGAAATTTTTGCTCAGTTAGATGAAATTTGTAAGCCAGAAACAATATTAGCTTCAAACACTTCATCATTATCAATAACAGAAGTTGCATCAGCTACAAAGAGACCAGATAAGGTTATAGGAATGCACTTCTTTAACCCAGCTCCAGTAATGAAGCTAATTGAAATTATCAGAGGAATAGCTACAAGTCAAGAAACTTTTGATGCTGTTAAGGAATTATCAATAGCAATCGGAAAAGAACCTGTAGAAGTTTCAGAAGCTCCAGGATTTGTAGTAAATAGAATTTTAATTCCAATGATAAATGAAGCATCATTCATTCTTCAAGAAGGTATAGCTTCAGCTGAAGATATCGATACAGCTATGAAATATGGTGCAAACCACCCAATGGGACCTTTAGCTTTAGGAGATTTAATAGGATTAGATGTTTGTTTAGCAATCATGGATGTTTTATATACTGAAACAGGAGATTCTAAGTATAGAGCATCAAGCATATTAAGAAAATATGTAAGAGCTGGATGGCTTGGAAGAAAGACTGGAAAAGGATTCTTTGATTACAGTAAGTAATAAAGATTACAATTACGGTACTATTTTACACCTACAAAATAGATTATTTTGTATTGAAAAGTAGCTTCAAAAAAGAAGCTACTTTTTTTGTTTTCATAAATATATTTGAGTAGGTTAGAAAATAAAACAGAATACATATATATAGGAAAGGATAAAATATATGGTATAATTAATGAAAAATAGTTAATATAAATTATTAAGTAAAAATAATAGTTGTTATGAAAGTTTTATTTATATAGTAAAAAATAATGAAAAAGGTGATGAGATACATGGACTATAAAAATGTTGTATATGAAGATAATAAGGTTATTTTAGAAGGAGTTAAGAATTTTAATATAAAACAAATATTAGAATGTGGGCAATGCTTTAGATGGGAAAAGAAGGCTGAATTAAATTACATAATAATTGCATATGGAAGAGTTATTGAAGTAATACAAGAAGACGATAAGGTAACAATTTTAAATTCTAATAAGGAAGATTTTAATAATATATGGTTTGAATATTTTGATTTAGGAAGAGATTATTCAAAGATAAAAGATGAATTATCAAAAGATGAGATATTAAAAAAATCTGTAGATTATGGATATGGTATAAGAATTTTAAGTCAAGAACCATTTGAACTTGTCATAAGTTTTATAATATCAGCAAGAAACAGCATACCTTCAATTAAGAAAACAATTAAGAAAATTAGTGAAAGATGGGGAAAAGAAATAGAATATAATGGAGAAAAGTTTTATACTTTCCCTACACCAGAAATGCTAAAGGATGCTACTGAAGATGATATAAGGGAAACTGGAGCTTCATTTAGAAGTAAATATATTGTTGATACAGTTTTTAATATAAATAAAGATTTAGACAATATAGATGGAGTATATAATCTTAAAAGAATAGCTTCTTTAAGTGATGATGAATGTCATACTGCTCTTCAAGAATTTAAAGGGGTAGGAGCTAAAGTTGCAGATTGTATAATGTTATTTTCAATGAAAAAATATTCAGCATTCCCTGTTGATGTATGGGTAAAAAGAGCAATGATGCATTTTTATAATGCAAAAGAAGGTTCTTTAAATAAGATAAGAATATTTGCTAGGGATAAGTTTAAAGACTTATCAGGATTTGCTCAACAATATTTATTTTATTATGCTAGAGAAAATAATATAAAGATAGATTAATAAATTATAGCTATATAGATATGCTTGTCTATATAGCTATTTAAATTTATCTTATTATCTTCTTTTTCGTCTATTTTTAGCTTTTTTTATTGGAATTATAGTCTCACCAGGCATTTTTACTATAAATTTTAGATATCTTTTTATATTTTCATCATTTTTTAATCTTGGAATTGAAAATAATCTTGCTGCAAGCTCTTTGTTAGTATAAAGAGCATGAATTTGATTGTGGCACATTTTACAAAGCATAGCAGTTTCATAATTTTTGCCACCTTTTTCTTTAGGAATAAGATGATGTTCTGTTATTTCAGGAACTTGTCTATCACATAATTGGCATATTTGCTTTTCTGTCAAAATAAATTCCTCCTTTTAAGAAATTTATAATAGTATTATATCAATAAATATATTCATAATCAAAAGAATAAATTTCATTTTATGTACATAATTAATGTTAAATTTATATACAATTTATAGATGATATATTGAATTTAGATGTTCTTAAAATGTAATTAAATTCAAAAAATAAATTATTGTTTATAATAAAAATAAATTTTATAGAAAATAGTTATAAATTTAAGAGAATTAAAGTAATATAGAAATATGCTTATATAATTTTGTATAAATAAAATTTTTTAGGACAAAATATTTTAATAGGCATTTGTATTTATTGGATAAAAAAGATATTATTATATTATAATTAGCACTCACATAAATAGAGTGCTAATAAAAATGTTTATATATAACATATTTTAAGGAGGGGTTTAAATGGCTATTAAACCATTAGGAGACAGAGTTGTTATAAAGAATTTAGAAGCAGAAGAAAAGACTAAAAGTGGAATACTTTTAACAGGATCAGCTAAAGAAAAGCCACAAGAAGCAGAAGTAGTAGCAGTTGGACCTGGAGCTATCTCAGATGGTAAAAGAATAGAAATGGAAGTTAAGGTAGGGGATAAGGTTCTTTACTCAAAATATGCAGGAACAGAAGTTAAAGTAGACGGAGAAGAATATATGATATTAAAGCAAGAAGATATACTTGCTATTGTAGAGTAGGGGGAGTTTATTATGGCTAAGATGATTAAGTTTGGTGAAGATTCAAGAAGAGCAATGCAATTAGGTGTTGATAAGTTAGCAGATACAGTAAAAGTAACTCTTGGACCTAAAGGAAGAAATGTAGTTTTAGATAAAAAGTTTGGTGCACCTCTTATAACTAATGATGGTGTTTCAATTGCAAGAGAAATAGAACTTGAAGATCCATATGAAAATATGGGAGCACAACTTGTAAAAGAAGTTGCTACAAAGACAAATGATGTTGCAGGAGATGGTACAACAACAGCGACTCTTTTAGCACAAGCTATTATAAGAGAAGGACTTAAAAATGTAACTGCTGGTGCAAATCCAATGTTAATTAGACAAGGAATAAATATGGCAGTTGAAAAAGCAGTTGAAGAAATAAAGAATATATCACAACCTGTAAATGGTAAAGAAGATATAGCAAGAGTTGCTTCAATTTCAGCAGCTGATGAAAAGATAGGTGAACTTATTGCAGATGCTATGGAAAAGGTAGGCAATGAAGGTGTTATAACTGTTGAAGAATCAAAATCAATGGGTACAGAACTTAATGTAGTAGAAGGTATGCAATTTGATAGAGGATATGTATCACCTTACATGGTAACAGATACAGAAAAAATGGAAGCAATTTTAGAAAATCCATATGTATTAATCACAGATAAAAAGATTACAAACATACAAGAAATACTTCCTATATTAGAACAAATAGTTCAAAATGGAAGAAAGCTTTTAATAATAGCTGATGACATAGAAGGCGAAGCTATGGCTACATTAGTTGTTAATAAGTTAAGAGGAACATTTACTTGTGTTGCAGTTAAGGCGCCAGGCTTTGGTGATAGAAGAAAAGAAATGTTACAAGATATAGCTATTCTTACAGGTGGAGAAGTTGTATCAGAAGAACTAGGAAGAGAACTTAAAGAAGTAACATTAAATATGCTTGGTGAAGCAGAAAGCATTAAGGTAACAAAGGAAAGCACAACTATCGTAAATGGAAAAGGTAATTCAGACGAAATTCAAGCAAGAGTAGGTCAAATTAAGATTCAACTTGAAGAAACATCTTCAGAATTCGATAAAGAAAAATTACAAGAAAGACTTGCAAAATTATCAGGCGGAGTTGCTGTAATTAGAGTTGGTGCTGTAACTGAAACTGAACTTAGAGAAAGAAAGCTTAGAATTGAAGATGCATTAGCTGCTACAAAAGCTGCAGTAGAAGAAGGTATAGTACCAGGTGGTGGAACTGCTTATGTTAATGTATTAAATGAAATAGCAGAATTAACATCAGATGTTTATGATACTAAAGTTGGTATTGATATAATAGTTAGAGCTCTTGAAGAACCAATGAGACAAATAGCAACAAATGCTGGTGTTGAAGCTTCTGTAATCATAGAAAAAGTAAGAAATAGTGAAGCTGGTATAGGATATGATGCATTAAGAGGAGAATACAAAAACATGCTTAAAGCTGGTATTGTAGATCCAACAAAAGTTACAAGATCAGCACTTCAAAATGCAGCATCAGTTGCTTCAACATTCTTAACTACAGAAGCTGCAGTTGTTGATATTCCTAAGAAGGAAGAACCAATGGCAGCTCCAGGTGGAATGGACGGAATGTACTAAAATCTATAATATAAGCAAAAATATATAGATGTAAAAAGAAACCTAAAAAATTTTTAGGTTTCTTTTTTTATGTGTATATTTAAAATTTATATGGTAATAATTGTAAATAAATATGGTTAAGGAGTGATTATTATGAGAAGTTATATAAGAAGTATAGAAAATAAAAAAGGAGAGAGAAAAATGATTAGATTAAATTCAATAAGAAATAAAAAAGGAGGTTTTACTTTAATAGAATTAATAGCAGTTGTAGCTATAATAGGAATATTAGCTGCTGTATTAGTTCCTAAGGTTGGCGGATATATGCAAGAAGCTAAAAAGACTAAAGTTATTGATCAATCAAGAAAAGTAATACTTGCAGTGGAAACATATAATATGAAGAGTGAAGATACTATTGCTGATACTAAAAGTATTTCTGAAATACTTGATAAAAATGCCATTACAGAATTTATAGAGCCAGAAACAAATAAACAAGATATTTTAAATAGTACACTTAATAAATTACCACCAACAATGAAGTTAAGTGAATGCAAGGATATAGTTCAAAATGGAAAAGATTTTAAAATGAAAAATTCTGGCAATCAAAAAGATGTTTTTGGGTCAATAATAGAATAAACAAAACTAAAGGTATTTGAGATGAAATCGACAGAAGAGGTATAAGATGGATTTTAAAATATTAATAATATTTTTAGGGGGCCTAATAATTGGAAGCTTCTTAAATGTATGTATATTTAGAATTATTGAAGAAGAATCAATAGTATTTCCAGCATCACATTGTAAAATTTGCAATACCAAGCTTAAGGCAAAAGATTTGATACCTATATTTAGTTTTTTATTTTTAAAGGGAAGGTGCAGATATTGCAAAGAAAAGATATCTGCACAATATCCTTTAATAGAATTATTTACTGCTATCCTTTTTGTAATTATGTATTTAAAATTTGGTGTTAGTTTAGAGTTTTTTAAATTTGTAACTTTTACAGCAATTCTATTAGTGATTGGTATTATAGATTATAAAACACAATATATATATTTCGAAGTTATAGTTACTGGGTTGATATTTGGAATCATATTTTTAGTCATAGCATTTTTCTTAGAAGGTAATTTAGAATTAAAAAATATACTTTTAAGTACAATTATACCATCATCATTTTTAGCATTAATTATTTTAATGACTAATGGAATGGGATGGGGAGATGTAGAGCTTGTTTTTATTATAGGCGTATTCTTAGAACTTAAATTAAATTTATTAAGTTTATTTATTTCAGTAATTTTAGCAGGTCTATATGCAATATACTTATTATTATTTAAGAAAAAAGATAGAAGACAATCCATAGCATTTGCACCGTATATTGCGGTTTCGGCGTTTATAACCATATTATTTGGAAATCAAATTTTAAATTGGTATTTTAATTATTTAATCTACTAAAATAAATTTAATTATACGGGTTGACTTTAAAGATTAACTAAACTATAATTAATGTAATTTATAAAAAATGGAATTTTTAGAAAACTCGTATATACCTTGAATATGGCAAGGAGTATCTACCGGAAACCTTAAATTTCTGACTATGAGTGAATTTAATGTATCATATAATCTTTTTTGTTTTACTAGAAATTATGGCATATTAGCTTCACTTAGAAGTTAATATGCTTTTTTTACATAAATTTATATAAATAATAAAATAGTGTTGGATAAAATGGGAGGGTATAAAATGGCTAGAATTTTAAAACAAGCATACACTTTTGATGATGTGTTATTAGTTCCAAATAAATCAGAAATATTACCAAATCAGGTGTCTTTAAAGACTAATTTAACAAAGGAAATTAAATTAAATATTCCTTTAATAAGTGCAAGTATGGATACAGTAACTGAATCTAAAATGGCTATAGCAATGGCTAGAGAAGGTGGATTAGGAATAATTCATAAAAATATGAGCATAGAAGCACAGGCCAAAGAAGTGGACAAGGTAAAAAGACAAGAAAATGGAGTAATTACAGATCCAATATTCTTATCACCAGATAATACTTTAAAAGATGCAGATGAATTAATGATGCAATATAGAATATCAGGCGTTCCAATAACGGTTAATAAAAAATTAGTTGGAATACTTACAAATAGAGATATAACTTTTGAAAATGATTATTCAAAAAAGATTTCAGAAGTAATGACAAGTAAAAACTTAATAACAGCACCAGAAGGAACTACTATAGATGAAGCAAAGTTACTTTTAAAAGAACATAAAATAGAAAAGCTACCTTTAGTAGATGATGATGGAGTATTAAAAGGACTTATAACAATAAAAGATATAGAAAAGGCTAGAATATTCCCAAATGCAGCTAAGGATAAAAAAGGAAGATTATTATGTGGTGCAGCAGTAGGAGTAACTAATGACATGATGGAAAGAGTTGACGCATTAGTTGAAGCTAATGTTGATGTAATCACTATAGATACTGCTCATGGACATTCAAGAGGGGTTTTAGAAGCTGTTAAAAAAGTTAAAGAAAAATATCCAAAACTTCAAGTAATAGCTGGAAATGTTGCAACTAAAGAAGCAACTGAAGATTTAATAAAAGCTGGAGCAGATTGTGTTAAGGTTGGTATAGGACCTGGATCAATATGTACAACAAGAATTGTTGCAGGAGTTGGAGTTCCACAACTTACAGCGGTTATGGATTGTGTTGAAGTAGGAAAGAAATATGGAATTCCTGTAATAGCTGATGGAGGAATAAAATATTCAGGCGATATTGTTAAGGCATTAGCAGCTGGTGCATGTGCAGCAATGATGGGTTCATTACTTGCAGGATGTGAAGAAGCACCAGGAGAAATTGAAATATTCCAAGGAAGAAGCTATAAAGTTTATAGAGGAATGGGTTCTTTAGGGGCTATGGCTTGTGGATCAAAAGATAGATATTTCCAAGATGGAAATAAAAAATTAGTACCAGAAGGTATTGAAGGAAGAATTCCTTATAAAGGTTTAGTTTCAGATACAATATTCCAAATGATTGGAGGAATTAGAGCTGGAATGGGTTATTTAGGCTCAAAGGATTTAGATACTTTATATGATACAGCAACATTTGTTATTCAAACATCAGCAGGACTTAGAGAAAGCCATCCTCATGATATTAATATGACAAAAGAAGCTCCAAATTATAGTGTAATGAAATAATATTATAAATTAAAATAAGAAGATGTATCTAGGAGGAACGCAATGAAGAAGGAATTAGTTTTAATTATTGATTTTGGTGGTCAATATAATCAACTTATAGCAAGAAGAGTAAGAGAATGTAATGTGTATTGTGAAGTACATCCTTACAATATAAGTCTTGAAAAAATAAAAGAGATGAATCCAAAGGGTATAATTTTTACAGGTGGACCTAATAGTGTATATGATAAGAATTCACCTCTATGTGATAAAGCTATATTTGAATTAGGAATACCTATACTTGGAATTTGTTATGGTTCTCAACTTATGGCTCATTTACTTGGAGGAAAAGTTTCTACTGCACCTGTAAGTGAATACGGTAAAACAAAAGTTTCTATAGATACTGAATCAAAATTATTTAAAGATGTTAATAAGTCAACAATTTGTTGGATGAGTCATACAGATTATATAGAAAAGGCTCCAGAAGGATTTAAAATTATAGCAAATACTCCAGTTTGTCCAGTAGCAGCTATGGAATATGAAGAAAAAAATCTTTATGCAGTACAATTCCATCCAGAAGTTATGCATACTCAAGAAGGAAATAAAATGCTATCTAATTTTGTTTATAATATCTGCAAATGTAGTGGAGATTGGAAAATGAATTCATTTGTTGAAAAAACAATTGAAGAGATTAGAGAAAAAGTTGGAGACGGAAAAGTATTATGTGCATTATCAGGTGGAGTTGATTCATCAGTTGCAGCAGTACTTTTATCAAAAGCTATTGGAAAGCAATTAACTTGTGTATTTGTTGATCATGGTTTACTTAGAAAAAATGAAGGTGATGAAGTAGAAGCTGTATTTGGTCCAAATGGTCAATATGATTTAAATTTTATAAGAGTAAATGCACAAGAAAGATTTTATGAAGCACTTGCTGGAATAGAAGATCCAGAAGCTAAAAGAAAAATTATAGGTGAAGAGTTTATAAGAGTATTCGAAGAAGAAGCTAAGAAAATTGGGGCTGTAGATTTCTTAGTTCAAGGAACTATTTATCCAGATATAATTGAAAGTGGATTAGGTAATTCAGCTGTGATTAAATCACATCATAATGTTGGAGGACTTCCAGATTATGTTGACTTTAAAGAGATAATTGAACCTTTAAGATTATTATTTAAAGATGAAGTTAGAAAAGCAGGTTTAGAGCTTAATATACCTGAAAATTTAGTATATAGACAACCATTCCCAGGACCAGGACTTGGTATTAGAATAATCGGAGAAGTTACTCCTGAAAAGGTAAGAATCGTACAAGATGCAGATGCTATTTATAGAGAAGAGATAGCTAATGCAGGATTAGATAAATCTATAGGACAGTATTTTGCAGCTTTAACTAATATGAGATCAGTTGGAGTTATGGGGGATGAAAGAACTTATGATTATGCAATTGCATTAAGAGCTGTTACTACAAGCGATTTTATGACAGCAGAATCAGCTGATCTGCCATGGGAAGTGCTTGGAAAAGTAACTACAAGAATAGTAAATGAAGTTAAAGGTGTAAATAGAGTATTATATGATTGCACAGGAAAACCACCAGCTACTATAGAATTTGAATAATATATAAGATAATTTTAACTTATAGAAAAATTTAATTAATAGATAATAAAGACCTTAAAACTTAAATAAACAGTTTTAGGGTCTTATTTTTATAAAAATATAGATATTGTTTCCTAATTTTATATAGGTTATTATAATATAGTTTGAAAATATAAAGTATAAGTAGAAGTTATAATAAATTTATATAAAAATACATATTAAGAGGTAAAAACATGAAAACACGAGTACCAGATTATTTTAAAAAATTTAAATGCATAGCATCAGAGTGTGAAGATACATGTTGCGCAGGATGGGAAATAGTAATAGATGATGATACATATGATATCTATAAAACAGTAGATGGAGAGTTTGGAAAAAGACTTAAAGAAGAAATTTATTTAGATGAAGAAAATGATCCTATTTTTAGACTTAAGGGAAATAATTGTGCATTTTTAAATGATAATAAAATGTGTGATATTTATAGTGAACTTGGAGAGGATGCTCTATGTTATACATGTCAGCAGTATCCTAGATATACTGAAGAATTTGGAAGTATAAGAGAAGTAGGACTTTCATTATCATGCCCTGAAGCTTGTAGAATAATACTTGGAACATCTAAAATAACAGAATTTGAAACTAGCGAAGATGATGAAATGGCACCTGCATACAATGATATAAGTTTTGATATATTTATGCAGCTTACTAAAGCAAGAAAAGTAATGATAAAAATAATACAAGACCGTTCTATTGAGCTTAATTATAGAATTGCAATTGTTTTAAGTTTTTCAGAGGAAATTCAGAAGAAAATTGATGAAGATAAAATTGAGGAAATAACATATGTATGTAAAAAATATTGCAATAGAGAATTTTTAGATAGGTATATAAGCGATTTAGATAAATATAAAAATAATCATGAACATAAGTATATCAATATGAAAAAATATTTTATGGTTTATAAAAGCTTAGATCATATAAATGAAGAGTGGACTAAGATTTTAGATGATGTAACAAAATATCTATTTGGAAAAGAAATGAATTGTGAGATTTATGTGGATAAATATAAAGAATTTGATTCATATTATGTGGATAATTTTTATGAATATGAGCATTTAATGGTTTATTTTATATTCAGATATTTCATGAAAGCAGTATTCGATTATGATGTGTCCGCAAAAGTAAAAATGGCAGTAGTAAGTTATCTGATGATAAAAGAATTAGGAATATATAGATGGAGTAAAAATAACGGAATATTTACTAAAAAAGATCAAGAAGAAGTAATGCGTATGTATTCTAAGGATATAGAACATTCAGATGAAAATATGGAATCATTATATGAAACATTTGAAAGTGCTGAAGCTTTTAAAGAAGAAGAGCTTTTAATTATGCTTATGAGTTAATAGCATTATATTTTTAAACTATATCAATTAAATAATAGAATTTAAGGGGAAGGACAAATGAATAAAACTTACAAACAAGAATGGTTTGGTAATGTAAAAGGTGATATATTAGGTGGAATAGTAACAACTTTTTCAGTTATACCAGAAGTTATTGGATTCACATTAGTAGCTGGTGTTAATCCAATACTAGGACTATATACTTCAATGGCATTTTTAATTTTATCATCATTTTTAGGAGGTAGACCTGCTTTAGTTTCAGCTGGTGCTGGTTCTATGGCGATGGTAGTAGTATCTTTAATTAGTGGATATGGAACAGATTATTTATTTGTAGCAGTATTTTTAGCTGGTATTATTCAAATAATTTTAGGATTTCTTAAGGTTGGTAACTTATTAAAATATGTTCCAGACTCAGTTATGAGTGGCTTTGTGGATGCACTAGCAATTATGATTTTTACAGCACAATTAAAAAATTGTGCTGGTGGTGATTTACAAATGTTTTTATTTATAGGATTAAGCATTATTATTGTATATGTATTCCCATTTATAACAAGAAAAGTTCCATCAACATTAATAGCAATTATATTAGTTACAATTATAAGTTGTATATTTGGAAATACAACAATTACTATTGGGGAATTAGGAAATATTAAAGCAGCATTTCCAACAATTCATGCACCAACACTACTATTAGATATGAATGTATGGAAAGTAGTGTTACCTTATTCAATTTCTTTAGCATTTGTTGGTTTAATAGAAACTCTTTTAACAACAAATGTTGTAAATGAAATGACTAATACAGAAAGTAATAATAATAGAGAATGTAAAAGTCAAGGGGTTATAAATATGGTATGTGGAGTAATAGGAGCTATGCCAGGATGTGCTATGATAGGGCAAGCTATTGTAAATATAAAAAGTGGAGGAAGAGGAAGACTTAGTACTTTATTAAGTGGTATTTTTCTTATTTTTATTATAGGTATAGGAAGCATACTATTAAATATTATTCCTTTAGCAGCATTAATTGGAGTTATGATTACAGTTTCAATTGCTACATTTGATTGGGGTTACATAAAAGAAATAAAAGAAAAAAGTTTTATAGATATTATAACTACAGTTTCAACTGTTTTAGTGGTAGTTTTTACAGATAATCTTGCTTATGGAGTTGGAATTGGATTAATTGTATTTTATTTAGGAAAAGCAATAAAGTTAAAAGTTATAAAGAAATAAATAACAAAAAGAACTGATGTAATAAGCAGTTCTTTTTGTTATGTTTAATAATAATATTTTATTATCTTTTTGAATTTTTGTATGCTTTTTTAATATTTTCAGGGAAATCATCAATAGTAAGTTTTGAAACATTTTTTTCTGTTTTATCATTATAAGCAGTATCGTAATACCAACATTTATATTTTATAAAATCTAATACTTTTTGAAGTTCTTCTATTTGTTTTTCAACATCTAATTTTCTTTTAAAAAACATATCTCTTCTTTCTTTTATAGTAGAATCACCAGCATTACACCAATCTAAGAATTGTTTAATATCTTTTAAGCACATGCCTGATTTTTTTAAACACTCAATTACAACTAATGTATTAATATCACCATCATCAAATTGTCTTATTCCAGATTTATTTCTTTTAATATTAGTTAGTAAGCCTTCTTTATCATAATATCTTAATGTAGATATAGGTATGTTGAATTTTTTAGATATTTCACCAATTGAATACATATTTGCTACTCCCTTAGATTATCTTATATACATAGGTTATTTTTTATATTTTCAAAAGTTAAGTTTAGTTAATAGAATAATCTTATATAATGAAGAATTTTATGTCAATAATAGAGATAATATAAAGAAAAGCTAATCAAAAATCATATGTATGCTTTTATAGATGTCATATTTAATAATAATTTGTTTATATTTAGCTTTAATAAGAAAAAGATATGTAGTAAAATAAGATTGGATAACATTTTCATTAATGAAGTTATTAATTTTTTTAATGAAAATGATTTATTATTTATAAATATGGCATGTCGCACATAATATAAAATTGTGTTAATAAATAATTATATAAAATTAAGGAGGAAGCGATTATGACTAAAGGATTATCATTAGATTTATCTAAAGTAGCTCCATATTTAAATATGGATGAAGTAGATTTTATGGGAGATTTAGTAGAATCAGCACATAAAAAATTACATGAAGGAACTGGTGCAGGAAATGACTTTTTAGGATGGATTGACCTACCAGTAAACTATGATAAAGCAGAATTTTCAAGAATCCAAGATGCTGCAAGAAGAATTCAAGAAACTTCAGATGTTCTTGTAGTAATAGGAATAGGTGGATCATACTTAGGAGCTAGAGCTGCAATAGAAATGCTTACAAATAATTTCTACAATGTATTATCAAAAGAAGATAGAAAAGCTCCACAAATATTCTATGTTGGTAATAACATAAGTGCAACATACATGAGTCAATTATTAAAGGCTGTAGAAGGAAAAGATATCTCAGTTAACGTAATATCAAAATCAGGTACTACAACTGAACCTGCAATAGCATTTAGAATATTCAAAGATCTTTTAGAAAAGAAATACGGAAAAGAAGAAGCTAAAAAGAGAATATATGCTACAACTGATGCTTCAAAAGGAGCTCTTAAAACATTAGCTGATGCTGAAGGATATGAAACTTTTGTAATTCCTGATGATGTTGGAGGAAGATTCTCAGTTTTAACAGCTGTTGGATTATTACCAATTGCAGCAGCAGGAATTAATATAGAAGAAATGATGAAGGGTGCAGCTGATGCAAGAGAAACTTACTCAAATGTTTCAGTTAAAGAAAATGACTGTTACAAATATGCAGCAGTAAGAAACGCTTTATATAACAAAGGAAAGACTATTGAAATATTAGTTAACTATGAACCATCACTTCATTACTTCAATGAATGGTGGAAACAATTATACGGAGAATCAGAAGGAAAAGATAACAAGGGTATATTCCCAGCAGCTGTTGACTTCTCAACTGATCTTCACTCAATGGGACAATACATCCAAGAAGGAAGAAGAGATCTTTTCGAAACTGTTATAAATGTAGAAGAAGCACAAGAATCAGTTATAATAGAAGCTACAGAAGACAACATAGATGGATTAAACTTCTTAGCAGGAAAAGATATGAACTTTGTAAACCAAAAAGCTTTCGAAGGAACTTTATTAGCACATAATGATGGTGGAGTGCCAAACATGGTAGTAAACGTACCAGAATTAACTCCATATTACTTCGGACAATTAGTTTACTTCTTTGAAAAGGCATGTGGAATCAGCGGATATCTTTTAGGAGTAAATCCATTCAATCAACCAGGTGTTGAAGCTTACAAGAAAAACATGTTTGCTTTACTTGGAAAACCAGGATATGAAGATTTAAAAGCTGAATTAGAAGCTAAATTAAAATAGTAATATATGAGAATTATAATTGATGGAGATGCTTGTCCAAGCATCTCCAAAATTGAAAATCTAGCAAAAGAATACGCTATAGAAGTAAATATATTTGTAGATATAAATCATTTTATTGAAAGTGATTATTCAAAGGTAATTGTTGTAGATAGTGGATTTCAAAATGTAGATATGTATGTAGTAAATAATACTAAAAATGGAGATATTGTAGTTACTCAAGATTATGGAGTTGCAGCTATGTGTCTGCCAAGAGGAGCTAATGTTATAAGCCCTAAAGGAAGCATATATACAGAAAAAAACATAGATATATTATTACAACAAAGATATATATCGCAAAAGGTTAGAAATTCTGGAGGAAGATTCAAAGGTCCAAGAAAAAGAAGTCTAGAGGATGAAGAAAGATTGATAAACAATTTAAGATCAATAATCGAGTATAACATGAAAAGTTAAAATCTATATAAAATTAAATTATTTTATATAGATTTTTTTTGTAAATTTAAGATATTTATATAAAAAATAAGAACATATATGTTGATAATCCTATTATTAGTTGAAAATTAATTACTTAATATATGATATAAAGAAAAAATTATATATTATAACTAAAAATATAAAAAATATTTACAAAAAATGTAAATATAGTATAATAAAATAGTGAGAAGTGGTTAATATGGGGTGAAATATATGGGTGAAATGAATATCTTATTTGGGAAAAAAAGTCCTCAAGAACCTGATGAAAATATAGAGATAGGTATTGATTTTGAGGAAGAAATAGACTTTAAAGTTTTAATTGGAAATGATGGTATTTGGAATACAATAAAAGATTTTAACAATAAAAAATCATGTGTATGGACACCAAAAGACGAAGGTGAATACATGGTTATGGTACAAGGTCGAAGAAAAGGATCTAAAAAACCTTATGAATTTTTAGCTAAGGAAGAATATATAATAGGAAAGAACACAGGTGAAGATGAGTTGATTAAGGAAATTTTATTAGATAAGAATGAGTGTTTTACCGGCGAAAAAGTTAATATAGAGGTTATTTCAGATAAAGAAGTTTTATTATATAGATTTTGGAGAAAAGGAAACAATGGTTGGGAGCCTATAAGAGATTACTCAACTGATAATAAATTATCTTATACTGCTATATATGAAGGAAATGAAGAAATTTTAATAGAGTGCAAAAAGATAAAATCCAAACAAAATGTTGATGAATATAAGATTGTTAAATTTAGAGTTAATAAGAAAAATAAAGTTGAAATAGTAGACTTTAAATGTTTAACAGATCAACTATTATTAAATGAAGAACTTGTATTTAAGGTTAAAGCTTCTTGTGATGATGCACGCCCGCTATTATTTAAATTTGTAAAGGTAGATAAGTATGGAAGATCAGTATGTGTACAAGATTTTTCATCAAGAAGAATTGTAAGTTTTCAAGAGACTCAAGAGGGTGAGTATAAACTTCTATGTCTTATGAAAGATATTTTTTCAAATAAAGAGTATGATGATAGAGCAGTAATGGTATATACAGTTAGAGCTTATAATTCAGTAGGTATAAATAGCTTTAAATCTGATGTTAGAAGTCCGCAAGCTTCAGGAACAGATATAACATTTAAAGCAGATGCTTATGGTGGAAGAGAACTTGTATATAGATATATTGTAGATGGACCAATTGCAGAAGATTCATGCTATACAAGAAATAAAGAATTTTATTGGAATCCAAGAGAAAGTGGATCATATAAGATAACTTTATATGTAAAAGATATATCATATAAGGGTGATTATGAAGATAAAAAAACAATATCATTTGATATAGACAAAAAAGGTGATAAACCTATTAGGATAATGGATGTAATTTCTGATAAGAGAAAAGAAGTGTTAATTGATAGTCCTATAAATGTCAGAGTAATTGCTGAAGGTGGAACTATACTTTTATATTCATTTATAATTTTAAAAGATGGAAAAGAAATAGATAGAATTGATTATAGCAGAACAAATTGGATGAATTATATTCCAAAAGAAAAAGGTAATTATGAAATAAGTATAAGAGTTAAAGATAAATATTCTTCAGAAGAATATGATGTTGACTCAAGTATATTCTTTAAAGCTAAGGATTATCTTCCAGCAAACATAGATTGTATACTATTCCCATGTAAAGAAACTTTCCTAGTTGGAGATGAAATAGGAATAGAAGCAATTGTTCAAAATACAAAAAATATTTTAGTTAATTTTGTTACTAAAATAAATGGACATGAAGTTGAAGAAACAGGATTTATTAGTAATAAGAAACTTGTTATTAAACCTAAATGTTCAGGAAAGTATACTTTTGAAGTTTATGCAAAAAATATAAAGTGTGAAGAAGGATTCGATACAAAGAAAGAATTTTCTATATATGTACATGAAGCCACGCCAGTTACAGGAACTAAAATAACAGTTGATACTGAATCAATTAAAGTTAATCATGAAGTAAATTTTTGGGCTGAAAGTACTGGTGGAAAAGATGTTTGCTATGAATTTTATTTAATGGAAAAAGGAAATTGGGTAAAAGCTCAAAGCTATAGCAAAAAAAGATACTATACATTTATACCATTTTCTAAAGGTACTTATAGAGTTATGGTACTTGCGAAAAGTTTCTATAAAAGAGTTAGTTATGAAGATTACTGTGAAATGGAATTTACAGTTTAGTATAATTATAAAAAAGTCCAAAAGGGCTTTTTTTCTTTAATTGATTTTTAGAAGAATTAATAATAAAATAAGATGAAACTTAAGATAAAGAGATATTTATATAAATAAAAAATAAGGATAAGAGGTGTTTATTAAGTTGCAAAGATTAGATAAGATAATTTCAAATTTAGGATATGGAAGTAGAAAAGAGATTAAAGGGTTAGCTAGAAAAGGATTTATAGAAGTTGATGGAGTAATAGAAAAAGATAGTAGTAAGCTTATAGATCCAGAAAAATCAGTTATAAAGATAAATGGAGAACAAATATTTTATAGAGAATTTATTTATCTTATGATGAATAAACCAGATGGAGTAGTGTCTGCTACATATGATTCAAGAGACGAAACTGTTATAGATCTTTTAGAAGTTGATCACCAAGCATTTGAACCATTCCCAGTTGGAAGATTAGATAAGGATACTGTTGGATTATTACTACTAACTAATGATGGAGAATTAAATCATAGACTAATATCTCCAAAGTGGAAAGTAGATAAGGTTTATTATGCAAAGATAGATAAAAAGGTTACTGAAGAAGATGTTGAAAAATTTAAAAAGGGAATAACTTTAGATGATGGATATGTTTGTAAAGAAGCTATTCTTGAAATTATAGATGCAACAGATGAAGGTTCAGAAGTAAACATAACAATACAAGAAGGAAAGTTCCATCAAGTTAAGAGAATGTTTGAAGCAGTAGGTAAAAATGTAACATATCTACAAAGAATAGAGTTTGGTGGATTACCATTAGATGAAGATTTAGAAGAAGGAGAATACAGAGAATTAACAGAAGAGGAAGTAATGCATTTAAAAAGCTTCTAGTTATTACAGGTAAACTTGCAAGATAATCATTCATAAATTTCCATAAAATGAATTGATTTTTCTAAATTTACTTGCATTTTATAATGCCTTAACATATAATACTATTGCAAGGATAAATAAAAGGAATAAATAGCCCCCTTTTTATTTATTGCTTATTGCTAGAGCGCAACCTAGCCCCAAGGGTTGCGTTTTTTTGCGCTCAAAAATGAATTGTTTTGTAAATATTTACACAAAATAATTTTGTATTAAACATATAAAATAATTAAGTTAATATGATGAATGAAAAAATTCATACTAAATAAAAATGCATTAGATTATTCATTTTAATACATAATAAAATCATATTTTAGAAAATGGTAGTTTTATGTGATTAAAAGATATATTTACAATGATATTTAATAAATGTATAATTAAAGCGTTATATAATAGTAATGCGATGAAGAAGAAGAGTATATGAAAATTTATTTTAAAGAGAGCGAAGAAATGGTGGAAACTTCGTAAATAAACTCATAGAAGGAAGCTTTGGAGTATAGTATCGAAATTTAAGTAGATAACTGGGTTTTCTCCCCTTATAGAGAATTAAGTGAGTTAAATAAATTTTAACTAATTTAGGTGGTACCGCGTGAAGTTGTAGTCTTCTCGTCCTAAAGTTTTAGGCGAGAAGGCTTTTTTTATAAATTTTAGAAAGGTGATGAAATAATGAGTAGAGAAAAGTTAGCAAATTTAATGTTTAAAGATGAGCTAAAAACTCCAGGATATTATTTAGAAAAGTATCCTAAAAGAAATTTAAAAGAAGGAGCTAGAGTTGTAAGATATGCACCAAGTCCAACTGGATTCCAACATATAGGAGGAGTTTATGCAGCTCTTATAAATGAAAGATTAGCACATCAAAGTGAAGGCATATTTTATTTAAGAATTGAAGATACAGACCAAAAAAGAGAAGTTGAAGGTGCAATAGAAGATACAATAGCTACAATGCATAACTTTGGAATGGAATTTGACGAAGGTATGACAGGAGAAGAAACTTCAAAAGGAAACTATGGTCCATATAGACAAAGTGAAAGAAAAGAAATATATCACACATTTGCTAAAAAATTAGTTGAAGATGGATTAGCTTACCCATGCTTCTGTACTCCAGAAGAATTAAATGAAATAAGAGAAAAACAAATGGCAGAAAAAATCACTCCAGGATACTATGGAGAATATGCTGTTTATAGAAACTTCCCAGTAGAAGAAGCTATAAAGAAAATTGAAAATGGTGAAGAATACATAGTAAGATTAAAATCACCAGGAAAAGAAGAAAATAGAGTAGAGTTCCATGATTTAATAAAGGGAGATGTTTCATTCCCAGAAAATGTTCAAGATATAGTTATCATTAAATCAGATGGACTTCCAACATATCATTTTGCACATGCTATAGATGATGCATTAATGCATACTACAGATGTAATAAGAGGAGAAGAATGGTTATCATCACTTCCAATACATCTTCAATTATTTGATGTTTTAGGCTTTGATAGACCAAATTATGCTCATGTTCCAACAATAATGAAATCAGAAAATGGATCAAAGAGAAAACTTTCAAAGAGAAAAGACCCAGAAAGTGCTGTAAGTTATTATAGAGAAGAAGGATATCCAGCGATTTCTGTTATCGAATATCTTTTAAATATAATAAATTCAACATTTGAAGATTGGAGAACAGAAAATCCAGATGCAGATTATCATGAATTCCCTGTATCTTTAGATAAAATGAGTAAATCAGGAGCTTTATTTGATATAGTTAAGTTACATGATGTAAGTAAAAATGTTATATGCAAAATGAAAGCACCAGTTGTTTATGATTATTATGTAGCTTGGGCAAAAGATTTCGATAAAGAAATGTTTGACCTTGTAACTAAGAATGAAGCAATGATGAAAGAAGTATTTAATATAGATAAAGAAGGTCCAAAGCCAAGAAAAGATTTTGGTAAGTGGAATGAAGTTCGTGAAAAAATATTCTACTTCTTTGATGAATTATTCAATTTAGAAACTTCAGAAAATGTAGAACTTCCAAAGACTTTAAACTTAGAAGATGCTAAGAGTATAATTGAAAGTTATGCTAAAGTATATAATTTCAATACAGATCAAGAAACTTGGTTTGAAGAACTTAAAGCTTTAGCTATAGAACTTGGATATGCAACAAATAGAAAAGAATATAAGAGCAATCCAGAAAACTTTAAGGGAATGGTTTCTGACGTTGCAGGAGCTGTAAGAGCAGCACTTACTCACAGAACAAATACACCAGATCTTTATACAATAATGCAAATTATGGGTGAAGAAAAGGTAAGAGATAGATTTAATAAATTCATTAATCTATAAATTTAAATATAAGTTAATTAAATTAACTTATGCAGAAGAAAAGGTCCTTTCATTAAATGAAGGGATCTTTTTTTATTGAAATAAACATAATAAATTATACTATATTGTCAAATAATTGTATATTATATATAATATTGAAAGTAGGGTGCTGTTTTATAACTAAAAATCTTATATTTAGTATATATTAAATAATTTTTAAACTTGATGTATGGGGATTTGAAGGGGGATTGTATATAAAATATTAAATTAAAATTTTTAATATATTATAAGATTTTAAGTGGACTATATTTTAAATTTGTGGGGGAAAAAATGAATAAATTAATTAAAAATATTATTCCTATATTAGGGGTAATAATATGTAGTATTTTATTAATTATTATTTCAAAATCTATATTTGTTGGGGGATTTTTACCTGATAAATATAATAAAGAAACAAAATATTATAAAGGCGTAGTAACTGAGATTATAGAAGAAGATCTACAAAAGGATAAACATCTAGAAGAACTAGAAGTTGGTTTCCAAACTATACGGGTTCGGATAAAAGATTCAGATTTAAAAGGACATGAATTTGAAATTAAAAATCCAATAAGCAGACTTTATAATATTAAAGTTAATAAAAACAGCAAAATTATAGTAGGGTGTTATGAAAATAATGGAGAAACTATTGCAACGCTATTTAGTCATGATAGAAGCGATATGATTTATATATTATTGATCTTATTTTCAATAATAGTGATTATTGTTGGTGGACTAAAAGGAATTAGATCTTTAGTAGCATTAATATTTACTTTAGTATGTTGTGTATATTTAATGTTACCTCTAATGCTAAATGGAGTAAATCCTATATTAGCAGGAATAATAATGGCAATACTAAGTACAAGTGTTACCTTATTACTTGTATCTGGAATAAATAAGAAAACTTTAGCCGCAATCTTAGGAACAACTATGGGGGTAGTTGTTGCAGGAATAACAGCTTATATATTTGGCAATTTAACTAATCTATCAGGAATAACGATGGAAGATGCAGAAAGTCTAATGTATATTGCAGAAGATTCTGGACTTAAGATTAAAGGATTAATGTTTACTGGTATATTAGTAGCATCGCTTGGTGCTGTTATGGATGTTGCCATATCAATTTCATCATCTATATTTGAAATTTATAGTGTTGATAATAATATTGAATTTAATAAGTTATTTAAAAAAGCTATGAATATAGGAAAAGATATTATTGGAACTATGACAAATACATTAATATTGGCTTTTGCTGGAGGATCCTTAAGTTTATTAATATTAATCTATTCATCTAATATGCCATATAATAAGCTTATTAATTTAGATATATTAGGAATAGAAATAATTCAAGGAATCTCAGGAAGTATAGGGATAGTTTTAGCAGTGCCTATCACAGCGATTATTGCAAGTTATTTATGTATACATAAAAGAAGAAAGTAATACTTTAATATTCAAGTAAAGATGAATTATTACCTTAATTAAATTTCCCATTCAATCAAAAAATATATGTTCTATAAAGTTAACTTATGTTACATATATTTCAGCATGAATTTAACAATAAAATTGATAAAAAAGTTACAGTACATATGATGATTAAGAATTAAGTTTTATAAAATTACAACTAATAAGGGGCAAAGGTATGGATTTTAGAATTAAATGTACTAAAAAAGTAGCTGCATTATTTACTGCATCTACTATTATGGTTGGGATAATTGCAACTCCAGCTGAGATAGTTTTTGCAGCATTAAGGGATTCAAAAGAAAAAGAGATAATTATTTTTGAAGAAAACTTTATAGGAGAAAGAAGCAACAAAGAAGGCATAAAAGCAGAAAATGAAGGATGGACATTTATTAGAGATGGACAAACTAAAGAAAATGGATTAGATGGATATAATACCACAGGTAACTATAATACAGTGCCTGCAATAGGGTTTGGTAGAGGCTTAGGTAAAGTTGAATCTATAGTTACTCCAAAATTCTCATTAGATAACGTTGCTGAATTAAGCTTCTATTTAAAAAATCAAGGTGTTACAGGGGAAAGTCAATCTAAGCTTATTGTATCAGCATTAAATGATGAAGATTCAGTAGTATTTGAAAAGATATTTGATTCTGTAGAATTAGGCAATTTTTTAAATGTTACAGAGGTTAAATTAGAAATACCTGTAGAAGCTAAACAAATTAAGTTTGAATATACTAAAGATGCTGGTAACTTAACATTTGATGATGTAAAGCTTATACAGAAAGAAAAAGAACAAGATATTGAAGGATTAATATCAATTAAGGATGCAAGGATAGCTGATAGTGAAACAGAAGTAATAGTTAAAGGAATAGTTACGTTTAAAGAAGCTTCAGGTAATTCATTTAATTATGCCATTGAAGACAAGACATCAGGAATAGCATTAAGAAGTTCTGAAGAATTAGAAGTTGGAGATGAAGTTGTTGTATCAGGAAAGCCTTCAATATTTAATGGATTAATGCAAATAAATGGATTTGAGCTTATAGATAATAGAGGGAAAAAAGCTATTCCAGAAGGTAAAGTTGTTAAAATTAGTGATATTGTAGATAATAATGGTGGAGAAAATTTTGAATCACAAATGGTTAAAATAAAAGATTTAATAGTTGAATCTATAAATTTAACAGGTGATACAGTACTTAAAGATGAAGAGGGAAAAACTATTAATCTTTATAAAGCTATAAATTTAAATGATATAAAAGTTAAAGATAAAGTTGAGATTACAGCTGTACTATCACAATATTCTAAAAGTGGTAATGATGGATATCAATTAAGAATAAATGACCCATCACAAGTTAAAAAATTAGAAAGTGGATCAGAAGAACCTACACCAGAAGAACCTAAACCAGAAGAAGATAAGGAAGGTCCAATTGTTAGTAATATTAAACCAGCTCCTTCTTCAAATGTAGGTGAAAACAAGAAACCTAAAATATCAGCAACATTTACTGATAAAACAGGAGTTAATATGGATACTGTCAAGATGTATCTAGATAGCAATGATATTACAGCTGATTTAGTTAAAAATGATAATACAGTTAGTTATGAAGTAAAAGAAAATCTTTCAGATGGAAAACATACTGTAAAAGTTGAAATAGCAGATACTTTAGGAAACGTAACAACAAAAGAGTGGAAATTTACAGTTGGTACTAGAGAAATGAATTTATACTTTGGACAACTTCACTCACATACAAATTTATCAGATGGACAAGGTAGTATTGATGAAGCTTACCAATATGCTGAAAAGAATGCAAATTTAGATTTCATGGCGGTTACAGACCATTCAAATTGGTATGATAATGATACAAAGGCTAATTTAGCAGATGGTTCTGCAAGTCAAGCATGGAATAAAGGTAAAGAAACAGCAGACAAATACAATAGAGATGGAGAATTTGTAGCTATTTATGGTTATGAAATGACTTGGTCAGGTTCAACTGGTGGATATGGACATATGAATACATTTAATACACCAGGTTTTGAAACTAGAAGCAATAAAAGTATGGACTTAAAAACATACTATAATACATTAAAGACACAACAACAATCATTATCACAATTAAATCATCCAGGTAAAACTTTTGGTGATTTTAGTGATTTTTCACATTATGATACAGCTATAGATGAATTAGTTACATTAGTAGAAGTAGGAAATGGAGAAGGAGCTATTAGAAGTTCAGGATATTTCCCTTCATATGAATATTACACAAGAGCATTAGATAAGGGTTGGCATGTTTCACCAACAAACAACCAAGATAACCATAAAGGTAAATGGGGTAATGCCAATACTGCAAAAACAGTTATTGAGGCAGAAGATCTTTCAAGAGATTCTCTTTATGATGCAATTCGTGAAAGAAGAACTTATGCAACAGAAGATGAAAATCTAAGAATTTCTTATAAAGTTAATGGAAATACAATGGGATCAATTTTAGAAGATACTGATTCTTTAGAATTTAATATTAATGTTGAAGATCCAGATGCTAATGATAATATCAAAAAGATATCAATAATTGGGGATGGCGGTAAAGTAATAAAATCAATAGATAATATAAATTCTAATGAAAAACAAATAACATTTTCTTTAGATAGTAATGTAAGCTCATATTATTATGTAAGAGTAGATCAAGAAGATAAAGATATTGCTGTAACAGCACCAGTTTGGGTTGGAGAAAGAGAAAATGTTGGTATATCAACAATAGACTGTGACACTGAAGTTATAGTTGAGGGAGAAGAGTTTAATATAGAAACTAATATATACAACAACGAAGCTACTCCATTAACTGATGTTAAAATTGAGTATTATATAAATGGTTCAGATAAAGCAATAGTAAATAATATTGATAAAATAGAATCATCAGAACAATTTACAGCAAAGCTTCCATATAAATTTGAAAAGGCAGGAGATTATACATTCGTAGTTAAAGTTATAGCTAATGTAAATGGAAATATTAAAGAGTTTAAAGGAAGCATAGATATTGAAGTAGTAAAGTCAAATCAAATTTCAAAGGTTATAATTGATGGAGCACATCAAAATCAATATGTAACTGGTGATTATGCTGGTAAGGTAAGTACATTAACAGCATTAATGGCCGAAAATGGAATGAAGGCAATAATAAATAAAGAGCCAATTACTGATAAGGTATTAGAAGGTGCATCTTTATTAATGCTATCAGATCCACAAAGTACAGAAAAACCTAGTCAAGGATTAACTCCTCAGAAATACACACAAGATGAGCTAGATGCAATAGCTAGATTTGTTAAAAGAGGAGGAAATATTGTAATTACTTCTAAGGCAGATTATGGTGATGCTAAAGGCGAGTATGGAAATGCACAGCAAGGTAATTATGTACTTGAAGCTATAGGAGCTAAAATAAGATTTAATGATGACCAAGCTACTGATGATGTGGAAAATGGTGGTCAATCTTATAGATTATATTTTGATGATTATAATACTGAAAGTGAATGGATGAATGGAATAGATACATCTAAGAAGTTTAGTTATTATAGTGGTTCAACTTTAATTATGCCAAATGATACTGAAAATGTTGAAGTTTTAGTTAGAGGTCATGATACAACTTATGGAAATGATGCAGATAAGCAAAACGACAATCAACCAATTGGAAAAGGTGAAGTGGTTGGAGTAGCAGTTGAAACTTTAGAAAGTGGATCTAAGGTTATAGTAGCAGGAGCTACATTATTCTCAGATTTTGAGATGGATGGCTTAGATTATTCAAATTATCAAATAACAGAAAAGATAATAAAAACATTAGCTCCAGCACCACAGATACCAGTAAGCAAAATTGCAGAAGTAAGAGTTGATAATGATAAAGATAATAATCCAGATAGATTTGGAGAAAAAGTAGTAGTAGAGGGATATGTTACAGCAGCATCAAATGAAGCAGCAAAAGGAAATTCTTTCTTTGATGTTATATATATACAAGATGAAACTGGAGGATTAACTATTTTCGGTGTATCTTCAACAAAAGTTTACTTAGGTCAAAAGGTAAGAATTACTGGAAAAGTTTCATCATACTTAGGTGATGCACAAGTTGCTGTTAAGAACGAAGAACTTGATTTACAAATTATTGATGAAAATATTAATTTAGTAGAACCTACTAATCTTTCAACTAAAGATAGTATGCTTGAAGAAATGGAAGGATTATTAGTTAAGGTTTCAGGAACAGTAACTAGAATTGAAGGCCAAAACATTTATGTTGATGATGGAAGTGGCGAAAGTAGAGTTTACACTGAAGGATACATTGGAAGTAGTGAAAATCCAGGTGTAGCTGATGAATGGAAATTAAGAGTTAAGGTAGGAGATAAAATTTCAGCGATAGGTCTTGCATCAGAAGATCCAGAAGGACATAGATTAAGAGTAAGAGATTCAGCTGAAATAGTAGTACTATCAGAAGATAAACCAGGAAATAATATGGGAAATAAACCAGGAAATAAACCAGAAAATAATCCTGGAAATAAGCCAGAAAATAAACCAGGAAAATAAATCAGGAAATGAAGGAAATTTACCAAGTATAGGACGAAAAGATATAATAAGTTAAATTAATTATAAAAAGAGATAGGCATAAGCTTATCTCTTTTTTTATTTGAAAGTTTTAGTAAAAATAATTTGATTTATAATATAAATTTTACTAAAAATTTTTAACATTTAGTAAACTATATTGAAAATTCCATTTTTGGGAATACAATTTAAAGTGAAAACAATTTCAAAGATAATTAAGGAGGATTTTTATATGAAACAATCAAATACAGAATGTAGACTAGATGGTAAAATACCGGCAAGAATAAAATATACTTTTGCCTTTGGTGCATTAGGTAAAGATATGATTTATGGTATGATTGCTACATTTTCA
>NZ_JAXFPT010000034.1:0-55654 GCF_034179595.1 Clostridium sp.
TTAAAAATTCTGGATTTAATAAAGTTATGTTATGGGTATTTAAAGAAAATAGTAGAGCACGTAAGTTTTATGAAAATAATGGCTTTACTTTAACAGATAAAACTCAAAAATTTGATAAGTATACTGAGGTTATGTATTGCAAAGAGTTATAAAAAATAATCTATTGTATTAATACAATAGATTATTTTTTATTTGTATATAAACTCTTAAATAAAATACCCGTAAATGATAATTAAAAATAAAAATATAATCTAACAAATTTATTACCATTTATTAATATTATATATAAAATATTTAGCTAAAATATAATTGTATTAACTTGGTATAAAAGAAAGAGGAAATTAAAAAATGAATATGGAACAGATTAAAAGCAAATTAAAAGTGGCATTACCTCCTGCTTTAGTATCAACTATTATACTATTTATTAATCTTTATTTTTTTGGATTAAACAATATAATAATAGCACCTTATATGACACTAACATTTATAAGGTTAAAGAGTAATGCAGCTATTGAAAAAAATATAATAAGGCCATTAGTTATTCATCTTATTATAGGATTTTTAGCTTCAATAGCAAGTGAAGCAGTTTATAGTGCATTTATAATTAATTTACTTGGTGTTGGGATTTTAGCTTACTTTTTAACAGATGAGTATGATCCAAGTAGTTATTTCCCTTATTTAATGGCATTTGTATTTCTTCAAATTTTTCCAACTCATTTTGATAAAATTCCAATGAGACTTTTATCAATAACTATAGCTTATGTAGTAGTTATTATAGCTTTGATGATATTTGCACCAAAGGGCGTATATACTAAAATTACAAAGCTAATTGAAAATGGATTTAATAATGTCAGCCAGCAATTAAAAGATGTATTAGATGGAAATAAGGAAAATATAAAAAATGCAACATTTGATTTATTTGAAACATGCAAAGAATTAAATAGATTTGTTTATTTAAGTGGTAAAAAAAGATATTACTTATTTATTATTGTATTTCAACATATGAATAATGTAATAGATGATATAGTAGCACAAAAGGATTTATTTGACGATAATGCTAACAAAGAATATATACTTAAACTTAGTAAGTTGTTTTCTGATTTTAGTAAATATCAAGGATCAGATATAGAAAAAGAAAAATATATAGAATTAATAAATGATTTTATTTCTAACAATTCATTAAAGTATGAAAATTTAAATCATTATATGGTATATATACTAAACCGACTTATATCTGCTGTAAAAGATACAACTAAGCCTAATTTGTTTGATTTTAAGAAGTATTTAAATTTCTCAAAATCTAAAGAGTATTTTGAAAAGTATAGTAAGTATAAATTTTCATTAAATCAATTTAAAATAAGGTTTGCAATAAGAATATCTTTTCTATTGGCAATATCATTTACAGCTATTAGAGCCTTTAATATTCCTAAGGGTTATTGGATTCCTATGACAATATTTTTATTAACTATGCCTTTTTATGAAGATAGTAAAAAGAGAGTTAGCTTAAGATTTAAGGGTACTGTAATTGGACTTATAGCATCATTTATATTGTTTTCAATTTTTACAACTCATTTTTCTCATATAATAATACTTATTATATGTACAATATTTATGTATGCATTTAATGATTATGGAACTAAAACAATATATTTAACTTGTTATGCATTAGCCATAACTACTATAAGCATGGGTGATGATGAAGCAATATTTTTAAGATTAGCTTATACTTGCATTTCAGCATTAATTGTTTTATTTGCAAATAATTTTATATTACCTAGTAAAAATCATATGGAACTTATAAGTATGGTAAATAGATTGATGGAATTAGATGAGATAATAGTAGATAAAATTAGAAGTATAATAGATTTAAATGTTAGTAGAAAAAAGGTTGAAGAGGATATTAAAGATATTATTTATTCTTCATACTTGATAAGTGGTAAATTACAATTACATTTTTCAAAGGTTGATAACATATACTTTAAAAGCTTATTAGCTAAAAATAATCAACTTACTTCATTATTAACTCATTGTTGTATTGTATTATTAAATCAAGATAAAAAAGATATAGATAAATTATATATTAATGAATGTTTAAGTAATATCGATCGTATATTAGATAGTATGAAAATAAATGCCTCTTCTCAAAAAACAATATTAAGATATAAATGTTGTATTAATGTAAATAACTTAAATCATAAAAATAATTATACTAATATGCTTTTATTAAGATCTTTAAAAAAATCAGATGAGGTTTTACAAGAATTTATTAATTTAAGAAATGATTTATAATGTATTTTCTAGTTAATAAAAGATGAATTTTAAAAAGATAGTTTTAACTAATTTTTTAATTTAATGTGTAGGTTATTATTTATGATATACTTTATTTATACTATAAAGAAAGAAGTTGAGAATTATGAATGATATAGTAAAATCATATTGGGGAATGAATTTAAAACCTTTAGTTATAGGAAAAGGAAGTGATACGTTAGCAGTAATATTGCCAGGTATAGGATATACTCTAGATAGGGTAACTTTAGAATATTCATCAAATTTAGCACTTCAATTAGGTTTTGATGTATTAAAAATAGAATATGGATTCCAAGTAGGAAGAGGAGAATTCCATCCTGATGTTGAGTTTAATATTATTGCTGAAGAATCATTTAAATTATTAAAAAGTACATTAAGAAACAAATATAGAAATATTGTTTTTATAGGAAAAAGTATTGGAACTTGCGTACAAAATGTTTTAAATAAAAATGTTAAGGGATACAATATCACAAATATTTATATAAGTCCTATAAATAAAACAGTACAAATGGGAATAGAAAAAAATTCATTAGTATTTACAGGTAGTAGTGATCCATTATTATCAAAAGAAAACTTAGAAAAAATTGAAGAAGTTAGTGGTACAAGATTAATAAATATAGATAATGCAAATCATGCTTTAAATGTTGAAGGTGATGTAATAAAAAGTCTAGAAATACAACTTAGTATAATAGAATTCATGAAAGAATATTTAAGTAGATAATATAAAAGACCATTTATAGCTATAATACTAATATAACTATAAATGGTTTTTTAATTTTAATTAGATATATAAATTTAACATATAAAAAGGAGCTATAAATATATGATTATAGATAAGTCATATTTTCAATCTGATGCATTAAGTTTAGCAAAAGATTTACTAGGAAAGATTCTAGTTAGAGAAATAGATGGGAAAATAATAAAGAGCAAGATTGTAGAAACAGAAGCGTACATAGGAAAAACTGATAAGGCATGTCATGCATATAATGGAAGAAGAACTAATAGAACTGAAGTTTTATATAGTGAAGGAGGAGTAGCTTATATATATCTTATATATGGAATGTATAATTGTTTAAATATAGTTACAGGTGAAAAAGAAGAAGCTGAGGCTGTTTTAATAAGAGCTGTAGAACCACTTAATGAATTTGAGTATATTTCAAATAAAAGATTTAATAAAAATTATGAAGAGTTAAATAATCAAAAAAAGATAAGTCTTACTAATGGGCCAGGGAAGTTATGCAAGGCATTATGTATAGATAGAAGCTTAAATTATTGTAGGCTTTATGAAAAAGGTGAGCTTTATATAACTTACGGAAATGATGAAAATTTTAATATAGTAACTACTAAAAGAATAGGTATAGATTATGCAGAAGAGGCAAAAGATTTTTTGTGGAGATTTTATATAGATAAAAATAAATATGTATCTAAAAAATAAAAAGAGGCAGCAAAAGAAAAACTGCCTCTTTTTATTTTAATAACATTTGTTTTAATTTATCTAGAGTTGATTTTGTTTTATCTAAGTTTAGAATATAATCTGCTAAATTTGCATTTAAAAAAGAAATACCTCTATCAGTTATTGAATAAACTTTTTTACTTCTTTTATTTGATAGATCTTCTCCACTCCATTTAGATACTACATATTCTCTCTCTTCAAGTTCATATAAACTTTCATATACAGTACTTGATGAAATAGGAAAAGGAATGGTAGTAGAATCAAACATATCTTTAAAATCAGTTAAAACTTTATTTCCAAATACAACTTCACCTTTTGATAATTCCTTAAGAATATATAGCATGTATAACATTTTAGTATTAACAACATTTCTTGGTGCTATAATACGATTTCTTTTATCCATCATAAATCCTCCTTAAATCTTTGTTAATTATATTATACTTTAGTTAAGTATACTCGTAAATAATTATAAATAAATAACACAATTATGTAGATTATGAATATTATATAGTAGCTAAAGATAAGGAGTTGGTGAAAATGTCAAGAAGATGTAGATGCAATAATTTTGGCTACAATAATTTTGGTTACAACAACTATGGTTATGGTGGATATAATGGCTATGGTTATGGCCGTGGATGTGGATGCGGTGGATTTGGTAACTATGGCTGTGGATTTGGAGGATTTCCATTAATATTTTTATTACTTTTAAGCAGAGGTTGCTATTTCTAGAATATAAAAATTAATTTATAAATGAAATTAGATAGCGCATTTTAGTGTTGTATCTAAAAAGTATTTTACTTGTTTACACTGACTAATTATTGTAAAAGAATAATTAAAATAAACCTTCATATATTAGTTTAAAACTATTGTATGGAGGTTTTTTATATCTTATAATCATAAAGGAAACATAATGTTTTGGAGGAATACATTAATGGAAGAAAGATTACAAAAATATATGGCAAGATGCGGTATAGCATCTAGAAGAAAATGCGAAACATTAATTACTGAAGGAAAAGTTAAAGTAAATAATTCATATGTAACTGAATTAGGAGTTAAGGTAACTCCTGGTATAGATATAGTAGAATATAATGGTAAGGTAATTTTACCTGAAGAAAACAAAGTTTATTTAATGTTAAATAAACCAGAAGGATACATAACATCTCTTAGTGATGAAAAGGGAAGAAAAACTATTTTAGATTTAGTAAATGTTAATGAAAGAGTTTTCCCTATAGGAAGACTTGACTATGATAGTTCAGGATTACTCCTTATGACAAATGATGGAGATATTTATAATAAGATAATTCATCCAAGAGTTAAGATACAGAAAAAATATATTGCAGTTGTAAAGGGACGATTTACTGAAAATGAAATGAATTCATTTAGAAATGGGGTAGATATAGGAGGATATGTTACTGCAAATTCTGAAATTAAAGAAATTTCCTTCTCTTCTGATAGTAATACTTCTGTAGTAGAGATAAGTATACATGAAGGTAAGAATAGACAAATAAGAAAAATGTGTTCAGCCTTTAACCATGATGTTCTAAGTTTAAAGAGAATTTCTGTTGGAGATATTAAGCTTGGATATCTAAAAAAAGGTGAGTATAGAGAATTAACAAAAACTGAGCTTGATTATATTAATTCTTTATAATAAAAATTATAGGGGGATTTTAAATGTTTAATTATGTAAGTGATATTAGTGAATTATCACATAATATAATAAGTAGTTATTTAAAAAATAAAAATGTTGCAATAGATGCTACTTTAGGTAATGGACATGATACAGATTTTTTATCTTTAAATTTTAATAAAGTGTATGCTTTTGATATTCAAGAAGAGGCATGTTTAAAATATAAAGAAAAAAATAAGGAAAATGTTGAGGTTATATGTGATTCACACCATAAATTCAACGATTATATAAAAGAAAATGTTGATTGCATTATGTATAATCTTGGTTTTTTACCTGGTGCATCAAAAGAAATAACAACAAAATATAATACATCATTAGAAAGTATAAAATTAGGACTAGATCTTTTAAATCCTGGAGGTATTATGACAATATGTATATATAGTGGTCATGATGAAGGAAAAAGAGAAAAAACTTGCATTTTAGACTTTTTAAAACAAATATCGAAAAAGCAATATGGTGTTATGATTCATGAATTTTTAAATAGAAGCGAAACTGCTCCAATGCTTGCAGTTATTGAAAAAGTTAGCTAAATTACAATTATAAAAAAGTATAAAAATATTATAGAAATTAGCTTTATAATATATTTTATATAATATTGAATATGAAATTTTAATTGAAAACCCAATCATTTAATGATAAAATTATTATTACAAAAGATTATAAAGTAGGTAGATAATTATGGATAAAGATTTTAACGATAATAAAGATTTAATGAGATTAATTCAAGTTAAATTCCAAAGATTAAGTAAAGGCCAGAAATTAATAGCAGAATATATATTAAATAATTATGATAAAGCTGCATTTATGACTGCTGCAAAGCTTGGAACAGCTGTAGGAGTATCAGAGTCTACTGTTGTAAGATTTGCTAATGAACTTGGTTTTACTGGATATCCTAAGCTTCAAAAAGCATTACAAGAATTAATAAAAAATAAGCTTACAACTGTACAAAGATTAGAACTTTCAAATGAATATATATCTGATAGTGATGCATTAAAGGGAGTTTTAAAGGCTGACATTGAAAATATAAGAGCTACATTAGAAAAAATTAATTCTAATGTATTTGAAGAGGTTGTAAATGAAATATTTAAAGCTAAAAATATTTATATACTAGGTTTAAGAAGTTCAACAGTTATATCAGAATTTTTAGGCTTTTATTTAAATATAATTCTTCAAAATGTTAAAACTGTAAACTACGGTATTTCAGATATATTTGAACAAATAATAAATATTAAAGAAGGGGATTTAGTAATCGGTATAGGATTCCCAAGATACGCTTCAAAAACAATAGATGCTCTAGATTTTTCAAAATCAAGAGGCGCTAAGGTTGTTGCAATAACTGATAGTTTAATATCTCCTTTAGCATCTAAGGCAGATTTAACATTAATTGCTCAAAGTAATATGGCATCATTTGTTGATTCTTTAGTTGCACCGTTATCATTAGTTAATGCCTTAATTATAGCAGTTGGAATGAGAGAAAAAGAAACAATAGCAACTACATTTGGTTCTCTAGAAGCTATTTGGAAAGATTATAATATATATCAAATAAATAATAAAACTATTGGTGAAAATGACAATTAGAAAAATTTATATATTATAAAAAGATTTTATGAGTACCATAAAATCTTTTTATTTTAGTTAACATTTTTTTTATGCTGTAGTACAATTATTTTAACAATTAATTAAGGAGCTGATTAAATGAGTAAAGTAGTAGTTATAGGAGCTGGTCCAGCAGGAATGATGGCAGCAATAACTGCAAGCAAGAATAATAATGAAGTAATCCTCTTAGATGGAAACGATAGATTAGGTAAGAAGTTATTTATAACAGGTAAAGGAAGATGCAATGTAACAAATAATAAAGATATATCAGAATTTTTTGACTTCATTCCAGGAAATCCATACTTTTTATATAGTTCTTTATATACTTTTACTAATGAAGATACTATAAGCTTTTTTGAAGATCAAGGCATTAAATTAAAGGTTGAAAGAGGCGGAAGAGTATTTCCAGAGTCAGATAAATCTTCAGATATTATTAAAGGATTATCAAAAGCTATAGAAAAGTGCAATATAAAGGTAATGCTTAATAGTAAAGTAACTAATATAATAAAAAATGGTAATAAAATAACTGGTGTTGAAATAAATAATAGTAATATAATTAAGGGAGACCATTTTATACTATGTACAGGTGGTGCTTCATATCCATTAACAGGTTCTAGGGGAGAAGGTCAAAAATTTGCAAAATCTTTAGGTCATACTATAAAAGAATTAAAACCATCACTTGTTCCTATAGAAATAAAAGATTCTATAGTTAAAGATTTAATGGGGTTATCTCTTAGAAATATTGAACTAACTATATATGAAGAAAATAAAAAGGTATTTAAAAATTTAGGTGAAATGATCTTTACTCATTTTGGTATATCAGGACCTTTAGTTTTAAGTGGTAGTAGATTTATAAAAAATGATAAAAACTATGAGATAGTAATTGATTTAAAACCAGCATTAGATATAAAAGATTTAGATTTAAGAATCCAAAAAGATTTCAAAAAATACATAAATAAAGATTTTAAAAACTCATTAGATGATTTATTACCTAAAAAACTTATACCTGTAATTATAAGATTATCAAAAATTGATGAGAATAAAAAGGTTAATGAAATAACTAAAGAAGAGAGAAAAAATTTAGTTCATATAATAAAGAATTTTAAACTAAAGGTAAAAGGCTTAAGACCAATAGAAGAAGCTATTGTTACAGCAGGTGGAGTAGATACAAAGGAAATAGATCCTTCAACAATGAAAAGTAAAATTATAGATAATTTATCTTTTGCAGGAGAAGTAATAGATGTTGATGCATTTACCGGTGGATATAATGTACAAATAGCATTTTCTACTGGATATATAGCTGGAAGTAATATCTAAAATGCTTGTTATAAAAAGAATAAAATTATATAATTATACTTATAGTCGTTAACTTAGAAAGGTGGAAGAAAATTTGAAAATATCAGTTGCAATAGATGGACCAGCAGGAGCAGGAAAAAGTACAATAGCTAAGCTTGTAGCAAAGGAATTTGATTTAATGTATATAAATACTGGAGCTATGTATAGAGCTGTTACTTTAAAAGCACTAGAAAATAACTTAAAACCAGAAAATATTTCAGAAATATGTGACTTAATATTAAATATGGAGATGCATTTTGAAAATGATGATTTAATTTTAGATGGCGAAAATATTCAAGATAAAATAACTATGCCAGAAATTAGTGGGGTTGTCTCTTCATATGCTTCAATTCCAGAAGTTAGAAAGATGCTTGTAAAATTACAAAGAGATATGTCTAATAAATATAATGTTATAATGGATGGTAGAGATATAGGAACAGTAGTTTTAAAGGATTCAAAATTTAAAATCTTTTTAACTGCTACACCAGAAGAAAGAGCAGAGAGAAGATATTCTGAATTAATAAAAAGAGATATAGAATGCTCTTATGATGAAATATTAAAAGATATAATAAGAAGAGACCATGAAGATAGTACAAGAGCTATAGATCCACTTAAAAAAGCTGATGATGCTGTAGAAATTGACACAACTGGTTTAAATATAGAGCAAGTTACAAATAAGATTAATGAATTTATAAGATCTAAACTTAATTAAAACTTTTAGGAGTACAATCATGAGAGAAGTAATATTAGCTGAAAATGCTGGTTTTTGTTTTGGTGTACAAAGGGCAGTAGAAAAATCTATTGATGTAAGAAAACAGTATGGTAAAAAGGTTTATACTTTAGGACCACTTATACATAATAGTGATGTTGTAAGATATTTAGAAGAAAATGATATTTATTCAATAGATGATGCTGATTTAAATAAATTAGTAGAAGGCGATGTCATTATTATAAGATCACATGGCGTTCCAAAGGATGTTATAGAAAAACTTAAAGCTAAAGGACTTGAAGTCATAAATGCTACTTGTCCATTTGTTACTAAGATACAAAAGACAGCAGAAGAATATTCAAAAGATGGATATAACATAGTTATATTAGGAGATAAAAATCATCCAGAGGTTATTGGTATAAATGGGTGGTGTGATAATAAAGCAATAATTACACCAAATGGAGAATTTGATACAAAAGTTTCTGGTAAAGTATGCGCAGTCTCACAAACTACAGAAAAAGAAGCAAATTGGCAAAACACTATTAAAAACTTAGAAAATGAAAATGATTTAGATGATTTTGTATCATTTAATACAATTTGCTCAGCTACAGAAGTTAGACAAAAAAGCGCAAATGAACTATCAAAAGAAGTAGATGCTATGATTGTTATAGGTGGCAAGCATAGTTCTAATACAACAAAGCTTTATCAAATATCTAAAGCAAATTGTGAGAATACTATTCATATTGAAAATTCACTTGAACTTCCAAGAGAATTTATAGATAATAAAGATTTTAAGAAAGTAGGTATTACAGCTGGTGCTTCGACACCAAACTGGATAATTAGGGAGGTTATTAATATTATGCAAGGTGAAAATACTTTAAACAATGAACAAGCGCAATTAATGAATGAAATGGATAAGAGATTCCATATTGGTGATGAAATAGAAGGCGAAATCTTATCTAAAGATAATGATGGAGTTATAGTATCACTTGTTGGATACAAAAAAGATGGTAAAATTCCATTTAAAGAATTAACTGCAAAGGTTGATCCAATGGAATATGCTAAAACTCTTAATAATGGAGATACAATAAAAGCTAAAGTTATTAGTCTAAATCAAGATAATGACTATGTTATTTTATCAAGACTTGAATATGAAAAAGACGAAATAATCTCTTCACTTGAAAAATTATATGAAAGTGGAGAAACTTTTGAATTAAAGATATCAGAAATAAAAGAAAAAGGCTTAGTAGGATATTATGGTGGAGTAAGAATATTTGTTCCTTCATCACAAATAGATATGAAATTTGTTAATAATAAAGATCAATATAAAGGTAAGACTTTAGTTGTTAAATTAATAGATTTTAATAAAGAAAATCCTTCAAGAGTTATAGCATCAAGCAGAAGAGTTCAAGAAGAAGCAAAAGAACTTAATGAACAAAGAGTTTTAGGTTCATTAAAGGTTGGGGATGTAGTAAAAGCTGAAGTTAAGAGATTTACTAAATTTGGAGCTTTTGCAGAAGTTGATGGAGTAGATGGATTAATCCACTTATCACAAATCTCATGGAACCATGTAAAAAGAGCTGAAGACTACTTAAAAGCTGGAGACATAATTGATGTTAAAGTTATTGAACTAGATAAAGATAATAAAAAATTATCACTTAGCATAAAAGAACTTACTCCACAGCCTTGGAAAAATGCTTCTGAAAAATATCCAGAAGGATCAATAGTATTAGGTAAGGTTGTAAGAATAAATGATTTTGGTGCATTTGTAGAATTAGAACCAGGTTTAGATGGTCTTGTTCATATATCAAAAATAAGCCATGATAGAATCAATAACCCTGCGGATGTTTTAAGTATAGGTCAAGAAATAAAGGCTAAAATCTTATCTGTAGATGAAGAAAATAAAAAATTAAGCTTAAGTATGAAAGATGTTTAGAAAATAACCCCTAATGATTTAGGGGTTATTTTAAAATAGAGATTTATAAAGTTATAAGGTAGGTATTAATAATGGTGCATTATGAGAAATTGAGTAATAAAAATTTCTCAAGTCTTGAAAGCTTAGTAAATGAATTTTTCCTAATAAACAAATATAGATTAAATATAATTTCTATTTATAATGGATTAAATTTTTTTAAAAAGCTACTTTACAAAAATAAAATAATAATGATATTAGTTGATAGTAAATATGTTGGCTATGTATATTTTGAAAGGTTTTCTATAGACACTATATTTATTAATGATTTATATATAAAAGATGAGTTTTTAGAAATAGTTAATTTAAATAGTATTAAAATATTTAAAGATAAAGTGTTATTTTATCAAACCTTTGAAGATGACTTAACTAAAAAAATACTTATAAATAATAAATTTACTAAAAGTGAAACAACTATGCTATTAAAGTATGATTTAAACACTAAAATAAAGATAAAACACGATAAAAATATTTCTTTTAGGCAATTTAGAATTGATAAAGATGAAAAATTACGTTGTGAAATTCAAAATGATATTTTTAATTATAATGGAAGAGAGCCTATTAATATTAGAGATATCATGTATGAAGAAAAACAAGATTACTATAGAAGTGATAGATGCGTTTTTATCTTGTTAGATAATAAAGAAATAGGTTATGCTCAAATTATATATAATAAGGGTATGTATATGTTAGTTAACTTTGGGATACTAGAAGAATATAGAGGTTTAGGTTATGGTGAAATCTTATTAGAGTATATGATAAATCTTGCTTATGATATTAAATTATCTCAATTATATATAAGAGTTAATGATTCAAATTATAAGGCTTTAAACCTTTATAAAAAAATCGGATTTAAATTTTTAGGCTATTATAATACTTTTATAAAATCATAATAGACTATGCAAAGTATTTTATAATATTTAATTTCTTCATTTTATATGCTATAATACATTAAGTAATTTTAAAATATAAATATAGTCAAAATTGGAGGAAATATAATGGAATTTGATATAAAAGAATATGAAAATACTAATAATGAAGATAAACATTTCTTTATTAGTACATATGGATGTCAGATGAATGAAGAGGATTCTGAAAAACTTTCTGGAATGTTAAAAAGAATAGGATATACAAAAACAGAAAATATTGAAGATGCTTCAATTATACTTTTTAATACATGTTGCGTTAGAGAAAATGCAGAAAACAAAGTTTTTGGTAACTTAGGTATGCTAAAAAAATATAAAAAGAAAAACCCTGATTTAATAATAGGTATATGTGGATGCATGATGCAACAAAAAGGTATGGCTGACAAAGTATTAAAAACATTTCCTTATGTAGATATTATTTTTGGTACTCATAATGCATATAAATTCCCTGAATACTTAAATAGAGTAAAATCAGAAGGTGTTCAAGTTAAAGAAATATTAAATAAAGAAACTGATATAGTAGAAGGAATTCCTATAGATAGAGAAAATAGCACAAAAGCTTTTGTTACAATAATGTATGGATGTAACAATTTCTGTACTTACTGTATAGTTCCTTATGTAAGAGGAAGAGAAAGAAGCAGAAAGCCTGAAGAAATAATAAAGGAAATAAAAGAATTAGTTTCTAAGGGATATAAAGAAGTAACTCTTTTAGGTCAAAATGTTAATTCATATGGAAAAGGCTTAGAAGAAGACATAGACTTTGCTAAATTACTTAGATTAATAAATGAAATTGAAGGATTAGAAAGAGTTAGATTTATGACTTCTCATCCAAAAGACTTAAATGAAGATGTAATATTAGCTATAAAAGAATGTGATAAGCTTTGCGAGCAAATCCATCTTCCAGTTCAAAGTGGATCAGATAGAATCTTAAAAGAAATGAATAGACACTATGATAGAGAAAGATACATGTATCTAATAAATAAAATCAAAAAGGAAATACCTGATGTAACTATAACAACTGATATAATAGTTGGATTCCCAGGTGAAACTGAAGAAGATTTTAATGATACTTTATCTTTAGTTAAAGAAGTAGGTTATGATTCAGCTTATACATTTATATATTCAAGAAGAAATCATACTCCAGCAGATAAGATGGAAAACCAAGTTCCTGATGATGTAAAACACGAAAGATTTAACAGACTAGTCCAAGCAGTTAACGAAAATGTAATAAGAAATAATAAAGCATACGAAGGAAAAGTTGTAGAAATATTAGTTGAAGGACCAAGTAAAAACGACGAAACAAAATTAATGGGAAGAACTAGAAATGGTAGACTAGTTAATTTTGAAGGGGATAAGTCTTTAATAGGTGAGTTAATTGATGTTAAAATAGTTAGAGCTCAACCTTATTCATTAATAGGTGAATTAATATAATTTAAAATAAAAAGGATAGCTTAAATTTTGCTATCCTTTTTATTTTATAGAATATTATATTACTTTTTATTCTACATTCATTATAGTATAATATTTTATATGCTTTCTATGAAAGATTAGCATAATTTAATTAACATATGAGAGGATGATTTACATTGGCATTAACGCCCATGATGAAGCAATACTTCGAGATAAAAGAAAAGTATAAAGATTGTATAATTTTCTTTAGGTTGGGAGATTTTTACGAAATGTTCTTTGACGATGCAAAAATTGCGTCAAGAGAACTTGAATTAGTATTAACAGGCAGAGATTGTGGATTAGAAGAGAGAGCACCTATGTGCGGTATTCCATATCATGCCTCTTTAGGATATATATCAAGATTAATTGCAAAGGGACATAAAGTTGCTATTTGCGAACAAGTTGAGGAGCCAGGTGCTTCTAAAGGTATAGTAAAAAGAGATGTAATTAAGGTTATAACTCCAGGTACATACGTAGATAATAGTAATAATGAAAATAATTCTAATACTTATCTTTTAGCTATATATGAAGAAAACAATACTTTTGGAATTGCACTTACTGATATAAGTACTGGAGAATTTAAAACAACATCATTTACTAGTATTAAAAGCACTTTATTTGATGAAATAACTAAGATTAATCCAAAAGAAATAATAATAGATAAAAATGTAACTGATAAGTTTATAAATGAAATATCAAACTATACACAAGCATTACTTACAAAGAAAGATTTATCAACATTTAGAATTACTGATGATGAATTAAAAGCACAATTTTCTGAAGCAGAAGTTTCAAATCTAGATTCTATAAGCAAGATAGCATGTAAGATATTGCTTAAATACGTTTATGAAACTCAAAAGATGAGCCTTGCAAATATAAATTTCCTTGAAAAGTATGACATAATAAACTATATGACTATTGACGGTAATTCAAGAAGAAATTTAGAACTTACAGAAAGTATAAGAGAAAAAACTAAGAAAGGTTCTCTTCTTTGGGTAATGGATAAGACATGTACTTCAATGGGAGCAAGAGTATTAAGAAAATGGATAGATGAACCTCTTATATCTAAAGTAGAAATAGAGAAGAGATTAGATGCAGTAGAAGAACTTTATAATTCTATGCAATTAAATGAAGATATAAGAATTGCTCTTAAAGATATTTATGATATAGAAAGAATCGTAGGTAAGATAGCAAATGGAAATGTTAATGGTAAAGATTTAGTTTCACTTAGAACATCACTTGATAAATTACCATATATAAAGGAAACATTAAGTACTTGCTCATCTAATTTACTTAATGAATATTATGAAGAATTAGATGTTTTAAAGGACTTAAAAGATTTATTGTTTAGAGCAATTTTAGATGATCCTTCAATAGCCATTAAAGAAGGAAATATTATTAAAGATGGCTATTCAACAGAAGTTGATGAATTAAGAAAAGCAAAACTACACGGAAAAGAATGGATTGCTTCTTTAGAAAATTCTGAAAGAGAAGCTACTGGAATTAAGTCTTTAAAGGTTGGATATAATAAAGTCTTTGGATATTATATTGAAGTTAGAAAGACAAATTATGCATTAGTGCCAGAGGGAAGATATATAAGAAAACAAACTCTTGCAAATGCTGAAAGATATATAACTCAAGAGCTAAAAGAAATGGAAGAGAAAATATTAGGTGCAGAGGAAAAATTAATTAACCTTGAATATAATCTATTCTTAGATATAAAAAATACTGTATTTAATGAAATATCAAAATTAAAAAAGAGTGCTAGAATCATAGGAAATTTAGATTCAATATCAACTTTAGCTGTAATTGCACTTGAAAATGATTATGTAAGACCTAATATAAATGAAGAAGGAATAATAAAGATATCTGAAGGTAGACACCCTGTTGTAGAAAAAGTTATCGGTATAGGAGAGTTTGTTTCAAATGATACAATTTTAAATAATAATGAAGATAGATTATTATTAATAACTGGTCCTAATATGGCTGGTAAATCAACTTATATGAGACAAGTAGCACTTATAACTTTAATGGCACAAATGGGTTCATTTATTCCTGCAAAACATGCCGATATATCAATATGTGATAAAATATTTACAAGAATAGGTGCGTCTGATGACTTAGCAGGTGGAAAATCTACATTTATGGTTGAAATGTGGGAAGTATCAAACATTTTAAATAATGCAACTCATAAAAGTTTAGTTTTATTAGATGAGGTTGGAAGAGGAACTTCAACATATGATGGACTTAGTATTGCTTGGTCTGTTATAGAATATATTTCAAAAAATAATAATCTAAAATGTAATACATTATTTGCAACACATTATCACGAGCTTACAAAATTAGAAGGAAAGATACCTGGAGTTAAAAATTATTCTGTTGCAGTAAAAGAAATAGAAGATAATATAGTCTTTTTAAGAAAGATAGTTGAAGGTGGAGCAGATCAATCATATGGTATTGAAGTTGCAAAACTTGCAGGGCTTCCAAAAGAAGTTATAGATAGAGCAAAAGAAATTTTAAATGAATTAGAACAAAATAATAACGAAGATAGTACCTATAAGGTGTTAGAAGAAGAGGATAAAGAAGTTATAAAGGAAGTTGCAATTGAAACTATAGAAACATTTAGTGATGAAATAGTTAAAGAACCTAAAAAAGATGAATCTAATAATATGCAACTTGATTTTTCTTTTGTAGAAAAAGAAAATCTTATAAATGAGCTTTCAGAAATAGAAGTTTTAGAATTAAATCCTCTTGAAGCTATGAATAAACTCTATAAATTAGTTAGTGAAGCTAGGAAATTAAATAGGGGTTGATAAACTTTGAAAAGGATAAATTTACTAGATAGTAATACTGCAAATAAGATAGCAGCAGGAGAGGTTGTTGAAAGACCCTCTTCTGTTGTAAAAGAACTAGTAGAAAATAGTATAGATGCAGGAGCTAAAAATATAACTATCGAAATTACTGAAGGTGGATGCAGTTTAATTAAGATAATAGATGATGGTATAGGGATACATCCAGATGATATAAAGAAGGCTTTTTTACCTCATGCAACAAGTAAAATAAAAGATGCTCAAGATATATTTTCTATAAATACATTAGGTTTTAGAGGAGAAGCTTTAGCTTCTATAGCATCTGTATCTAAAGTGAATTTAAAAACTAAAATTGAAGATAATGAATTTGGCAGAGAAATATATATAGAAGGCGGAGAAATATTAAAAGAAAATGATTGTGGAACTAATACAGGGACTATAATTGAAGTTAGAGATTTATTTTATAATGTTCCAGCAAGAAAAAAGTTTTTAAAGTCATTTACAAGAGAAGGTTCAATAATTACAGATATAATAAATAGAATTTCTATCTCTCATCCTGATATAAGTTTTAAGTTATTTAATAACGGCAAAAAAATTATAAATACTTTTGGAAATGGAAATATCAAAGATGTTTTAAGAACTATTTATGGAAAAAAGATAAGTGATAATTTAATAAGCTTTGAAGATGATAAAGATTTTGTATCAGCTTATGGATTTATAGGTAAAGAAGAGATTGCTAGAGGTTCTAGAAATAATCAAAGCATTTTTGTAAACGGAAGATATATAAAAAATAAAACACTTGTAGCAGCAGTTGAAAATGCATTTAAATCTTTTAGTACAGTAAATAAATTTCCTTTCTTTGTTTTATTTATTAATATATATCCAGAATATGTCGATGTTAATATACATCCAACTAAATCAGAGATTAAATTTAAGGATGAAAGATTTATATTTAAAGTTGTGTTTGATGCAGTACATAATGTATTAAAACAAGATATATTTGATGAATTTAAACTTCCTGAAGAAATGATAGAACCTTCTGAAAAACTAGAAAATATTCAGATGAACATAGATTTAGATGATAGTGTTAAGTTTAATTCCTTTGAAAAAAATGAGAAGATAAGTGATGTTCCTAAAAATTATATAGAAGCAATAGATAGAGAAAAAAATAAATTTAATGAATTAAAAGAAAAGATAACAAACAAAGATATTCTTATAAATAAAGAAAATCAAGGGAATAAAGATTTTAAATATAATTCTGTAAATTATAATAAAAGCGATACTTCTAATGTTAATGAAAATATTAGTGATACTTCATTTGAAGTTTTATATGAAAAGTCAGATGATATAGATACAAAAAAAGATGTAAAATATGCAGAAGAGATTAAAACTGTAGAAAAAGAAAAGATTGCAAAATTTCCACCATTAAAAATAATAGGTCAATTTAATAAAACGTATATAATAGGCGAATTTAATGAAACATTATATTTAATTGATCAACATGCAGCTCATGAAAAGATTTTATTTGAAAAGTATATGGATTCAATAAAAAATTCATCAATCATAGTTCAACCTCTTCTTGTGCCAAATATAATAGAGCTAACAGTAGATGAACTATCTTTTTATGAAGAAAATAGTGAAGTTTTTAAAGAAGCTGGATTTAAAATAGATTATTTTGGTGGAAACACTTTAGCTTTAAAAGAAGTTCCTTATTTTTTAGGGAAATTAGATTCTAAAGCTTTATTTTTAAGCATAATAGATGATTTAAGAAATTTAGGAACTGGAAAGACAGTTGATGTAAAATATAATAAAATTGCAACTATAGCTTGCAAAGCTGCAATAAAGGCAAATGACTCTTTAAATGAAAGAGAAATGATTAAATTAATTGAAGATTTAAGATTCATTGAAGATCCATTCCATTGTCCACATGGAAGACCAACTATAATAAAATTTACAAGCTATGAATTAGAAAAGAAATTTAGAAGAATAGTTTAAATAAAAGGATGAATTTATTTATGACAAAGAAAAAAATATTAGTTTTAGGTGGACCTACAGCTGTAGGAAAAACAGCACTTTCAATAGAACTTGCAAAAAGATTAAATGGAGAGATAATCTCTGCAGATTCAATGCAAATATATGAATACATGGATATAGGTTCAGCTAAGATTACTAAAGAAGAAATGCAAAATATAAATCATTATATGATTGATATAGTAAAACCAAGTGATAAATTTTCAGTATCAGATTATAAAGAACTTGGAAAAAAGCATATAGATGAAATTATAAAAAAAGATAAACTTCCTATAATTGCAGGGGGAACAGGGCTTTATATAAATGCTTTAACTTGTAATATGGATTTTACTGATGCTAATACTGATTATGAATATAGAAAGTATTTAGAAAAAGAAGCTGAAATAAAAGGAAATGAATATATACATAGCTTATTAAAAGATATAGATCCAATAAGCTATAAAGAAATACATTATAATAACAGAAAAAGAGTTATAAGAGCTCTTGAAGTTTTTAAACTTACTGGAAAACCTTTTAGTTCATTTAATGCAGGTGATGACTTTTATAAATCTGATTATGATATATATTATTATGTATTAACAATGGACAGAGAAAAGTTATATGAGCGTATAAACAAAAGAGTAGATATTATGATAGATGAAGGCTTAGAAGAAGAATGCATAAGATTAAAACAAATGGGATATACTTCATCTATGCAATCAATGCAAGGTATAGGATATAAAGAAATGTTTTATTATCTTGAAGGGAAAATTTCAAAAGAAGAAGCTATAGAAATGATAAAAAAAGGTTCAAGAAATTATGCAAAACGTCAATTAACTTGGTTTAGAAGAGATCCTAGAGTAATTTTTCTAGATAAAGATATTATGTCAGAAGATGATATAATAAATAAAATAATTAATGACATTACTAAAAAGTAGTTGTATAATATATTTAAGGTGTATTGGTAATTTGGAGGTATTTATGAATAAACAACAAAATAATAATTTACAAGATATTTTCTTAAATAGTGCAAGAAAAAGTAAGATTTCAGTAGAGGTATATCTTACAAATGGATATAAACTAAAAGGTTATGTTAAAGGATTTGACAATTTTACAGTTGTATTAGATTGTGAAGGTAAACAAATGTTAGTTTATAAACATGCTATTACAACGATAAATCCAGCAAAACCTATTTTATTTGCAAATAATGATGGAGATAATACTTATAAATAGGCACATGTTGCCTATTTATTTTTGTGTTTAATTTTGTTTAGGAGGCTACTATGTTAAAAGTAACAGAAGAACTAATTATAAAAAAACATAATATTAAAAGTAATGCATTTGAAATTTTTAAGAAAGCTTTAGAAGATGTAGAAAGTGATTTTAAAAAGTTAGATGAAATAAGAGAATATAATCAATTAAAGGTTCTTTCAGCATTTCAAGATGAAAGAATAAGTGAAAGCCATTTTACAAATACAACAGGTTATGCTTATGATGATATGGGAAGAGATGGTTTAGACAAAGTATATGCTAGAGTATTTAATACTGAAGCTGCTATTGTAAGACCACACTTTGTAAATGGAACACATGCAATAGGTACTGCTTTATTTGGAAACTTACGTCCTAATGATACATTACTTGCAATATCAGGACAACCATATGATACTTTACATGGAGTAATTGGTATAAATAAAGAAAGTGGAATGGGTTCTCTTATAGACTATGGAGTTAAATATAGTCAAGTTGATTTAATAGAAGATAAATATTTTGATTTAGATAAAATAAAAGAAGCTATATTAAATGATAAATCAATAAAGATGGTACATATACAAAGAAGTACTGGATATAGTACTAGAAATTCTCTAAAGCTTGAACAAATAAAAGAAGCAATTGAATTAGTTAAAAGCTTAAATGAAAACATAATAGTTTTTGTTGATAATTGCTATGGTGAATTTGTAGATACTATGGAACCTACAGATTTTGGAGCAGATTTAATGGCTGGTTCTTTAATCAAAAATATAGGTGGAGGAATTTCTCCAACTGGTGGTTATATAGTAGGGAAGAGAGAATATGTTGATAATGCAGCATATAGATTAACTGTTCCAGGAATTGGAGGAGAATGTGGTGCAACTTTAGGAGTTATGAGAACTTTAATGCAAGGTTTCTTCTTAGCACCTCATGTAACTATTGAAGCTTTAAAGAGTTCTATTTTCTGTGCAAGAGTTATGGAACTTGCAGGATTTGAGGCTAAACCTGCTTCAACAGAGAAGAGAACTGATATAGTTCAAACAATTATATTTAGAGATAAAGATAGACTTATTGAATTTATAAAGGGTATACAGCAAGGATCACCAATCGATTCATTTGTTCATTGCATTCCTATTGAAATGCCAGGATATGAAGATGAAGTTATAATGGCAGCTGGTGCATTTATCCAAGGTTCATCAATCGAGTTATCAGCAGATGCTCCTATTAGAGAACCTTATATAGCATATATACAAGGTGGATTAACATTTGACCATGCAAAGATTGGAATCTTAATTGCTTTAAATAAAGTTTTAAATTCTTAAAATAATAAAGGCTTAAAGTTTTTACTTTAAGCCTTTTTCTATATATTTTAATTAGTATGATCTAAATATTCCTACTAATTTACCTAATATTTTGCAATCATCTATTATTATTGGATCCATATTATCATTTTCAGGTTGAAGACGTATATGATCTTTTTCTTTAAAAAATCTTTTTATTGTAGCAGTATCATCTATTAGAGCAACTACTATATCACCATTAATTGCTGTTTGAGTTTTTTCAATTATAGCAAAATCATTATTATTTACACCTATATTAATCATACTGTTTCCATTAACCTTAAGTATAAATAAATCTTTATTATGTTTTATAAAATCAATAGGTAATGAAAATGTATCTTCTATATTTTCTGTAGCTAAAATTGGTTCTCCAGCATTTATGTCACCTAATATAGGAATATTTATCATTTCACGCTTTGTTTGTGAAAATTCAATTATTTCAAGAGCTCTTGGTTTGGTTGGGTCTCTTTTAATAAGTCCTTTTTTCTCTAATCTTTTTAAATGACCGTGTACAGTTGATGTTGATTTTAAACCTACAGCTTGGCAAATTTCTCTTACAGATGGTGGATAACCTTTATTTTCTGTATAGTTTTTCAAAAAATCATATATTTGGCTTTGTTTGTCTTTCCCCTCTAACATTAAATTGCACCTCACGTTTTTTATTAATTATATCATAGGAATAAATATATATCAAACTTGTGTTCTCAAAACATATGTTCTATTTTTATATAAAGCTATTGTATTTATAAATTTAATTTGATATAATAAAATTTGATTTTATACACTAAAAAGGGTGGTGTAATTATGAATAAATATACTAATGATGATTATTGTGATTTATATGAAAATAAAATATGCGATAATTGCGGAAAATGTCTTGAAGAAAGTGGAATTGATATAAGAGCAATAAAGATAGAAGATATAGCAAAAAATGTTGATGAAAATAAATTCTTAGAAGAAGAATGGAAAAATGCTATTGCTAAAGCTCAAAATCTTGATCCAACACTAGATAAAGAAGACTTAGAAAAAGCATTAAAAGAAGCATATTCATGTTTAAACATAAATGAAGAGGAATTTAATGATATAGATTCTGAAGATGAAGGATATGTAGATGCTTTTGAATTTGTTGAATATTTAGATGATGCAAATTTATTTGAAGATGATCTTGAAGAAGAAACAGAAGAGATATTCCCAGGTGTTAGAAGATTAATAAAAAAGAATAAATAAAGTTTTAAAGGTAAGTGAATAAATCACTTACCTTTTTTATTAGAATAAAATAAAACAAATAGATGAATACTAATATCGAAATTATAATAAGAGTAGGAGAGATTTTTATGAACAGATCAAAATTAGCTAAAATTATTTTAGCAAGTACTATATTAGTTTCATCTTTTTCATTAATTGGATGTACAAATAATAAAGTAGCTGAGGATACTAATAATGCTAAAAATAAAGTAGAACAAGATATGACTAATACAAAAGATAAGGTTAAAGATGAAGTTACAGATAATAAAGGTAATATCAATAATGTTACAGATAAAAACAATAATAACAAAGAAGATTTTACTGAAGAGGAAAGCAAGTTTGATAAAGAAACAGTATTAAAAGATTTAAAAGCAAAAGGATTTGATCCTAAAGTAACTGATACTAATGCAAATACTAAAAATAATGAAAAAATATTTTCAGTTGATAAGCAAATTGTAAAAATAAAGGGAGGGGAGTTATCATTATATGAATATGCAAAAGATGCAAAAGCAAATCTAAATAATGATATCAATTCAATTGAAAACAAAGGAAATATGATAAATGGTATGAAGATGACTTGGAATGCATCACCTCATTTTTATAGTAAAGGTAGAGTGATTGTTGTATATGATGGAAATTCTCAAGAAATAATGACAGCTTTAAATGAAATTTTAGGGAATGAAGTTGTAAAATAATAATATAAAATAAAAAGACCAATTAAACTTTTGGTCTTTTTATTTTATATTTATAGTTTTGATAGTGGATTTGATTTTACAGCTTCTCTTAAAGTTTCATCATCAACATGTGTATATATCTGAGTTGTTGATATATTTTCATGACCTAAAATTTCTTGAAGAGATCTTATATCTACCTCACCATATTTATACATAAGTGTAGCAGCAGTGTGTCTAAGTTTATGAGGAGTATATTTTTCATCTTTAAAACCAGCGCGTTTTATATAATTTTTAACCATTATTTCAACGGTTCTTTTATTTATAGGAGTTCCTCTGTTTGATAAGAATAAATATTTTTTACTTTCCTCACTAGATTTAGAATCATCACGATTTGCCATATAATTAGATAATGCTTTTATACATGCTTCATTTAAATAAACAGTTCTTTCTTTATCACCTTTTCCTATGATAGTTAAAGTATCCCCTGATATTTTTTCTAGTTTTATATTACATAATTCAGATAATCTCATTCCACAATTTAAAAATAGTGTTATAATACAATAATCTCTATAGTAATTTTTACTTTTCTTATCTATAGAGTTTAATAATTTTATGCTTTCATCTAAGTTTAAATAAATTGGATGTCTTTTATTTATTTTAGGAGATTCTAATTCAAGGGTAGGATTTTCATCTATAATCTTGACTTTATTTTGTAGATACTTAAAAAATGATTTTAAAGTTGCAACCTTTCTAGCTCTAGCATAAGCACTATTATTTCTATACTTTTCTAAAAAGCTCATAAAAGCATATAATTCAGATAATCTAATTTTTTTTATAAAAGCATTATCTATATCATTTATAATTATATCTTCAAACTCAGTATTTTTATCAGTAACTTCATCTCTATATAATTTAAGAAATCTAAAAAACATAGTTAAGTCTACTTTGTATGCATCTATTGTATTTGTAGATTTACCTCTTATAGTTTCTAAATAATTCAAAAAATCTACAACGATTTGGGGAAGAGATTCATTTTTCTTAAGATCTTTAAAATCGTATAACAAATAAACACCTCTTTCTAATTTTTTTAAAATATCTGTATGTAAATTTTATCATATTTTATTTTGAAATAGAAGATTCTTAAAATTATATAATATAAACATCTAATAAACTGACTTTATTTTACCTTTAAATTAATTATTTAATTATTAGTATAAAAAGCAAAAACATAGGAATAAATTCCAAAATCCTATGATGCATTTATATAAAAATATAAATTTCAAAATAAATAAAGTGTAGTTTTGATAACTTGAAACAATTTTCGAATTTTAATTAATACGTAAATTTGAATGTAAAAATAATTATTCTTAAAAGAAGTTTGGCGTAATCTATAGAATAATAAATAAAAGAAAGGGGGATTAAAGCGAGGAGAATATCATTAAATTCAATATTGGATTTATATTATCATTAACTATAGAGTTTATACAGTATATAGAAATTTATTTTGGATTTACTGATAGTGCCATGATAGGATTTGTAGCAGTTAAGATATAGTTAAGATATATAAGAAGTTTAAGAATTAAGTATAGAGCAGTTATTTTTAATTGCTCTTATAATTTGCGTATATTATTTCGCTAAATAATCATTTAGCGAAATAATTATGGTATAAAAACACCACTTTAAAGTGATATTTTTAACTTATTTACTAATATATCGTAATCTTTAGATATTACTTTTTTATCTAAATTTCAAATTCATATCTTTTATTTTGTAATATGCTTTCTAATTTATTATTTTTAGTATTATCTCTATCTAAATTTATTAGATCTAATCTATCTTTAGTTATTATTTCAAATATATTTTCTCTATATCCAGAGATTATTTTAAAATTCTCATTTACATCTCTTAAATCTAAATTTTTGTTTGTATTTAACTCTAATATTTTTATTTTAGGTAATTTATATCCAGCTAAATCCCACTTTCTTTGATATTTATTATATTCAAAGTGGACTTTTTCATCATTTGAACATATGTTCGTATACTGTATTTTCTTTATATCATCTACTATTATAAGTACTTCATCTATAATATCCTCATTATTCATTTTATTCTTTATAGCTGCAAATAATATTAAATCTAATATACTTTCGACATTTATATAATTACTTATAGAATTTTTAATTATCTCTTCTAAAGCATCTATTATACATATATTATGAATATCTATCTTTTTAAAACTATAATTTTCATTTGTTTTTATTATATAATTATTGAATAACCCTGTATTGTTATATAAATAAAACAAAGTAAAACATAAGCTTTCTATAAATAAAGTATTTCCGCTTAATGCATTATTTTTACTTATAGAAAGAGCTGTGATTATTTTTCTAGGATGAGAACTTATTGATTGTATAAATTCAACTAATTCTTTTTCATATATACTACTCTCTTCTCTCCTATTCTTTACTTGCATCAATGATTTTACATGATCTTTAAGTGTTAGTTTTTTATGTCTTTTTCCATCATGCTTAATATAAATGGATTTATTTGCTTTATTCATATTTTCATACTCTATAAATCTACTAAAGTCATTCTTTATAAATGCCTTTGTATACTTTTTGTACGCTAATGCTGGTACTTCACCATATTTAATATTCTCCCATTCATTATTTGAAATTTTTTGCTCAACAATTCCAATCTTTGTTCTAAGAAGTGTAAGTAGTTTTCTATATTCTTTATAAGACATATTAAGGTCTTTTGCAGTTTTAATTGCAAGTTCTCTACTCTTTTTAGATGATGTATTTATTGATTTAAGCCATTTACCAAGATTAGATGGAGAATTAGATTTTATATCTTTTTTTATTTGATTTTTAAAAATATCTATTACTTTACTTTCACAAGGAGTATCAAATAAAGAGTATAAATCATCCCATCGTCCATATTTAGGTATAGAAGATATATATCCTTCTATATTATTGCTATAATTTAAACCTATATACTTTATTGCATCTTTAAACAATTCTCTTTTTCCTAGACCATATTCTATGTCTCTTGTATAAAATAATAGCTTTATAGTAGAAATGCTATCCTCTTCTAAAGCCTCTTTAAGTATTATCTTATTTAAAAATCTTTTTTCATCTATTGATTTTAATATTTCATTATATAAATTAAAAACCTTATTATTTGAATTTTTATCATAGTATATATCTTCATAGATATCAGAATCAATATTTACTATATCTTCTTTTAATCTACTTAACAATTTAAATGACATGTAAACCACTCCTTAATAGACAAGACACTTTAAAAAATATATGATAAAAGCTGTTTTTATATCGTGTCTTTAAAAACAAGGTATACATAACTATAGTAGCTGTAAATACCTTTACATTAATATCTATGCAATAAAGATATTAATAATGCCTTAAATAAAAAAAGAAGTATTTATAAATACTTCTTTTACTTTACTTCTTTTATCCAATTTACTAAGTTGCTATCTATATATTCAGATTTAGAAAAACCTTTCTTAAATATTCTAATCTGTTTATATTTAACACCATTCATCTCAAAATCTAAAACATCAATTCTATCCCCAGAAAACTTTAGAAAATCTCTCTTCCCTTTTACTGATACTTTAATTTCCACTTATATCAACTCCTAAATAACTTATAATTACTTGTTTTATTATATCAAACAGAAACTTTAGTTAAGTTTTTTGTATTCTTCTATCTTTTTAGCAAGATCATATAGATATTCTTGTCTTTCATATTTTTCAAGTAAAACCATTTCTAAGTTTTCTTTTTCTTCTAATAGCTCTTGTAATTTTGAATAATTAGAAGAGTTTTCATCTATTTCTGTTTGTAATCTATCTATGTTCTCTTCTAAATCACTTATTATACCGTCAATTTCCTTAAATTCCTTTTGTTCTTTAAATGAAAATTTAGGTGTTTTATTCTCATTTTTAGGTTTTTCTTTTTTAGGTTTATTTTCTGTGATTTTAGAAGTATTCTTTGTTTCCATTTCTAGCTTTATTAAATAATCACTGTAATTTCCATGAAAAACTTCAATTTCTCCATTATCTTTATAAGCAAATAATTTATTACATACTCTATCTAAGAAGTATCTATCGTGAGAAACTACAACTACTACACCTACATATTCATCTAAAAAGTCTTCTAATATCTTTAAAGTTTCAATATCTAAATCATTAGTAGGCTCATCAAGTATTAAAAAGTTTGGTGATTCCATTAAAACTCTAAGTAACTGCAAGCGTCTTTTTTCTCCACCAGATAATTTGCTTATAGGAGAATATTGCATACTTCCATCAAATAAAAATCTCTCACATAAAGTAGATGCAGTTATTTTGCTTCCATCATCTGTAGGGATATACTCTCCCCCTTCTCTTACAAAATCTATTACTCTTAAATTCTCATTAAGTTCTTTTCCAGTTTGCGAGAAGAATCCAAACTTAACAGTATCTCCAACTTCTATACTGCCACTATCACTAGGTATATTTTTAAGTAAGAGATTTAAAAATGTTGTTTTACCAGCTCCATTAGGAGCAACAATACCTATTCTATCGTCTTTAGTAAATATGTAAGAAAAATCTTTTATTAACTGCCTATCTCCAAAAGACTTACTTAGATTTTTTATTTCAACTATCTTTTTACCTAATCTTGTTCCAACATAATTTATTTTTATATCTGTATTATTTTCAACATATTCTTGATTAACTAATTCTTCAAAACGTTGAAGTCTTGCTTTTTGCTTAGTAGTTCTAGCTTTGGCTCCTCTTTTTACCCATTTTAATTCATTTCTTATTAATGCTTGGCGCTTTGCTTCTTGAGTCTTTTCTACTTCTATTCTTTCAATCTTTTTTTCTAAGAATTTTGTATAATTACCTTCATATGAATATAACTTGCCTCTATCTAATTCAATAATTCTATTTGATACTCTATCTAAAAAATATCTATCATGGGTAATCATAAGTAATGAACCTTTTCTGCCATTTAAATATTCTTCTAACCACTCTATAGAATCAGCATCTAAGTGGTTAGTTGGTTCATCTAGTATTAATAATTCACAAGGAGTTATAAGAGCAGATGCTAAAAATACTCTCTTACATTGTCCTCCTGATAAATTACCCATTTTTTCTGAATAATTAGTGATTCCAAGTTTATTTAAAATAATTTTAGCTTCACTTTCTAAGTCCCATAATTTTTGATTATCTATTTGAGTTTGAAGATCTATTAAAATATCATCTTCAACAGCTTCTCCATTTTCTATCTTACTTAAAGTTTCTTCATACTTCATTAAAAGCTTCATTTCTCTTGTTTCGCCTTTAAATATTTGTTCTAAAACCGTAGTATCATCATCAAACTCATTATCTTGAGATAGATATTCTATTCTAACATTTTTTCCTTGAATTCTTGTGCCTTCAAAAAAATCTTCTCTTCCACTAACTATCTTTAAAAATGTTGATTTTCCTGCTCCATTTATTCCTATTAAACCTATTTTATCTCCTTCATTAATACCTAATGAAACATCTTTTAATAAAACTTTTTCACTATAACTTTTATTTATGTTTTCTAATGTAATTAAATTCATATATTTTCTCCTCTATTTATTTTGGCTAGTATTATTCTAACAAATTTGCATTCAATATTAAAGTTTTAGTATATAATCTTATTAAAGATAAATTTTAGAGGTGATTTTATGATATTTAATTCAAATAGTAAAATATATTTAATTGCATGTTCAAATCAACTTTCTTTAGAGTATAAACCTAAATTCTATAAAATAGTTAAAATACTTAAAGACTTAAATTTAGATGTAACTATTTCTTCTAATATTTTTAAAAGTGATAATCTTTTATCTAATGGTAAAGTTAGAGCAGATGATTTAAATAGTGCATTTAAAAATAAGGAAATAACACATATATTTGATGTTTCTGGCGGAGATTTATGTAATGAAATGTTACCTTATATAGACTTTGAAATCATAAAAAATTCAAAAGCTCTTTACTTTGGATATAGCGATCTATCTGTGCTTTTAAATTCTATATATAGAAAAACTTCTAAAAAATCATTTTATTACAATATAAAAACCATTTTAACTTATAATGGATTAGAAAATTTTAAAAATACATTTTTAACTGGTAGTTATGATATGTTCTCTTTATGGAATTATAAGTGGTTACTTGGGAGTAATATTAGAGGAACTTTATTAGGTGGAAACATAAGATGTACTTTAAAACTCGCCGGAACAGAATATATACCTAATTTTAAAAATGGAAAAGAAAATATTCTCTTCTTAGAAAGTAATAGTGGCGATATAAATAAGATAAGAAGTTTTTTAGCACAATATGAGATGCTAGGTATTTTTTCTAATATATCAGGATTAATATTAGGAGAATTTACAGAAATAAATTCTAAAGATCAAAATAAAGAACTTGAAGAGATATGCATTAATATATGTAAAAAATATAATATATCTTTAATTAAAACTTGCGAAATAGGACATAATCCTGAGTCTAAAGGTATAGTTATAGGCGGATATTATGATATAAAAAAAATAAGTTAGGCTAAAACCTAACTTATTATGCTTTTAACAACTTTTATACCATTTGATTTCATTTTAAATAAAGATACGATATTCATAAAATCTCCATCATGATTTCCTAAAGAATATGTTTCTACTGAATCTTTTGGAACTATAATATTTTTTTCTATATTATTTTCATTAAAGTAAGTTATTAAAGAAATACAGAAAGTTTCAACACATATATCAGTACATACACCAGTAACTATAAAATTCTTAATTTTATTATTTTCATTAAGCCATTTTTTAAAATCTTTAGCATGGAATCCATTTATTGAATTTTTCTTAATTATCTTATAATTATTACCTTTTAAGATACTTTCTTTAATTTCTGGAATTATATCCGATTCACTACTACCCTCTATACAGTGCATTGGATATGAGTTAAATTCTGTAGAATCTTTAGTATGGCTATCAACAAATATCACCTTCTTACAATCTTTCATATCATCAATTAATTTTGTAACTTGTGGCATTATATTTTTAACTCTATTAGATGCAAGAAGACCTTCTGTATAAAATCCATTTATCATATCCACAACTATTAATGCAGTATCCTCTTCTAAATTATCACTTATATCCTTTAATTTAATCTCTTTTAAATCTATAATTTCTTCTTTTATACTATCAATTATATTTCCCATTATATTATAAACCCCTTAAAATATTATATAATTAAATTTATCTTTTTAAATGCTATCCTTTTTTCAAGTTCTTTAGTCTCTTTATTTATAGTTATCTTATAAATATTCTGGCAGTTTTCTTCTCTCCATAGCTTCATATATTTTGGTGTAGCTGTAATTGAATAATAAAACTTTTCTTCTATTTCATCTGAAAATTCTAAATATGAATATATGCTTCTTGTATCTAGTATAACTTCATCCTTATTTAAATTATTATAAATAGGCAGAAAATATTTCATAGGTATTTCAAAATTATATAATCCAGAAATTCGTTTTCCAGATAATACTCCTCTATATAATAATCTATTATCTTTAATAGTCTCTTCATTTAATTTTATTTTAAATATAGGTTCTCCACGACCGTTTTTATCTATTCGTATCTTTATCATCTAATCACAACCTAAAACTTTTATTTATTTTTTAAAATATTCTAAAAGCAGTTCTTTTTCTCCATCTAAAAATTCATAATTTTCAATTTCTTTTTTAGATATCCATTTCATATCCATTACTTTTTTTCCAAGATTCATATAATCTTTTATCTTTCCTTCATATATCATTATATAATCTTCTGTATCATTTATTTTAAATTCTTTTATTTCTTTTAAATCAAAAATTAATGTATTTAACTCTTCTTTTACTGAATTTGAAATACATTTTTCATTATTTTCTCTTCCCTTTTTTAATCTTCCAACGCATTTCCATAAACCAAAGTTTTTCTTTTGCTCTTTTTTTATTATCAATATATTATTAAAATCATCTTTAAGTATTATTGAACATCCTATAATATTTTTCATAATAAATTCCTCCTATTTAAATGATTGTCATATAAATATCAAACTTCTTCTTAACCTTAATTCTACAAAATGCCTAAAAATCCTCCTTATATTTTATAATTTTGTAGAAATTTATATAAAATATTTCTCTAGAGTGTATTAATGTGGTATTATATATTAAAACATGATAAGAAAGGAACTTTTTTATGAATAACTTTACTGAAAATGATATTATTTCAATAGTAACAACTATTATTAATTTAAAAAAAGAAGAGGAATTAATGTCTAATATAAATAATGATGAAGAAACAGAATATATGTTACCTAAAGGTATAAGTAATAAATTAGATGAGTTATATATAGAAGAGTACGTAAAATTCATAAACTTAATGGAGAAAATTGCAAATTCATTATATGATGAATATATTGATTTTGAAGAAGAGTTAGATTCACTTAACAAACTACATGAAAAAATAATAAATAAATATAATACTCTTATATAAACTAAAAAAGATTATAAAGAATTAATTCTTTATAATCTTTTTATTATTTATTTTGCTGTATTATTAGATATTTCTAAATTTTTATTTAAATCTTCATTTTGAATATCTTTTTCTTTAACAGTTACAATGATTGTCTTTGTGCATGATAATCCATATTCATCTGTAACTGTATAAGTTATAGGATAAGTTCCTGTTTTATTTATATCAACATATCCCTCTCTTTTAACCATTTGAGTTAAATCTCTACGATTACAATCAGTAACTTTTAATTTAGCTAATGAATCAGTAAATTCTGTCCCTTGGGTTATAGTCACATCTTTGGCTTTTATAATTGGTGCTTCAGGTAATATATTTACTTTAATATTTTTAGTTGTAGTTTTTCCTCGTGAATTTTTAGCTTCAAGTGTTACATTATAAGTTCCAGGAACTTTTGCTCTAATATCAATATGAGCTACTCTAACATGTAAATCCCCATCTATTTTATCATAAGCTTTTACGTTTGAATCAGAAAGTTTCCAATGTGAACCATATGGCAATGATATAATATTATCTGCTGTTAATACAGGATAATCATCTATTTGATTATTTATATCTTTATTATTGTTATTAGTTTTATTTGATTCTCCATTAGTTGGCTTAACTGATATATCATCTGTTTTGTTAGTTTTAGATAAATCGACAACTATAAATGATGGTTTTTCTTTTATAGCTTTCCCCTTAGTACTTTTTATAACTTCTTTTACTTTGTTAATAGTGTCATTATTATTAGAATTCTGTTCTTGAATTTTATTTGTATTGTTATCTTCTCTTACATCTTGTACATTTACATTATTATCTTCAGCTTTATTTGTGTTGTTGTCTTCTTTTACATCTTTCACTTTTGCATTATTTATATTAGATGTTTGTTTTCCTTTAGCATCTATATCATTATTATTTTCTGTATTATTATTTTCTGTATTATTATTTTTGACATTATCTTTTGTATTATCTTTTTTACTATTATTATCTGATTTATTATTTATCTTGTTGTTTATAATATCAATAATTTCTTTAGTTTTATTATTTCTTTCTGTTGATGATAATACTTTAACAGAATTATCATCTTGATTTAAGTTATTAATTGCATCAACTACTGAAGAAGTTGAATTATTAGCTAAATCCTTATTTTTTTATCTTTATAATTAATAATTATTTTATTGTAAGTTCAACAGGACAATGGTCAGAACCTAAAATTTCTGTATGTATTTTTGCATCTATTAATCTATCTTGTAAAGCATTTGAAACTAAAAAATAATCAATTCTCCATCCAGCATTATTTTTTCTAGCATTAAATCTATATGACCACCAAGAATAAATGTTTTCGGTATTTGGATAAAAATATCTAAATGTATCTATAAAACCACTATTTAATAGTACATTAAATTTATTTCTCTCTTCATCACTAAATCCTGCATTTTTTCTATTAGTTTTAGGATTTTTTAAATCTATTTCATTATGTGCAACATTTAAATCGCCACAAACTATTACTGGCTTATTTAATTCAAGATCTTTTAAAAACTCTCTAAAAGCATCTTCCCATTGCATTCTATATTCTATTCTAGCAAGTTTTTCTTTTGAATTTGGTGTATATACAGTAACAACATAATATTTATCAAATTCAGCTGTTATAACTCTACCTTCATTATCATGTTCCTCTAATCCTAATCCATATATAACACTTAAAGGTTTTTCCTTAGTAAATAGTGCTGTTCCAGAATAGCCTTTTCTTTCTGCATAATTCCAATATTGATAATATCCATCTAATTGTAAATCAATTTGACCTTCTTGAAGCTTAGTTTCTTGTATACAAAATATATCTGCATCTATTTCATTAAAGAAATCTAAAAAGCCTTTTTTTACACAAGCTCTAATGCCATTTACATTCCATGATATTAATTTTTTCATACAACTACTCCTTTCCTTCTAAGACTATTATATCATTAATTTTCATTTCTTGTATACATAATATATATGTGGTAATATTAATGGAAGAATTATTAATGAAAGGAAAATTGTGAATGAAGAGAATCAAATCTATTAAAAGAAGTATTATTTATTTTTTAGTATTTTCAGTGATGCTTTCTATAAGTATGCTAATTTTAAAATATAAAAAAATTTCTGATGAAAATCTAGAGAATATACATAAAGAAACTTTATATGCTAATTATAATTCACTTCAAAATAAAATTATTAAACTAAAGGAAGAGAGAAATGACCCTAATATATTTTTAGTAAATAAGGATAATTTGCTTCCTAAAGATTATATTGCTAGCGATATAACAGATTCAAATTTACCTTTTTTTAATTATGCATCAAATACAAAATTAAATAAAACAGTTTCTGATTCTGCTAAAGAAATGTTTAAGGATGCTAAAAATTCTGGGATAAACCTTTTGGGTGTATCTGGATATAGATCTCATAAAACTCAAACAAAGATATTTAATAATAATATAAAAATTAAAGGTAAAGAAGAGACATTAAAATATTCAGCTCCTCCAGGTGCTAGTGAACATGAAACTGGATTTGCGATTGATATTTTAAGTGAAAATTATTCAAAATTAGATAGTGGTTTTGAAAATACAAAAGAATTTAAGTGGTTAAAAGAAAATTGCTATAAATATGGTTTTATTATAAGATATCCTAAACAAAAAACTAATATTACTAAATATTCATATGAACCATGGCATTATAGATATGTTGGTGTATCTCATGCAACTAAAATAATGAATGAAAATATATGCTTAGAAGAATATCTAGAACGTCTAGATAATGAAATTAATTTATTAGAGATTAGTTTAGCTAAAAATATTTCTGATATAAATGCTATAAAATAAAAAAAGCTATCATATGATAGCTTTTTTATACTATTTTTATTTTTTTAATCTTATCTCTTAATTTACATGCTATAGGAACGCCTACAATAGTAACAACTACAAATTCACCTATTGCAACTTCTAATATAGATATTAAAATAGGAATATTTAATACATAAGCTAACATTATTCCTATGATAGCTCCATTAAATACTGTTGGCCATATTGATGCTATAAGTAATCTATACTTTTCCTTTATATTTATTTTACTAGTAAAATAAATAGCGTATAAGCTTATAAATGTTGCAAGTGTTCCAAAAATTATATCCCATACTCCATTTGGCCCTAATAAATTTGCTATAAAACATCCTAAAGTTAACCCCCCAATATATATAGGGTCAAAATATGCTAGTAAAACAAGTATTTCAGAAATCCTAAATTGAATAGCTCCATAACTTATAGGTGCTAAAGCTAAAGTAAGGACTACATATAAAGCTGCAATAATACCTGCAAATACTATTTTCCTAATAGTTTTATTCATGAAATCTCCCCTTCTTAAAAAAGTAAGACTTCAGCCCATAACCTAAGTAAAAAAACAATTTATGCCTTAGTTTTGTTTTTTGACAGGAGGCTTGCGAACTGTCATCTTTTCTTGTGCATTTTTTATTATATAAGATTATATTTTCATTTTCAATATTTTTATATTAATATAATGTATTGCCTCTTCTTTTGATAGGAAGCACTTTAAGAATTCTATTTATTTTTACTTTTATCTAAAAATTTTTCAAAGTAATTTTACTATTGTAAAGCTAAATATAAAAAATTTTACTGCAAATTATGATATAATTAAAAATAATATAATTTTTATAAGGAGACTAGATTATGAAAGAAATATCAACAAATAAATTAAAAGAAATATTATCAAAAGATCCTTCTACATTATTAATTGATGTAAGAGATAAGGATGAATTTAATCTTGGACATATACCATCAGCCAAAAACATTCCTCTTCCTTATATAGAAGATCATAGTGATGATTTACCAACTGACAAGCCAATATATTTTATATGTAAAAGTGGTAATAGAAGTGCTCATGCAATAACTTTATTACAAGACTTAGATATAAATAATGTAGTTAATGTTCGTGGTGGAATGTTATCATGGGATGGAGAAGTAGAAAAATAAAAAAACTGTGATAAACACAGTTTTTTTATTTTAATCTTCTTTTATCTCACTTCCAACACCAAGATCTGTATTATTTATAAGAACTTCTATATTTTTATTATCTTCTAGATATTTATATTCTTTAATAAACCAATCAACTAACTCATCATCTCTTTTTATATTAGTTGTATTTTCTACATATACATTGACACATCCATATTTAAAATAACTCTCTAGAATATGTATATCATTTTTTATCATTTCTTTAGTTTGTCCCTTTATACCTACTAATAAGCATACTGAATCAAAGTATTTATTAACTTCTTCATATGATTTAAATCCAGCACCTTTATTTAAAACATTCATTCTAAAATCATTATCAAATGATTCTACTCCACATCTAAATATTATAGGAATGTTAAAGAAGTTTCTCATTTCATCTAATCTATCTTTATAAAGCCAATGACATTCTACAAAAAGCTTTTTTATATTCTTTTCAATTATTATATTTTTTATATCATTTAGGCTTTCTTCTGGTAATTCAAAAATACTTCCTGAATTTATAACATCTAATACACCTAATTCACCTGTTATATTGCTTAAAACATCTTTATTAAATTTTACTACTTCATCTTCATATGTAGAATTATCATCAATATAATCACAAAAACTACATCTACCCCATTTACATGGGAATCCTTTTAGCATTACCATTTCTCTTGGATTTTTACCTGATATTTTGCTATATCTTTGCATTTCCATTATTTTATTGCTCCTTTTAAATATAAATCTATAAAAATAAAAAGGACGACAAAAAGCCATCCTCTAAATTATCTATCCTTTATTAGAAAATACCTAGTTTTATTTAGTGACAGGAGGCTTACGAACTGTCAATTAAATTTCAATTTAATATTATATACTTGTTTAATTTATTAGGCAAGTATATAAATAAATTATTGTGTTAATTAAATATTTGAAATTAATATATTTATTAAAATAAATTAATATATTTTAATTAAAATTTTCTTTTATTATCTTATTATTTTTCAACTTAAAAGGTATAATAAAAGTAGTTAAATGTATGGAGTGATATATATGATAATATATAATAAATTGATTGTTTTAAGTCTAATTTCACTATTTTTAGCTCAGTTTTTAAAAATTCCATTTGGTTATATAGTAACAAAAAAAATTGATTTTAAAAGACTATTTGAAACAGGTGGAATGCCAAGTTCACATTCAGCTTTTATAGTATCTTTAGCTGTTGGTATAGGCAGAATAAGTGGATTTGATTCACCACTTTTTGCTCTTTCATTTGTATTTGCAGGAATTGTTATGTATGATGCAATGGGAATTAGAAGAGCAGCTGGTGAGCATGCAAAATTACTTAATTTAATTTTATCAAGTGATAATAAATTTAAATTAGATCATGTTAAGTTAAAAGAATTATTAGGTCATACTCCATTTGAAGTTCTAGGTGGTCTAATACTTGGGATATTAGTTGGAGTTTTTTATCCACTATAAAAAGAAGAGGTGATAAATTGTTTTATCCCCTCTTTTTTCTTTCCTCAAAGTATAATTTACTTAAATTATAGCTATCATCTAATGCATTATGTTGTGAACCTTCAAATAAAAGATTATATCTTAAAGTAGCATTTTTTAAAGATAATGAATCTTTTAAATTTAATATATCCTTACATAATACTTCTTGATAATCAATATTATTTTTTATTATATTATCTACAATTTCTATATTTTCTTTTGATCTATTATTATCATTTTTTAAAACTGCAATATCATTTCCGCCCCAATATAAAAATAATTTATTATAATTTCCACACCATGATTCAAATTCTTTAAAAACATATTCAAAATTATTTGCAGTATCTATTTCTTCTTGATTTAAAGAAGTTATTTCTATACATTTTTCTGTTAATTTAGTTATCTTTTTAGGTTTTATACACCTATAAAATTTAGAAAGTATCTCTCCATTTAATGTTGTCTTTACAGCACCAATACTTATTATTTCTACATCTTCAAAATTAGTAAGACAATTCATTTCAAAATCAAAAAATATGATTTCTTGTGTATTACTAAGACTTTTATTTAATTTTAATAGCGTACTATTTCTTTTTATAAGTTTTTTATATTGTTTTCCTTCCTTTTTACACTTAATATATAATGACATTGAAGGTTTCTTTTCTTTATAAATTATCTTTTTAATATTTCTAAGTTCTACACATTTATAATCATAAAACCTATCTAAAAAAAACTGTATATATTCATATTCTTCATCATAAGAGAATTTTTTATTATTTAGCTTATTTATTATGCTTTTTTTATTAGTAAAAAATAAAATATTACTATCTTCTCTTATTTCATTTAGCGCAATAAGAGATAAAAGATTTTTGCAAACATGGTATAGGCCATGGTAATATGCTGTATTATAAGAGCTTCCCTTAAGCTTCTTTTTTATTTTAATTAAGACTTTATTTTTACTAGGATTTTTAATTACATATCTTAAAATAAAATTATTTCTTTCTTCTTCTACATAAAAATAAGCCTGTATATTATTGTTCATTTGTATACTAATCCCTTCATTGATATAATTATATTTATATTAATCATATATTTAATACTTAATTGTGAGATTTGAGGTGTTTTTATGAGTAAATTAGGTAAAAGATTATTAATATTAATAATAGCAATTCTAATAATAATTATATCATGTTTTGTTACATATAAAGTTAGTTTTGAGCCAAAAGTTCAAGTAACTTCTGTTAATTCTGATATTTCAATAAATCCTAAAAGTTTATTGAAAAAATTTATTCCAAATAATATAAATTTAAACTTTTCTGAAATTAAATTAGAATCAAATGCATCATTTACTGAGGAAGAGATAACTGATTTGATTATTTCTTTTATACAAAGTGATGAATTAATATCAAAACAAGTAACCGGAGTTAAAGCTATAATAAATGATGACCATTTATTATTATATATTAATTTTAATTATAAAGGAATTCCTGTACAAGGTGTTTTAGATTTTACTATTTCAGCAAAGAATCATGAAGCTATACTTCACTATAATTTGGGGAAAATTGGATTTATTAATATTTCAAAACAAACTATATTTGATTCTATAGAAAATGGATCCATTGTATCAAAAGATGAAGCTAAAAATGATATATTTATATCATTATATAATGATTATGGAATTTCAATACAAGATGCAAGCTTTAATGACTCTAACCTTAATTTAAAATTTGAATTAAAATTTAATTTCTAACTTTAAAAGACACATAATATTATGTGTCTTTTAAATATATATGCTAATAGGGACTATTTGATAAGGGTTATTTGATAATTTTACTCTAGGGCATTTAGGTGGTGTAATACCAATCTTTTTTAAACAATCAAATGCTGGTATACATTTATATAACATTTCTTCATAAAAATCTTGTTGACCTGTTTTTCTTAAGAAGCTAATATAATCATTATCTTCACACTTTTTTACTACCTTTCCAAATATATTACAGTTTGTATTGCCTAATTTGTCAGTATGGTTTTTAAGAAAAAAATTATTATTTATTGTTAATATCATATCTCTATTTGAACAACTTAATATTAAATCTCTAGTATCATTTGAATTTAATCTTGATTGCATTTCATTTAAAAATCTATCTATTATATTAAAATCTAAATATTCATCTGTATCTAATAATTTATTTAATTTATCACAACCAAAACAATTTATTATAGTTTTAAGGGCATCTATATATTCAGATAAGGATTCATTACATATTGTACCACTTACCCTTACATAGTCTCCTTCATTTATATTGCCAGAACACACATCACCTAATTCTCTAACTTCTCCTCTATCTTGAAGTGTATTTAATATTCTTCTATGGAAACTAAACATAGTAAAAATTCTTTTTTCTTCTTGTTCTATTCTAACATATCCTCTTCCTTCTAATGAGCTTTGATTATCACAAAGAAAATTATATGTATTTGCATCAGAATTAGTATAAGTTTTATATCCTTCTCTTTTGTCTTTATTATGTTTTTCTTCATTATAAGTTGTTTCTTTATTTTCATTGCTTAATTTACTAGTTAGAGTTTTATCGCATATTCTTTTTGTAGTAAGAACTTCAATATAACCTTCTATATTTCCTTCCCCTATTAAGGAGGATAATCCTGTTATAAGTAATTCGTCTAAATAAAGAAGAAATTCCAAAATATATTCCTCCATTCATAACTTCTATTATATATATTTATGAATTTAGATACAATATTATTAAAATTACTAATATTCATAGAAATAAAAAATGTGCGATTTAAATCGCACATTTTTTATTTCTTGATCTTATTTATAGTTTTTATAAGCCATGAACCAATCTTTTTGTTTGTCCATAATGGTAAACTATATTCAATACATAAAGTTGCTTCTTCTATGCTACCTTTTTTATAAGAGCTTATTTCTCCTTGAGCAGCCTTTATATTTCCAACTAAACAATCGATAAAGTATAAGTTATGTTTTAAAGCTTTCTTTAAAGCTTTTCTAGCATTCTTTCTATCATCTTTATAGTAATAGTATAAAACATTTCCATATTTAAAGAATATACTATCTTCTTCACTATACTTATCTAAAATCATTTTAGCATATTCATAATCTTTGTTTATTAATGCTCTAAATACAACTGAATGTCTAATATTTCTTGAATCATATTCATCTAGTTCTAATAGCTCTTTTTCTATTTTGAAACTTTCTTCATAGTTTCCTAATGCAAATTCATAATTAGATAATGTTGATAATACAGTTAAATAGAAATCTCCTTGAGCAGATACTCCTATTTGATTTTTATATTGATCAAAGTATTCTTGTCCAAGTTCATCTTTTAACATCTTTGCACATTTTCTAAGTTCTGATGCTCCCTTTTCTACATCATCCATAGCTAATGCTTTATCAAATAAATCGATAATTTCGTCATCATTATTAGAACAAGCTGAACATGCAGTTTCTACAGCCGCTTCTATAGTTTCTGCGTTTTCTTCTACTTTCCATTCATTAGATGTTTTATCTATATTTAATAACTTTCTGATTTCTCTTGATTTAGTTCCAATAGTTCCTTCTGAAACATCAAAGAATTCAGCTAATTCATCCATTCTAATATTCTTTTTGTTAAGAGTATCATTTACAAAAAATATTGAGTGCATTATTCCAGCAGCCCAAGTATTACTTTTTCCTCTTGATAATTTATTTTCTTCATTATTAGCTAATGCTTCAACTAATTTAGTAGATACTTTTAAATATTCATCATCTAATGATTTATTACAAAAGTTATCTATGCTGTTTATTATTTCTTCTACACGAATTTTTAATTCATCTGGTACATTTACAATATATTTCATTTACTCCTCCTAAGTAATAATATTTAAAGTTACATCTAATTACATCTAATTACATCTTAATATTATAACTTATAATTTTATTCTAAACAATTATTATATAATATTTTATAAAAAATTATATGTATTTTTATGAAAAATATATTTTTAAAGATATAATAAAAGGAAGTTAGTAAATATTAACTTCCTTTTATACATGTTATTTTATTTAAGTTCACTTTCGCTGATAACTGCATTTTTATTATCTCTATTTTCACTATAACTTTTTACTTTAGAGTTAGAAAATTTTCCTTTGTTTTGTTTAGTGTTTTTATTTTTTCCCATATATCTATCACCTTCTTTTTTTTAGTTAGTATACTCTTATTATGAAATACTATACTATTAACTATTAACTATTTCACCATTAACATGAATAGTTTCTCCTGTTATAAATGAAGCACCTTCACTTGCTAAAAATACATAAGCTTCAGCTAATTCAACAGGCTGAGCTGGTCTTTTAAAAAGTGTATTAGATCCAAACTTTTGAAATTTAGACTTTTTAAAAGAAGCTGGTATTAACGGAGTCCATACAGGACCTGGTGCTACAGCATTAACACGAATTCCTTTAGATGCTAAATTTAAAGCTAAGCTTCTTGTAAAAGAAGTTAAAGCTCCTTTTGTGGAAGAATAATCTATTAAATCTTTATTTCCATGATATGCAGTAATTGAAGTAGTATTTATAATAGAACTTCCTTTTTTCATATGTGGCAAAGCAGCTTTTGTCATATAAAATGCTCCAAACACATTTGTTTTAAAAGTTCTTATTAATTGATCTTGTGTAATTTCTGTTATAGAAGTACATGTGTGTTGTTCTCCTGCATTATTAATAAGTATATCAATAGTTCCAAACTTTTCTACTGTAGTTTTTATAGCTTCTAAACAAAAATCTTCTGACCCTATATCACCTTCTATTAAAAGACCTTCAGAATTTTCTTTTTCAATTAATTCTAATGTCTTTTTTGCATCTTCCGATTCATTTAAATAAATTATTATAACCTTTGCTCCTTCTCTTGCAAAAGCTAAACTTATGGCTCTACCTATTCCGCTATCTCCACCAGTTACTATAGCTATCTTATTTTTAAGTCTTTTTCCATCATTAATATAATTACATTCAGAATATATAGGTGCTGGATTCATATCTTTTTCTATACCAGGCTGTGATATTTCTTCTTGAGTACTAAAATCATTTGGGAATTTATCTTGTGTCATTAAATCACCTCTACCAAAATAAAATACTCTATTATTATTTCTAGAAAATAATTTAATATTCAAAAGGTAAGAAGAGACTTTTATTAATTAAGCTTTTCTCTTAAATTAAGTTTATCTAAAACTTTACCTATGATTAAAAATATAACTGCACTAGATACTGATTGAACTAAATCCAAGCTAGCTATTGAAAACCCTAATAATATATTGTGTGCAAAAATTCCATTTGCAATAGAATATCCTATATAAGTTATAAAAATACTTAATATTGCTGCAATTATATTTCTTTTGCATAATATTTTTTTATTTTCACTAGTAAAGCTAAGCGTTAATAGTGGTTTTATTATCATAGTTGGAATAGCCCATATAGCTACGCCTGATAAAATGTCAGACAAACCTCCTCCTATAATAGCTGCTAAAATAGCATATTTTTTAGGCAAAAATACTGCTGCTAAAAATATAAAAACATCTCCAAGATGTATATATCCTCCATTTATCCCTGTTGGTATATGCAATAAAAATGTTGTCATAATTATAATCATTGCAATAAATAAAGCTGTTTTTATCAATAACTTTATTTTATTATTCATCTAACAAAACCTCCTTTAATATGCTTTCAAATTGAACTCCATATCTTGGATCTCTTAAATTATGCATAGTTTTATCTATTGCTTTTTTTATAAAGCTTGAAGCCTTTTTAAGTGCTATTTTTATATCATATCCTTTCAATGAATATCCAGTTATTAAAGATGCAAATATATCTCCTGTTCCACTATAGCTATAATTATTATAAAAATATTTCTCTATATAAAACTCATCTTTCTCTTTAATATATAAGATATTTAAAATATTATCATCTATTAGTATTCCAGTTATTATTACATATTTAGGTCCAAGCTTTGAAAGAGATTTTGCTATAGATTTTATTTGATCAATTTTTAGATTATTTATATCAAAATAATCTAAATTTTCGTCTAGTAATATTTTAGCCTCTGTTATATTTGGTGTTATTATATCAGCCATACTCACTAATTCTCTAACACTATTACATAACTCTTTTGTATATGTATCATACATAGCGCCATTATCTCCCATTACAGGGTCAACTATAAATAAAGCCTTATCATTAAATTTAACTAAATCCTTTATAATTTCTATCTGATCTTTAGATCCTAAAAATCCAGTATATATTGCATCAAAGTGTTCATTAGTTTCTTTCCATATTTCTATAGTATTTTTCATGCTATCACTTAAATCTAAAAATGAAAATTTATCAAATGCTGTTTGATTTGATAATACAGCTGTAGGTAATGCACATGCTTCTATATCAAGTACAGAAAGAAGAGGAATTGCAACCGATAAAGAACACTTACCTATCCCAGATAAATCATTTACTATTACTGCTCTTTTTTGTTTATACATTTTAACCGTTGCCAATAATCTATAAATATCTATAAATATTGTTTAATTCCCTGTTCTACGAGTTCAATTTTGAAAACTATAAATAGTAATCTACTTTTATTTGATATAACTCTCCGAGGGCTTAAATTCCGATACAACGAATCGTACATATTAGCATTATCTTTCTTAGTGATATTATGCTAATTTGTATCTTGAAAGATTTATACTTGCATTAAAATCTCTATCTATTTTAAGTCCACATGAACATTTATATATTCTATCGCTAAGTTTTAAATCTTTTTTGATAGCTCCACACTTACTACATAGTTTACTTGATGGATACCACTTATCTGCTTCTACAAATTCTATTCCATAAAACTCACATTTATATTTCATTTTAGTTTTAAAATCATATAAACATTGTTCAGATATAGCTTTTGATAAATATTTATTTTTCATCATATCTTTTATATTAAGTGTTTCCATAACAACTCTAAATGGTTTGGTTTTCACTATTTTATTCGTTGTTTGGTGAATGTGATTACTTCTTATATTAGTTAATCTTCTATGAAGCAATCTAATTTCTTTTTCAAGTTTTATGATATTGTTAGTCTTTTTATATTGACAACGGGTTTCACCACCTTTCTTTATTTTATTCATTTCATATTTTCGACTAACTCTTTTTTGTTTTCTTTTTAAAACTTTTTTAAGCCTTTTAACTTCTTTAGTTTTATTGATATTTTTAAAAGTCATTCCGTTACTGCATATAGCTAAATCTTTTATACCAACATCAACTCCTATACTTTCGGTAGTTAATTTAATATTAGGTTTTTCTACTTCAATACCAACAGATAAATACCAATATTTATTATCAAAACTTATTCTTGGATTAGTATATTTAACATTTACAGGTAGTTGTTCTTTAGTTTTTATCCAACCTACTTTTTCAATTAATACTGACTTTTCTTTAGCTTTTAATTTAGCGGTATCATTATAAAAAGATGGTTTTGATTTTTTCTTGGTTTTAAATTTAGGTTTATCTGCTAAACCTTTAAAAAAGCTCTTATATGCATTACAACAGTCTTTTACAGCTTGTTTTGCTACATTATTAGATACTTCATTAAGCCAAGATAATTCATTCTTTTTAAGTTTGGTAATCTCTTTTCTTAAATCACTATCTTTAATAAACTTACCACCATTTTTATAATTTTCTTCTTGTCTATTTAAAGTCCAGTTATAGATAAATCTTGCAGTACCAACAGATTGCCATAGCTTTTGCTCTTGTTCTTTGGTTGGAAATAATCTAATTTTCTTTGCAAGTATCAACTTCTAACAACTCCTTAATCATTTTTTTAGCTTTATTTACTCTTTTCCCCTGAAGCCTACAACTAAATACTGTAACTATTTGAATTAAATCTTCAACTAATTCCTGTTCTTCTGATTTTTTAGTATTATCTATAATCTCAATAACACAACCATATTTATTACATAGGTTTTCTATTAATTCATATCCAAATCTAACTAATCTATCTTTATAAAGAACTACTACTTTTTCAACTTCTGAATTAGTAATCATATCTATTAATTGATTTAACCCCTTTTTATTATAGTTAATTCCACTTCCTATATCTGAAATAATTTCAAATTGATAACCTTTTGCATACATATATGTTTTTACATTTTCAATTTGTCTTTTTAAATCATCTTTTTGTTTATAGGAACTAACTCTACAATATCCAATAATTTTTTTATTTAATTGTTGCTCTGATTTTAAGCCTAAGAAATGATTAAGTTGTTCTTGTGAATAATATCTTGTACCACCTGCCGTAACATGATGTGGTTTCAAAGTTCCATTTCTATCCCAATTTCTAAGAGTTTGAATAGTTTTACCTATCTTTGTTGCAAATTCTCCTATTGAATAGTAATTCATATATTTATCACCTCAATAGAATTATACAAAAATATCTATAAAATTTTAATATATTTTTATATATATTTATAGATTTATTTCAACTGTTATTTACCTTCTCCTAAAATAAAAAATATATATTATTTATATTATCATATAAATTTTTCCTATCATAATGTATCGGTACATTAATTATTAATGTATCATATGTTACGGATTTATTTTAAAAAATATTATATAATAATGACAAATAAAATTTTAGGAGGTAGTAATATGAGTTGTGGATGTTCATCTTTAGGAAATGATGGAAAGGCAGTTGCAGATTTAGTTAGAAGTAAGGGATTTGAAAATATGCCAACAAAGGTTAATCATAGCATTAAATGTTCATGTGGTGAAACTTTTATAATGGATACATTAGTATTTAAATGCCCAAACTGTAAGATGACTTATGCTGTAACACCTTGTAGTTCAGATAACGTAGAAAACGTAAAATCTTGCGGAATTGACTATTAAAAAAATAACCTGTATAAATTCAGGTTATTTTTTTATTTTAGAAATAATCTTTTCTTTATTATTTTTTAACTTAGAGAAAACAAATATTGCTACTAGTAAAAATATTGCTATATTTGAGTATCTTTTTAATATATCAGTTATAACGTCAAAATTATCCCCTAAGAAATATCCTATTAATATTAGTACTGTATTCCAAAATGCAATTCCAATGGATGAGTATGTTATAAAGGTTATATAATTTAATCTTTGAGCACCAGCTAGTATAGATATATATGTTCTTGTTATTGGAACTATTCTAGCCAATAATACAGTTATTTTACCATATTTTAAAAACCAATTATTTAAAGAATTAATTGTATTTCTGGTCTTAGGAAATTTTTTTTTGCTATAATTTAAGAGTGGAACTCCACCTAAAACACCTATAATATAACATATAGTTGATCCAACTATACCTGCTAAAATTGAAGTAATAATTGCAAATAAATATTTTAATTCACCATTATAAACTAGTATTCCTATTAATGGCAATAATATCTCACTTGATATAGGAAAACATGCGTACTCTAAAGCCACACTAATAAATATTCCAACATATCCTAAAGATTCTGCAAATGCTATTATCCATTGTATAATATCGCTCATTTATATACCCCAAACCTTTTATGCTTTACTTTGTCCTCTATTAAAGCAAATTATAGCAAGTCCCGATCCTATTAAAGCTGAAGTAATAAATATAAATAATTCTTTCATAATATCATCTCCTATTTTTATTCTAGTTAATATATATGTTTCTTATTTTTTATTATGTATAATATTTTTATTTATTTATTTTAATTTTCATTTACGAGTATTTTATATAAGATTATATCTAAAACTAAAAAAGAAGCACTTACAATTTTATAAGTGCTTCTTTTTTATGTAAATTACTTAGTTCCAGTAGTTCCAAATCCACCTCTGTTTTCATTTCCAAAGCTTTCTTTTTCACTTATTATTAATTCTGGCATGATTTTATTAATCTTCATTTGACAAACTCTATCATAAACATTTATTTGTCCATCTCTTAATGCATAACAAGGGAAATAGTATATATCATTATCCCCTACATATGTATCATCTCCTACACCATAATGATTAGTTTGAATTAATCCATAATTTTTAAATGTAGAACTTCTTGGCACAATATTAATTTCATATCCTTTAGGTTGATTTAATGATATACCAAGGCATAACATCATAGTATCCCCTTCTTTATATTTTAAGATTCCATCTTTAAAATCCTCTTCTGTTAACTTTACACCATTTTTCTTTCCACCAACAATTATTCTAAGATCTATCCAATTTCCTTTATCTATTTTTTCTAATCTTGGCATGTTTTTATCATGATAAATTATATCTAAATGAATTGGTTTATTTAATTCTTCCCTAACTATTTCTCTTATTAAATCTTTATCTAACACTCTTATCTCTCCTTAAAACTACAAATATCTAATATTATAACTTTATTATAATGTAATTTTCAAATAAGTTAGTATAAGATTATTTTTATATTTTAAAAATAGATATAGATCATATAAAAGAATAAAAAATATTTTAATATTTGTAAAAAGATAAAAAATTAGAGAGGAAAAATAATCCTCTCTAATTTAGTTTATAATTACATAACTCTTCCTGGTATTATTGCATCTAATATTCCAATAATTAAAGCAGCTATTAATGCACCTATTATTGATGTATTCATACCTGGAACTAAAAATTGTGTCAAATATATTATTATGGCGGCTATAATAAATCCTTTTATTCCTTTTCCAAAAGGTGATGCATCAACGCCCATAAATCTTTCTACTAAATAATCTAAAACACTTATTATAACTGCTGCTAATAAAAATGACCATAACCCATTGATATTAAATCCTGGTGTAAAAAATGATGTTAAACCTAGAATAATCGCAAATAATACTATTCTTACAACTAACTTAAGAAAACCATTAGTGTTTCCTAAGTTTTCTCTATTGTCTGCCATTTTTATACCTCCTAAAAATTAATTTTATTATCATAGATAGTTTCTACTAACGATAAAAAAATATACCATAAAAAATAACCATACAAATTTACATGGTTATTTCAAAATTTAAAATTATTTAGTTTGAGCTTCCAAGTCTTTATTATCAGCTAATAATCTATTGCTATCTATTTGTGTATTTTGATTATCATCTGATTTAACACTTGTTTTAACAACATTATTATCTAATTTATCATCTGCTTGTACAGTTTTTTTGTTATCTAAAGAATTGCTTTTATTTTCTTTTTGATTAGATTCTTTTTCATCAGAATTTTCTTTTGTATTTTGTTTATCTTCTACATTAGAATTTTGATTATCATCTGATTTATTATTATCTTTAGAATCTTTTTTATCATCTACTTTAGTATTTTCAGTATTTTGTTTTTTATCTTGTTTTTCTTCTGATTTATTGTCTACCTTTTTATCATCTACTTTAGTATTTTCTTTAACATTTTTCTTAGAATCTACTTTATTATCATTCTTATCGATTTGCTTTTCTTCAGATTTAACTTCTTCTCTATTATCCTTATTTAAATCTTCTTCGTATGAATCTCCATCATTTGTTATAGTTATTTGACCAAACTTATCAAAGGCTGCACTTATATGTAATCCATCAAAAGTTCCTGAGAAGTTTTTACCACTATCAAGAGCATCTTTTATTTCGTCTACAGCACTTGGAGTTATCTTTTCAAACACCTTAAGTATTTCCTCTTCTTCACTTGAAGTAAATGAACCATCAGTTAAGAACTTAATTTCATTTGAATTTACAGTAAATCCACTAACTCCAATAGTAAATCCACTATTATAAACATGATTCCAATTTCCAGTATCCTTCATGTCTTCATAGTAATTATTAAGATTTTGTCTAGGAGCTACTTTTTCATTACTTGATTTATTTTTATTGTTATCTATGTTCTTTCCTTCATCTACAAAACTACTATAAACAAAGCCTTCTTTTCCATCTACAGATATTTTATACCAATCTCCTTGTTTACCTATAATTTTAACATTAGTATTATTTTCTAAGCTTCCAATTATATTTGAATCTGTAGTAGCTTTTTCTCTAAGATTTAAGCCTGTTGTTACATTTACAACATGTCCATCTTCATTCATGCTTTCAAATTGTTCATTTAAATCACTTTTTATAAATTGTAAATCCTTTTTTTCTACATTTCCTTTTAATCCAAATTGAGTTGTTACATTACACACATCTTTATTAAACTCTCTAACATCTATACCATCATAAGGGTTAGTATATCCAACTATTTTTCCATTATTATTCTTAATTGCAACTTTATCTTTAACTATAGCTTCTGAAATATCACTTTTAGTATTTATTGTTGCATTTGCAACTGTAGGTACATATCCTATAATACTTCCTAAGATACAAGCTCCAATTAACAATGATGTAATTTCTTTTCGTTTCATACTTTTTTTGCTCCTCTGTAATTCAATATTTTATTTCTATTAATCAATATTAAAGTAAAATTATATTTTTTGTTTTATAATTTACATTTTTTTCACTTTATTCTTCAATTATACACCATCATTACTTGTTCTACAAACAATTCATATATTTTTAAGAATATTATTTTAATCATAATAAAATTCTATTCTTAAATTACAATAAAAAAAGATAGCTTCAATAAAAACTATCTTTTTTATAATTAAAAATTTTAAATAAATTTATTATTCTGACTTATTATATACATCTGATAATTGTTCAAGTAATTGAGTATTTGGATTTATCCACTTCTTACATATAGCTAATTCTGTAACTGCAGAATGTCCAGCTACCATTTGATTTAATCCATTAGAATAAATAAGTCTAAGTTCTGGATTACTACTAGTTAATGTGGCATCTAAATACATCTTAGCCCCTTCCTTTGCTGCTACAAGCATACTCATAGCTATAACTTCACTAGCTATTTCATTTTTTCCATTTAATAAACTTGAAATTAAATTTTGCATTCTTATTCCCCCTTTTTAATTGAATCTTGATTTTCTTTAATGAATGTTTTAAGAGCTTTTATTCTCCCCTCAGCTGCAAGCACACTAGCTTCACCTTGTCTTTTTAAATCTTCATCTGTTATTAGTGCATTAATAGCTTTTTGTGCTTTAACTGCATTATTTTCCATCTTTAAAAGTCCTATTAAAGATAGAATTTCTACTTCAGAAACTTTCTTCATATTTTAATCCTCCATCATAATTATTTTTCTTTTTTATATTGTGTAATATTTTTATTATTAAACTTACGATTTTTTCAATTATTTGCTTAATCATCATTTACGAGTATTTTATATAAGACTTTAAGCAAATATTATAGTTAACAATTATATTAATAAGTAATAAGATTATTAGGAATAAATGATTTATATGTTGGAGTAGAATCAGGTATTGATGAAGTTTTATTAAAGATAAATAAAGGACATAACCTTAAAGAAGCTAAAGAACAATTAGAAAGATTAAATAAAGCAAACATAAACCACGCTGCATTACTAATACTTGGAGTAGCTGGAAAAGGACATGGAGAAGAAAACGCTAAAGAAACTGCAAAATTCCTTAATGAAACTAAACCAAGTCTTATATGGGTTGGAACTTTAGGAGTATTTGAAGGAACACAACTTGAAAAGCAAGTTAATGAAGGAACTTTCATAGAAGCTTCTGAAATAGAAAACTTAATGGAATTAAAAACATTAATTAATAATATAGAATTAGAAAATGTTCCTTTTTATTGTGTACATACTACTAATGTTATACCAGTATTAGGTATGCTTCCTAGAGATAAGGAACAAATGTTACAAAAAATAGATTTAGGTATTAAAAACCTTGGTGAAGAAGCTTTATCTAAGACTTTTAAAAGGGATGCTAGCATGAGCTAAAAAGTTAATAAATATATAAAAAAGCTATTAGAATTTAATCTAATAGCTTTTTTTAAACAATTAATAATTTTATATTTAAAGTATATTATTTTGCATATTTAGTTACTTTTACTGGCTTGTCATCTTTATCAAACCACCACTTTTTACCGTTTGCATTAAGAACTATATTACCTATTTTATCAGTTCTATAAACATCTATATTTTTATCATACTTAGCATATCTTTTAAACATTTCTTTAGTTGGATGTCCATAACTTTTGCCATCTGTACTTATAACTATTTTTTCAGGATCATATTTCTTTATAAATTCATCTGATGATGAATATTTAGAACCATGATGAGGTACTTGCAGTACATCTACATTATATTTTTTAGCTGCTTTTTCTGCTCCCTTTTCAACATCACCAGTTAATAAAACTTTTAAATTTCCATAATTTATATATGTCATTACTGAATCTTCATTATCAGTTTTATAATCTTTACTACTTTGAATAAATTCAAATGTAGCTCCACCAATTTTTAGCTTTGTCCCACTTTTAGCATCATAAATTTTACAGCCCTTTTCTTTTTTAGCTAAATTTAAAACAGATTTTGCAGTTTTAGTTGTATATGGGATATCTTTTGGATAGTAAAATTTCTTTACTTTCATTTTTTTAAATACTTCTTGTAATCCACCAGCATGATCTGCATCTGGATGTGTAGATATTACATATTCTAAATCCATATTTTTTTCTTGTTTTAATAATTCACTAACAACCTTTTTCCCTTTTCCAGAACTTCCAGCATCAATTAGTATATCTGTTCCATCTGGAGCTTCAATATATATTGCATCTCCTGCCCCCACATTTATAAATTCAATTTTCATGTTTTGCTTTTTAGATGCTGCAAAAACTTCAGTTGGTATTGTAGCAAATAAAGAAAAAGCTACACATAAAGAAGTTAATTTACACATTAGTTTTTTCATTTTTATTCCCCCTAGTAAAATATTTAATATATAAAACTTTTTATATATTAAAACCGATATTAATTTTACCATTAAACATTATATAAATAAACCCCTTATAACTTATAAATTTACAAAATTCAGTATATACAGATTTTATTTTTATTAAATTATATAAGTTGTAATATGTTGATTCTTTTTGTAATTAATGATAATATTTACTGTTAAATATTAAAAAATTAGGAGGAAAATATGAATAAAAAACTTCAAATACTAATCATATCTATGATAGTAATTTCTTTAATTTCTTCAATTATTCCTTTAATCGGAATATTATCAGCTATTCTTTCATCAATTTTATATATACTCTTTAAAAAGAATGAAAAATCTATTTTCTATAAAGAAAACTTAGACAAAGAAATTTTAAACTCTGAAAATACTTTTAAAGAAAAACAAAATATATTAAAAGAAATTCAAAGTAATATATCTAAAAAACAAGATGAGTTAAATTTAGAAAAATTGAAATTAGATGAATTAAAAAATCAATTTGACTACTTAAAAGAAATAGTTTGCTTAAATCTAACAAATTAATGAACTTATTTCTAAATATAAAATTTCAATAAGTACTGACTTCTTTAAATTAAAAATAGATGAACTTCAACTACAATATGAATATTTATTAAAAATTCAAGAAGAACGTGAAGAACAAAGAATAATAAAGGAGAAAATAAGAGAAGAAGCTAAAGTTCAAACTGAAATAGAAAAACTTAAAACAGAAGCCAAAAAAGAAGAAGAATTATATCAAAAAGCATTTTTTAAGGCAAAATCAGAATTAGAAAAAGCTTCCGAAGATGAAAAGAAAAAGTTATTACTTGAAATGAATTCATTAAAAGAAAAAATTAAAATGGCTGAAGAGAAAAATCAAAGAGCAATATCTATGGCAGAACAAACTAAAGCTGGCCATGTTTATATAATTTCTAATATAGGATCATTTGGAGAAGATGTTTATAAAATAGGTGTTACAAGAAGATTAGACCCTAACGATAGAATAAAAGAATTAAGTAATGCATCTGTTCCATTTAATTTCGATGTCCATGCTCTAATACCTAGTGACGATGCTCCTGCATTAGAAAAAGAATTACATAATCACTTTGATTCATATAGAGTAAACAAAGTAAATTGTAGAAAAGAATTCTTTAAAGTTAAATTATCAGAAATAGAAACTTTCGTAAATAAAAAGATGAATAATAAAATTCAATTTACTAAGTTAGCTGAAGCTTTAGAATATAAACAAAGTTTACAAACAAATTAATAAAAATAAATAAAAAAGACTTTTTCTGTTATGAAAAAGTCTTTTTTATTTTAACTAGCAAAGTTTTTGTTCAAATATATTATCAAGATTTAGTTTTTTAATCTTATCTTTTATTTCATTTATATCTGTAGTATATAGTCCCTTATCTTGCATCCTCTTAAAATACTCTGATCCTGCAAATGTATATCTTCCCTTTCTTCCTTCTCTTGTACTAGATTTTTCATTTGCATATGCAATTAAATCACCTATTGCAAGACTTCTTGGAAGTATTAATAAAGGCATTCCCATAACTTGCCTTACAGCATTATGACCAGCTAAACTTCCTGTACATATAGCTTCTGTATGTCCAACAAAAAGTCCTGACTTTTCTCCACCACATAATAAATTTTGTACTCCATCAACTCTCATATCGTTACTTCTTGGCGCTACAGAAAGATATCTTATAGAATTCCCTTTACTTCCTGCATAAGGATCTACATACTTCGCTTTTTCTAATCCCTTAATTTTTCTAAGCTTCTTTAATGGATAATAGGTAGTCATTAACTTAGCATGTCCAGTATAAACAAAAAAACAACCTTTATTTTTATAATTTTTTATTCTTTTATTTCTCTATATACTTTTCTAATTTTCAATAAAGTTTATAATAATCTCATTTGTATCGCTATTATAATAAACTGAATCTATAATAATATTTATTAATTTTCTTTGCTCTTCTCTACTTAAATTATATATACTTGTATATTTATTTAATATTTTTTCTATACTATCTACATTTATAACTTCATTATTAGAGAAATTTTCAGCATCTATTTTTTTAATCTCATCTTCACACATATTAATTTCTTTTTTCAATTCTTTTATTTTACTTACTAGTATATCAGCAATATCATTATCTATACTAAGTTTGTTTACTAAGCATCCTATTTGTTTATTCTTTTCTTTTATCTGTTTTTGTATGGATTTCTTTTTTAGAATATTAGATTTATCTTTTTGTATTTCTAGAAATTTTTCATTTAAGTTTTTAGCAAATTCTTTTTTATTTAAAAAAATCTTTTCTACTTCACTTAACACAACTTCTTCTATATCCTTTGCTCTTAAATTTTTAGAATTACAAACTTTACTTTTTGAACGCCTTTTCATTGAGCAAACATAATAAAAGAGTTTTTTACCAGTTTTCTTAGATACTTTTCCATGTGTAATTATCATGCTACTATCACATTTTGCACACTTTAATACACCTGTAAGAATAGAATTATTTACTTTAGATATTTTTTTTGGAAAACTATCTTTATTTCTTTTAAGTTGAAATTGTACTTTAAGCCATATATCTGAATCAATAATACCTGGAACATTACTTATAGCTGCTATCCATAATGACTTATCTTTTATTTTCTTAGTAATTTTACCATTTACATTTATACTTTCAGTTTTATTATAGCTTAAAAATCCGTGAATTTTATCTGTTTCACCATATACATTCCATCCATCATTTTTCAAAAAATCAGCTACTTCTGGAGTAGATTTTACATATACAGGATTTTGCAATATTAACTTTAATGATGTTTTTTCTAAGAACATTTCCTGCCTTGATTTAATGTTATGACTTTTAAACCATACTTCTGTTTTATGAAGTGAGCCTTCCTTAAGATATACATCATATATCATTTCAACAATTTTAGCTTCTTCTTTATTTATAACAAGGTTTACAGATTTTCTTTCATTACCTTCTTCATCTAACCATTTAACTTTTTGACTTTCATATCCAAGAGGAACTCTTCCACCAGTCCAATATCCTTTTTTACCCATTTCAAGCATATTATCACGTATACGCTCTGCAATTGTTTCTCTTTCAAGTTGAGCAAATACTGATGATATATAAATCATTGCTCTTCCCATTGGACTTGATGTGTCAAATTGTTCTCTTATGCTTATAAAATCACAATTATAACTCTGAAGCACCTCAAGTGTCGAAGAAAAATCTGCTACATTTCTACTTATCCTATCTAATCTATAACAAATCAAAACATCATATTTTTTAATATTTTTCATTAACTCCTTAAATTTAGGTCTATTAAGATTACTTCCAGTAAAGCCTTCATCTTCATATTCATCAAATTCTAACTCTTCATTTTTAAATTTAGACTTAGCAAATTCCCTACACATAGCTAATTGATTTTCAATTGAATCCCCCATACCAGTAAACTTTGACTTTCTACTGTATATTGCTATTTTCATTTAATTACCTCATTTTTTAAATTTAAAAATATTAATACATCTGATACTTATATCTATATATAAATAATATTTTTTATTCTTTTTCCAAATGATTTAATATCTATTGTAACTAACTAATGTCTATATACATATAATGATTTAATATAGTTAAAATAAATTCTTAAATAAGGTGATTTCATGTTTAATATAAAAGTAAATTTACCAAATGATCTAAGTGCAATAATTAATCATATAGTTAATTTCCAAACTGATAAACTTATAACAGAATGTTCAAATAAAGAAGTCCAAGCTATAATACACTACTTATATAATAAAAAATGAGGTATAAAAAAATACCTCAAAAACACTAGATAGACTATAAAATTTGTAACTTTCTTAATATTTATAATTCCAATATGGTACTACTT
>NZ_JAXFPT010000013.1:0-2517 GCF_034179595.1 Clostridium sp.
ATATTATATAAATGGTATAGTATATGGAAGTTTTAGTGGAGCTTTAATTTTTATTCTTATATCAATAGCTACATTCACAGTATTTATTATTTTATTAAATAGAGTATTTGTTAAGATAAATTCAAAGCTTTTAGAAAATTATAAAAAGAATAGTTTTAAAATGAAGAAAGTAAAAGAATATAATATATTAAGAACTCTTTTAAATAAAGAATTTATTAGATATATTTCAAAGCCAGTAGTTGTATTAAATACGTCAATAGGCATGGTATTATATCTATTAAGTGTGATAGGGATTTTATTTATAGGGGATGAATTTATAAATATAATTTTTGATGCTAATGTAACAAAAGAATTTATACCATTATTGTTAATAGTACAAACATCACTTTTTGTTGCATTATCAAACACAACATCATCATCTATATCTTTAGAAGGAAGTCAATTTTGGATACTAAAATCTTTGCCTATAGATTTTATGTATGTATTTAAAGAAAAAATGCTTTTAAATAATATCATTACAATAATACCGATTTTGATAGGATCATTAATTTTTACAGTAAAATTAAATTTAAGTGTAATACAGGGGCTTTGGTTACTAATTATACCAACACTAATTTCACTTTTTATGGCTAAGATTGGATTGATAATAAATCTTATATTCCCTAAAATGGTATGGATCTCAGAAGTTATTGTTGTAAAAAGAAGTATTTCAGTAATGTTAACTTTATTAATTGGAATTTTAACTGTTTTAGTACCTTCAGGTATATATTATTTAATAGATATAAAGAATACAGATGTTTATCTTTTAGTTGTATCTATTATATTTATTTTATTTAATTTAATAGCATATAAGATATTAAATGGATTTGGAAGAGAAAAGATAAAAAATATAAATTAATATTTGTACTTAGATTTTTAAAGAGATACTAATTATATTATTAGTATCTCTTTGTTGTGTAAAAATAAAAAAAGGCATAAAAACTGATTGGAATTTCATTAAATATACCAAGTAATTTTATCCATGTAATATATTTCAAAGATTGTTGTAGCACAGATATAAAGCCAAAGTATATATAATTTACTAATGGAAAAATAGGATTTATTTTAATTAAAAGGGGTATATACTCATTAATAACAATAACATACCATGAATAATTTTTAAAAAGTATGATATAACTTTAAGTGTTAGCATTAGTAAAAAGTAAAAAGTACTTTAACTAATAAGATATTGAGCCTTATTAGGGTTCGAAAAAATAAAAAGGAGTGGTACAGATGAAAAATAAACTAATTGCTATGTTATTAACAGGTACATTACTAGGGGGAATAGGTGCAGGTACTTATTTAACTGTTGGGCAAGGAGAAAAAAGTGAAGCTGCGCAATTGCAAACAATAAAGGTTTGTAATGGTAAGATTGTTCAAAGTAATAATAAATATAATTGTATAAGTTTAAATAACGAAATAATTAAAAGTTTATTAAATGAAAAATCAAATAACACAAAAAGTAAGGAATCAAATAATTCTAAAAATATAGATTCAAAATCTAAAAATAGTACTTCAGAAGCTAAGAAGAAATCAAACGATAAAAAAACAAATGTAAAAGCTAATGAGAATAAAGCTTCAAATAATAAAAATTCTTCAAAGAGCAATAGTACTTCAAAAAAGAACAATAATGTTTCAAAAAGTAGTAATACATCAAAAGATACTGTATCAAAAAATAACACATCAAAAAGTAATATTTCAACTAGTAATACTGGACAAGCTTCAGTAGCTAGTGAAAAGTTTATGGCTCAAGTAGAACAAAAAATATTTGAGAAGGTTAATGTTGAAAGACAAAAAGCTGGAGTTTCAAAGTTATCATACAATAAAACTATGGAAAAGTATGCTAGAATAAAATCACAAGATATGGGTGATAGAGGATATTTTGATCACAAAGATCCACAAGGTAATCTTATAACTGTTAAGATGAAAAATGATGGAGTAAATTATAAAGCTTGGGGTGAAAATATAGCATATATAGGTGGAGTATCTGATGCTGACGCTTTAGCAAATCAATTTATGACTAACTGGATGAATTCACAAGGTCATAGAGAAAACATATTATCAAAGAATTTCTCATCAATTGGTGTAGGAGTTTATAAGAGTGGAAATAGAGTATATGCAACACAAGAATTTTATAAATAACAAATAAGTTTTACCAGAAAGTTATGTACTAAATTTTTAAACATTCAAAGAGCATACTAATATTAGTATGCTCTTTTTAAAATTATTATTTAAATATATTTACCAACTACCAGAAGATCCTCCACCATTAGAAGAACCACCGCCAAATCCACCAAAGCCTCCGGAAGAAGAACCACCGCCAAATCCTCCGCCATGAGGTCCATGTCTATTATTAAAGTTAATTAAGAAAAGTATCTTTAAAATTGCACGACAAATTCTAGATTTATTAAATATTATATCTATTAATATAAAGGCAATGACTATACCTAAAATAGTATAATCATTACTATTTGAAGT
>NZ_JAXFPT010000058.1:0-16202 GCF_034179595.1 Clostridium sp.
GTGTAGAATGAGGAAATATATTATAGCTTTAGATCAAGGAACAACAAGTTCAAGGGCAATTATTTTTGATAATGAACAAAATATATTAGGAATTAGTCAAAAAGAAATAACACAAATTTATCCAAAAGAAGGTTGGGTTGAGCATAATCCAATGGAAATTTGGGCAACTCAATATGGTGTGCTTCAAGAAGTTATGGCAAAATCAAATATAACTCAAGAAGAAATAGCTGCAATAGGTATCACGAATCAAAGGGAAACTACTATTGTTTGGGATAAGAATACAGGAGAACCAATATATAATGCGATTGTTTGGCAATGTAGAAGAACTGCTTCAATTTGTGATGAACTAGAAAAGATGGGTTTAAAAGATTATATAAAACAAACTACGGGGCTTGTTTTAGATGCATATTTTTCAGCAACTAAAATAAAATGGATTTTAGATAATATTGAAGGTGCAAGAGAAAAAGCTCAAAAAGGAGATCTTTTATTTGGAACCGTTGATACATGGCTTGTTTGGAAGCTTACTGGTGGTAAGGTTCATATAACAGATTATACAAATGCTTCAAGAACAATGTTATACAACATAAATACATTACAATGGGATGATAAAATATTAGAAATTTTAGATATACCAAAATCAATGCTACCAGAAGTTAAAGATTCTTCTAAGGTTTATGGTTATACAAATCTTGGAGGAAAGGGAGGAATTAGAGTTCCTATAGCTGGTATCGCTGGAGACCAACAGGCTGCACTATTTGGACAAGCTTGTTTTACAAAAGGCTCAGTAAAAAATACTTATGGAACAGGATGTTTCTTACTTATGAATACTGGAGATGAAAAAGTTGAAAGTAAAAATGGACTTTTAACTACAATAGCAATTGGACTTAATGGAAAAGTACAATACGCGTTAGAAGGTTCAGTATTTGTTGGAGGAGCAGTAATACAATGGATTAGAGATGAACTAATGCTTGTGAATGATGCACAAGATACTGAATATTTTGCAAAGAAAGTTAGCGATAATGGTGGAGTATATGTAGTACCGGCATTTGTTGGACTTGGAGCACCTCATTGGGACATGTATGCTAGAGGAGCTATATTTGGCTTAACTAGAGGATCAAATAGAAATCATATAATTAGAGCAGCACTTGAGTCTATAGCATATCAATCAAAGGATGTATTAGATGCTATGGAAGAAGATGCAGGATATAAAATAGATGATATAAAAGTTGATGGAGGAGCAAGTAAGAATGAATTCTTAATGCAATTCCAATCAGATATAACTAATAAACAAGTTACAAAACCAATAATAACAGAAACAACAGCTCTTGGAGCAGCTTATTTAGCAGGACTTGCAGTTGGCTATTGGAAAGATAAAGATGAAATAGCTAAGTCATGGTATGTAGCTGAAACTTTCAAACCAAAATTTGATAATGAAAAAAGAGAAAAATTATATTCAGGTTGGAAAAAAGCAATCGAAAGAGTAAAAGGTTGGGAAGAACAATAATTTTTTTCTGAAAAGTATTTACAAGTTTTACAGAAAATGATATAATAAGAATATAACAAAATACAGGTGTTAAGAGAATCAGAGTCAAGCACATAAATTAAGGATGAATAATCTTTAGTTTTTGCTTGGCTTTTTTTGTTATGTTTTAAGTCAAAACCAAATTTATCTTAAGTGTAGATTGTATGGACAAGCATTTAAGGAAAAATGTACTTAGAGAAGTCGCTATCGCTAAGTTAATAAAAATTATTTAATAATGAGATTTTATAATTTTAGGAGGATTTAGTATGTATGATGTTGCAATTATAGGAGCAGGAGTTATAGGAGCTTCAATATTTAGAGAACTTACAAAATATGATTTAAAGGTAGTAGTATTAGAAAAAGAAAATGATGTAGCAATGGGAACATCAAAAGCAAATTCAGCTATTGTTCATGCAGGGTATGATCCTAAGATTGGTACTTTAATGGCTAAGTACAATGTAAGAGGAAATGAAATGTTTGAAGACCTTTGCAAAGAACTAAGCGTACCATTTAAGAGAAATGGATCATTAGTATTAGCTTTCTCAGAAGATGAAATGGAACATATAAAAGATTTATATGAAAATGGAACTAAAATCGGAGTTAAGGGATTAGAAATACTAAACAAAGAACAAGTGTTAGAAATGGAACCAAATATAAAAGAAAATGTAGTTGGAGCATTACACGCACCAACAGGAGGTATTGTTGGACCATATGAATACACAATAGCATTAATGGAAAATGGTATTAAAAATGGTGGTAAGCTTGAATTAAAAACTGAAGTTAAAAACATAGAAAAAGTAAACGATATCTTCGAAATTACTTCAGAAGATGGAAAAGTAATTGAAGCAAAATATGTAATAAATGCAGCTGGTGTACATGCTGATGAAATACATAATTTGATTGCAAAGGAAAGCTTTAAAATTATTCCAAGAAAAGGCGAATATTTCGTAATGGATAAAAGTCAAGGAGAGCTAGTAAATCATACATTATTCCAAGCTCCAACAAAACTTGGTAAAGGTATATTAGTAACTCCAACAGTTCATGGAAACTTATTAGTTGGACCAGATGCAGAGGACATAGAAGATAAAGAAGATACTAAGACTAAAGGCGATAGATTAGAATACATTAGAAATACTGCAACTAAAACAACTGATAAGATTAATTTTAGAGAATCAATAAGAAACTTTGCAGGACTTAGAGCTACTCCAGACACAGGAGATTTCATAGTTGAAGAAGCTAAAGATGTTAAAAACTTCATAGATGTTGCTGGAATTAAATCACCAGGACTTTCATCAGCACCAGCAATTGCAGAAGATGTAGTTAATATATTAAGAAACTGTGGTTTAGATTTAAAAGAAAACAAAAACTTCGATGGTAGAAGAGAAGAAATAGTATTTATGGAACTTTCAGCAGAAGATAAGGCTAAAATAATTGAAAAAGATCCAAGATACGGAAGAATAATTTGTAGATGCGAAAGCATAACAGAAGGAGAGATAGTTGACGCTATAAAGAGAAGTTTTGGAAGCATAACATTAGATGGCGTTAAAAGAAGATGTAGACCAGGAATGGGAAGATGTCAAGGTGGTTTCTGTGGACCAAAAGTACAAGAAATAATAGCAAGAGAATTAGAAATTAATATGGAAGATATCTATCAAGAAAAAGATGGTTCATATATATTAGTAGGAAAAACAAAGTAGGAGGGGTAGCTATGTACGATTTAATAGTAGTTGGAGGAGGTCCAGCAGGACTTGCAGCAGCTTATGAAGCTTATAATGATGGAGTAAAAAAGATTTTAATTATAGAAAGAGATAATGAATTAGGTGGTATCTTAAATCAATGTATTCATAATGGATTTGGACTTCATACCTTTAAAGAAGAATTAACAGGTCCTGAATATGCACAAAGATTTATAAATATGTTAGAAGATACAGATGTAGAAGTTAAGCTTGGAACAATGGTGCTTGATATAGACAAGAATAAAACTGTACATGCTATAAATCCAGAAGAAGGATATATTACTTTAAAAGGAAAAGCGATAATTCTTGCAATGGGATGTAGAGAAAGAACAAGAGGAGCAATAAATATTCCAGGTGATAGACCTTCAGGAGTATTTACAGCAGGGGCTGCTCAAAGATATATAAATATGGAAGGATATATGCCAGGTAAAAAAGTTCTTATCTTAGGATCTGGTGATATAGGACTTATAATGGCAAGAAGAATGACACTTGAAGGAGCGAAGGTTGAAGGTGTTGTAGAACTTATGCCATATTCAAATGGATTAAATAGAAATATAGTTCAATGTCTTAAAGATTATGATATACCTCTATTCTTATCACATACAGTAGTTGATATAGTAGGTAAAGAAAGATTAGAAAAGGTTGTTATAGCTGAAGTTGATGAAAATAAAAGACCAATTAAAGGAACAGAAAAAGAATTTGATGTAGATACATTACTTCTTTCAGTTGGATTAATTCCAGAAAATGAGTTATCAACAAAAGCTGGAATAGAAAAAGACAGAAGAACAAATGGACTAGTAGTATCAGAAAGCATGGAAACATCAGTTGATGGTATATTTGCTTGCGGTAACGTAGTACATGTTCATGACTTAGTTGACTTTGTTACTCAAGAATCAAAACATGCTGGAAAATCAGCAGCTAAATATATAAAAAATGAACTTAATAAAGGAAATGATATAAAGATAATAAATGGTCAAAATGTAAATTATACTGTTCCTCAAAGAGTTAATGTTGATGCAATAGATGGAAGCATGACTGTATTTATGAGAGTAAATAATATTTATCATGATAAGGCTTTAGTAGTTAGAGAAGGAGACAGAGAAATAGCTTCATTTAAAAGACAACATCTTGCACCATCAGAAATGGAAAAGATAATTTTACCTAAGAAGCTTTTAGAAGGAGTTAAGGGCGATTTAACAATTTCTTTAGAATAATATTTTGGTGTATTTAATTTAAAACGAATAAGTATAGTTAATATAAACAATGTATAGGACGGTGTATAGAATATGGTTAAAGAATTGATTTGTATAAGTTGTCCAAGAGGATGCCATTTACAAGTAGATGTAGATAATAAAACAGTAACAGGAAATAGCTGTAAAAGAGGAGAGATATATGGATTAAATGAAGTTACAAATCCAGTTAGAATTGTTACTTCAACAGTAAAAGTAGATGGAGGAGAGCTACCAGTAATACCAGTAAAAACAAATGGTGCAATCCCTAAACCTTTAAATTTTGAATGTATGAAACTTATAAATAAAGTAGAGGTAAAGGCTCCAATAAAAATGGGCGATATAATTATTAAAGATGTGCTAGGAACAGGTATAGATGTAATAGCTAGCAGAAATATAAAAGCAATGTAATTAAAATTTAAAATACACAATTTTACTTTAATAGAGGCAATTTGAATATTTAAAAATATTCAAATTGCCTTTAATTATATATTTGCATTCTAAAATTTACAGATATAGGTTACGATAAAAATGAATAGTTAGTTAATTATGTTATCAAAAATAATAATGAAAAAGCTTTGCAAAGTAGCAATATAAGTTGATTTATTATAATTATGTATATATAATTTAAGAAGTAGTTAAGAAGTTATTCACAATTTATTAAAAATAATTAAATTAATGTAATTGAATATTGTTTAAAATAGTAATAATATTTCATTTAGAATTTATTATTTAGATACTTTACGTAACTTTAAGAGAGGAGCAAGGTATGAAAAAATTATTATATTTTATAATACCAATAATAATAGGGGTATTGTTTGCTTTTGGGTTAGACAAGCTTTTAGATAATGCAAATAATAAATTAATGCAAGAAAAAAACTTAGTACCTCTTATGGGACAATATGCATCAGATGTAAAAGATAAGGGTGTAATTATAAATAAGGAATTTTTATCACAAGATGCAATAATGATGCTTGGGTCTTCAGAGTTAAGGCATGCAACAAAACAGCATCCTACTAGATACTTTAATACTAATAGAAGTAAGGATAAGGTATTTACAATAGGTAGACCGCTTACAGAAGAATTACAAGATGCAATTACATTAGGAAGTACTGGATCTAGTGTAAAAGATAAAAAGGTTGTACTACTTGTTTCTTTACAATGGTTTGTACATAAGGATGGAATTTCACCAAAAGATTTCCAAAGTAGATTTTCTCCAGTTCAATTTTATGCATTTTTGAACAATCCTAACATATCAAAGGAAAGTAAGATAGAGCTAGTAAATAGAGTTTCAGAACTTTTAAAAGGTAGTGACGAATATAAGAGTGAAAGACTTTATGCAATGCTATATAATAATGATTCATTTATTGGCAAAGCTGAAAAAATAGCTTTATGGCCTTACTTTAAGCTAAGAGAAAAAGAAGTTATTTTAAAAGAAAAAGGACTTTTATATAACAGATTAAAGAAACTTAAAGATAAAACTAAAAAAAGTGAAAAATTAAAGAAACCAATTGATTGGGAAGCAGAAGAAAAGTTAGCATTAAAAGATGCTAAAAAGAGAGTAGGAGATACTCCACATAAATATGATAAAAAGTATTATAATAAAACTTTAAAACCTAATTTAGAAAAGTTAAAGGATAAATATGCAAATGTTAATTTATTAGAATCTAAAGAAATGGATGATTATAAATATTTCTTAAAGATAGCTAAAGAAAATAAAGCTGATTTAACTGTAGTTATAATGCCAGTTAGTCCTTGGTATTACGATTATACTGGAATAGATAAAAATGAAAGAATTGAATTCTATGATACTATAGGCAATTTAGCTAAAAAAGACGGATTTAAAGTTATGGACTTAAGAGATAAAGAAGATGAAGATTATTATTTAAGAGATGTTATGCATTTAGGAACGAGAGGATGGTTAGATGTCAGCAAAAAACTCTACGAACAATACGATGAAGGAAAAGTATTTAATAAGTAGTATAATAATTACTTTGATTATAATAGTAGCTATATTAATAGTTGCATTCACACCATTTAAACAAATACCATTTATTTATAATGAATTCTAATTATAAGGAGGCTATTAATATGGAAATAATTAAAGGTATTAAAAAGTATGCAAGCACAGATAGAATAGCTTTAAAATGTGATGGAGAAGAACTATCATATAAAGATTTAGATAGATTTTCAGAAAGCATAGGAGCTTATTTAAAAGAAATACACAATGATAACACTCCTATAGTTATATATGGAAATAAAGATAATTTAATAATGGCATGTATGATAGGAGCATTAAAATCAGGTAGAGCTTATGTTCCTTTAGATATAAGCTTTCCATTAGACAGAGTTTCAAACGTAACTGAAGAAGTTAAGCCAAAAATACTTTTTAATTTTAGTGATTATAATAAAGATGTTTTTGGAGAAGATGTAAAAGTAATAAATAAAGATGAATTAGAAAAAATAATTCTAGATAATAAAGATGAAGTAATAAAAGAAGATTCATGGGTTAAAGAAGATGAAAATGCCTACATATTATTTACATCAGGAAGTACAGGAAAGCCAAAAGGAGTTCAAATAAGTAGCAATAACTTAGATAACTTTGTTGAATGGATTAGTGATTACTTAAATATTGATGGTAGTGAAAAAGTTATAATGAATCAAGCAGCATATTCATTTGACCTTTCAGTAACAACAATATATCCAGGTTTAACTCATGGTGCAACATTGTTCTCACTTTCAAAGAAAACTTTAGCAGATTATAAAGAGTTATTTAGACAATTTGCTTCTTCTGATATGGCAATATGGGTATCAACACCATCATTTGCAGGAGTATGTATAACAGAAGATACATTTAATGAAAAAATGTTACCTAAATTAGAATCAATGATTTTCATAGGTGAAGTTCTTCCAAAGAATCTAGCAAAAGAACTTATGGAAAGATTCCCTAAAACTAGAATAATAAATGGATATGGACCAACAGAAGCAACAGTTGCAATAAGTGCAAATGATGTAACTTCTGAAATGATTGAAGATTCAAAGAGCCTTCCAGTTGGTGTTGTTATGGATACAACAAAAATTAGAATAATAGATGAAAATGGAAAAGATGTTGCTGACGGAGAAAAAGGTGAAATAGCTATAATCGGTAAGTCAGTATCAAAGGGTTATTTCAAAAATGAGCAAAAGACAAATGAAGTTTTCTATTATGATGAATTTAATGGAGAAAAGCATAGAGCTTATAAAACAGGAGATATGGCTTACTTAGTAGGAGATAAGATATACTACTGTGGAAGAAAGGATTTCCAAATAAAGCTTAATGGTTTTAGAATTGAAATAGAAGATATAGAAAACAACTTAAGAAAAGTTGAAAATGTAAAAAATGCTGTTGTACTTCCAGTATATAAGGATGAAAAGATAGCATATTTACAAGGAATTGTTCAATTAGAAGAAAAGAATGAACTTAGTAACTTAAAAAATGGAATAAGAATTAAGAAGGATTTAGAAAAATTCATTCCAAACTACATGGTTCCAAGAAATATAAAGATAATAGAAGAGTTCCCAACTAACATAAATGGTAAAATTGATAGAAAGAAACTTATGGAGGAATTATAATGGGTTTTTCACAGTATGGAGATTATTTATATCTATACATATTATTGTTAACTGCTATTCCTGCTATAATTTTAGGTTTATGTGGTAAGAAGATAAAGATATATGGAATGCTTGCAACTATATTTATGATATTTCTTATAGTTGGAATTAATGTGCAATTAGAATTCTTATGTGCATTTATAATATGGGAATTGATAGTTGTATATGGGTATTTATTTATTAGAAGAAAAACTGAAAGTGTTATAGTTTATAGAATTTTCTTATTTGCTTCAATGTTACCTATAATACTTAATAAAATATCACCATATTTTAATAAAATGCTTCCAAGTGCAAATATGACAGTAATAGGATTTATAGGTATATCATATTTAAACTTTAGAACTATTCAAATGGTAATTGAAATATATGATGGAGCAATAAAAGAAATTAAATTATCTACATTTTTATATTTTGTTTTATTTTTCCCAACATTAAGTTCAGGACCAATAGATAGATCAAGAAGATTCGAAAAAGATTTAGAACAAGAAATTTCAAAATCAGAATATGTAGATAGCTATTTAGTCCCAGGTATAACAAAGATATTTTTAGGAATTTTATATAAGTTTGTAATAGCATTTTTAATAAATACAATGTGGTTTACTAAAATATCAACAAATCATTTAACTTTTGGTAATGCATATCAATATATGATAGCTTATACATTATACCTATTTTTTGACTTTGCAGGATATAGTTTATTTGCAGTAGGTACAAGTTATATATTTGGTATAAAAGCACCAGATAACTTTAATCAACCATTTAAGAGTAAGGATATGAAAGAATTCTGGACTAGATGGCACATATCACTTTCAAGATGGTTTGGAGATTATATATTCTCAAGATTTATAATAAGTTCCATAAGAAAAAAGAGATTTAAAAATAGAGCTACAGCATCTCATGTTGCTCAGATGATAACTATGATAACTATGGGATTTTGGCATGGACTAACTTGGTATTATATAGTATATGGTATATATCAAGGGTTAGTATTAGTTCTTACAGATATATATCAAAAGAAGTCAAAATTCTATAAAGCTCATAAAAAAGAAAAATGGTTTGAATACTTACAAATATTCATTACATGGCATATAGCAGGATTTGGATTATTAATATTCTCTGGATATTTTGCAATAGTAAAATAAGAAAATATTGTAATATAAATTTAATATAATTTTAATGTAGAAGTATGATAAAATAAGCTTATAGATTAAAAATGATTTTAAGATTAAGTTTTTAGAAATTTAAGAAAGGGAGAATATAATATGCAAGAACAAGTGATAGAAATTTTTGAAGAAGTAACAGGTTGTGACGAATTAAGAGATGATTTAGATTTTGATTTATTTGAAGCTGGTCTTTTAGATTCACTTGCAATAATAGAAGTATTATTACAAATTGAAGAAAAGCTTGGCATTAAATTACAACCAACAGATTTAGAAAGATCAGACATGGCTACAGTAAATAATTTAGTAGCATTCTTAGAAACAAGATAGTCTTTTAAACATAATATATAAAATAAGATACTCAAAGTTAACTTTGAGTATCTTATTTTTTTGACGCAAAATTTTTGATTATTTTAGTTTATACAAGAATTTAAACTATTTTATCTTGTTTTTTTATCTTGTATATCTTTATGTTTTCCTTTTACATCTTCAATATTTTTCATTTCATCAGCCATACTTTGAGTATAATCAAATTCAAGCCATGCAATATTATTACAAACTATAGGGTCAGTTGCAGGGTTAGGAAGAGGTGTGACATCACCATTTGGAGCAGTGCTTATAAGATTTTCATCATTTGGATGATAGTCATCTCTTTCATTAGGGAGATATACGCCTTTATAATCTTTATTTACTTTATTATATAAGTGATCATATTTGTTATTTATATTATTAATATGTTTACCCAACTTTTTCACCTCCGACAAAAATAGTTTCTGTAATTTTATTAGATTAATACATTGAATTTAAATTATAATCTAAAATAAATTCTTAAAAATATCAAAAATAAAATTAAACTTCTTAGATTATACAAGATGTAAATATTATAAATTAAATAATAAGAATATTAATTTAATTTTAATTAGATGGCTAATTAATTGATAATAATTAGTTATAAGAATATAATATTTGCTAGTTACTTAATTAATTGATTTTAATTATAAGAATATATTTTATATTTAAAAATAATACGAAAGGAAAGATTTTGATGGCAGAAGAAAATAAGAAGTACAATCCTATACTGATATCAGCAGTATTTTTAATAGGTGGTTTTTTATCGTTTTTAAATGGTACGCTTATCACAACAGCACTTCCAACCATTATGAAAGATTTACATATTTCTGCAACAACAGGTCAATGGCTTACAACAGCTTTTATGTTAGTTAGTGGAATAATGATACCATGTACAGCGTATCTTATCGATAGATTTTCAACAAGAAAATTATTTTTTGCATAAATGGGACTATTCACTGTAGGTACGATAATTGCTGGATTTGCAAATAGTTTTGAAGTATTGATTGTAGCTAGAGTTTTACAAGCAGCAGGTGCTGGTATAATAATGCCATTAATGCAAACAGTATTTTTAGTTATATATCCAAAAGAAAAAAGAGGATTTGCTATGGGGGTTGTTGGTATAATAATTGCCTTTGCACCAGCAATAGGTCCAACACTTGCAGGAGTTATTATAGATAGCCATCCTTGGAGAGATTTATTCCATTTAATAGCACCTATATGTATTATTGATTTAATATTTGCATTCTTTGCACTTAAAAATGTAAAAGAATCAAAGAAGATAAAACTAGACATAATTTCAGTAATTACATCTACATTAGGTTTTGGCGGATTATTATTTGGATTTAGTAATGCAGGTAGTGATGGATGGTTAGAACCAAAGGTACTAGTACCATTAATAGTTGGTGTAATATCACTTATAATATTTAGCTTTAAGCAACTTAGAAGTGAAAAACCAATGTTAAATATAAGAGTATTTAAAAGCAGTACATTTACATATGCAACAATAATAATAATGATAGCATACGCAGGACTTGTTTCAGCAGAATTAATATTACCTATGTATATACAAACAGCAAGAGGTTATTCAGCATTTGATTCAGGACTTATGCTTATGCCAGGTGCTATAATAATGGGTATAATGAACCCTATAACAGGTAAGCTATTTGATAAATTTGGAGCAAGATTACTTTCAATTATTGGGCTAGTCTGCTTAACAGCTGGTACATTTGGATTATCATTTTTAGGTCCAGATACAAAGATTGAATTTGTAACACTTGCATATTCAATTCGTCTTTTTGGTATGTCAATGTTTATGATGCCTTTAACTACATCAGGATTAAATACATTAAGCAAAGAAGATTTACCACACGGAACAGCTGTAAACAATACAATGAGACAAGTTGCAGGTTCAATTGGTACAGCAATACTTGTAACAGTAATGACTAAGGCAGCTGCAAATTCAGGAATGACAAATCCTATTGATGCACAAGTGCATGGAATGAATGTTGCATTTGCTTCATCAGCAGTTCTTACTTTAGTATCATTAATTTTAGCAATATTTGTTATTAAGAAAACTCCAAAACAAGATAATAAGGCTAACTAGATATAAACTTTAGAGTTTCGAATTTTATTGAAAATTGTCGTTTAAGTTGATATAATAGGTTTGTTTTTATTAAATAAGTTGCACGGAAATAGTATTATTTATGCTTAAGTAAAGTAGTGCAATGGATTTGAAGGGGAGATTATATGCCAGTAAGAATAGCAATCTTAGGTGGTCCAAGATGTGGGAAAACAACGTTAATACAACAACTTTATGTTGATTTAAAAATAAGAGATTTAAATGTTGGAGTTGCAACAGAATATAGTACTGATTACTTAAGAGACAAGGGCATGATAGAAAGTATTGCAGAACAATATGGTATATATTTAGGACAAGCTCAATTAGAAGCTGCCTTAAGTGAGTTCGATTATGCAATAACAGATTATGCAACATTTGTTCCTTTCATATATGGTAGATTTATGTTAGGCGACAAAAAAAGAACTAAAAAAGAAATAGAAATACTTAAAGATTTATATATGTTAGCATTAAGAGACTTACCAAAGTATGACTACATATTCTTTGTACCAAGAGAATTTGGTTATGAAAAAGATGGAGTTAGATGGCAAGATGAGAATTTAGCAAAATCAATAGATAAAGCAATCTTAAGTTTCTTAGAAGCTGAAAATGTTAAGTTTGAAGTTATAACAGGTTCAACAAAAGAAAGATCAGATAAAATACTTGAGATTGTTGGATTAGAAGATATAGAAATTAAGGCTGCAGTATTACAAGAATAAAATATTAAAAAGCAAAAATGGGCATCTAAATTTAAGAGAAAATTTAGATGCTTTTTATATAATGTAGATATAAATTATACATATGTATTGTTACATTACATTATATACATATTACTAAATACTATGTTATAATCAAGAATAGATTTAAAATTTGAAAAAATATAGATTTAACATAAATTAAGGAGTTGAAAATCTTTGTCTGATTTAAGAAAAGAAATAGAAAAAAGAAGAACCTTTGCAATAATTTCTCACCCAGATGCAGGTAAGACAACATTAACAGAAAAATTCTTATTATACGGAGGAGCTATAAGACTTGCAGGTTCAGTTAAGGCTAGAAAAGCATCAAAGCACGCAGTTTCTGACTGGATGGAAATAGAAAAACAAAGAGGGATCTCAGTTACTTCATCAGTTATGCAATTTAACTATGATGGACATTGCATAAACATATTAGATACTCCAGGTCACCAAGACTTCTCAGAAGATACATATAGAACACTTATGGCAGCAGACTCAGCAGTAATGGTAGTTGACGCAGCTAAGGGTGTCGAAGAACAAACAAAGAAGCTTTTCCATGTATGTTCACTTAGAGAAATGCCAATATTTACTTTTGTAAATAAGATGGATAGAGAAGCTAAAGACCCATTCCAATTACTTGAAGACATTGAAAGTGAACTTGGAATTAAAACATATCCAATGAATTGGCCAATAGGTTCAGGTAAGGAATTTAAAGGTGTATATGAAAGAGATAACAAGAGAATTATAGCATTTACAGGTGGAGAACACGGACAAAAAGAAGTTAATGCTATAGATGGAGATGTAGATGATCCTAAGTTTAAAGAAATTTTAGGGGAAGCTCTTCATGAAAAGCTAATGGAAGATATAGAGCTTTTAGATATCGCAGGAGATGAATTTGACATAGAAAAAGTAAGAGATGGACAATTAACTCCAGTATTCTTTGGGTCAGCTCTTACAAACTTTGGTGTTGAACCTTTCTTAGAACATTTCTTAGAAATGACAACATCACCACTTGGAAGAAATTCATCTATAGGAGAAATAGATCCATTTGATGAAAACTTCTCAGCATTTGTATTTAAGATACAAGCAAATATGAACAAGGCACATAGAGATAGAATAGCATTTATGAGAATTTGCTCAGGTAAATTTGAAAAAGGTAAAGACTACTATCACATGCAACAAGGCAAAAAGATTAAGCTTTCAGAACCACAACAATTCATGGCTCAAGATAGAGAAATTGTTGAAGAAGCTTATGCTGGAGATATAATTGGGGTATTTGATCCAGGTGTATTTTCAATTGGAGATACTATATGTACACCATCAAAGAAATTCACATTTGAAGGAATACCAGCCTTTGCACCAGAACATTATGCAAGAGTTAGACCAGTTGATACAATGAAGAGAAAACAATTTGTAAAAGGGGTTACTCAAATAGCACAAGAAGGGGCAATCCAAGTATTTAAAGAATTACACATTGGTATGGAAGAAATCATAGTTGGTGTTGTAGGGGTACTTCAATTTGAAGTTTTAGAATACAGATTAAAAAATGAATACAACGTTGATATAAAGATGGAAAGACTTCCATATAGATTCGTAAGATGGATTGAAAATGATGGAAATATTGATGTAGATAAGTTAAATCTTACATCAGATACTAAGAAGGTTAAAGATTTAAAAGACAGAAATCTTCTTATTTTCCAAAATACGTGGGGAATATCATGGGCATTAGATCATAACGAGGGAATTATATTATCAGATGTAGGTAAGTCAGATAATTAATTTAGAGTAATTTGATAAGGTGGTAAGTTATATGAAACCCATAAAAGTATTATCAGTCTTTGGAACAAGACCAGAAGGTATAAAGATGTGTCCATTAGTTAAGGCACTTGAAAGAGATGAAAGATTTGAATCAATAGTTTGTAATACAGCACAACACAGAGATATGCTAGATACTGTGCTTGAAATATTTGATGTAAAACCAGATTATGACTTAGATATAATGGCACACGGTCAAACAATAATAGACATATCAACTAAGGTATTAAAAGGAATAGATGAAGTAATAAAAAAATGCAATCCTGATATAGTTTTAGTTCATGGAGATACTTCAACAACATTAAATTCAGCACTTGCAGCATTTTATAATAAAGTGCCAGTAGGACACGTTGAAGCAGGACTTAGAACATATGATATGTATTCACCATTCCCAGAAGAAGCAAATAGAAAGCTAACTGGAAGTATTGCAGCAATGCATTTTTCACCAACAGAAACAAATAGAGCAAATCTTTTAAAAGAAGGTGTAAAACCTGAAAGCATATTTGTAACAGGAAATACAGTAATAGATGCACTTTTAAGTGTAATAGATGAAAACTTAATCTTTGAACAAGAAATACTAAATGATATAGATTATAAAGATAAAGATGTAATATTATTAACTACTCATAGAAGAGAAAATTGGGGAGAGCCAATGGAAAATATCTTCAAAGCTATGGTAAAGCTAATTGAAGATAACGAAAAAGTTCAAGTAATATTCCCAATGCATAAAAATCCTTCAATAAGAGAACTTGCACATAGCTATTTTGATAAATACAATGGAAGAGTTCATCTTATAGAACCTTTAGAATATGTTGAATTTGCAAATCTTATGTCAAGAGTTAAGCTTATAATGACAGATTCAGGTGGAATACAAGAAGAAGCACCAACTCTTGGAAAGCCAGTTATGGTTCTTAGAACAGAAACAGAAAGACCAGAAGCAGTAGAAGCTGGAACTATAAAACTTGCAGGAATAGAAACAGAAAACATATATAATGAAGCTAAAAAGCTTTTAACAGATAAAGAAGCTTATGAGAAAATGGCTCATGCTACAAATCCATATGGAGATGGAAATGCATGTGCAAAAATATTAGATGAGATAGATATGTATTTCAATAATTAAAAAATTATATAAAACTATCATGATGAAATGATTTTAAATTTTATCATGATAGTTTTTTTATTTAATTTATTATCTTTATTACGAAAAATTAATATAAAATACGATATTAAATAATTAATGAAAAAGTTTTCTTATTGAAAATAATTTAATCTTAAAAAAGAAATTATAAAAGATTTGTAACATCTGAAATAATTTTAATTTAATTAAAATTATTTTATAAAAAAATAGGATGCACATGCGTAATTTGTAAAATGAATTTAGTTAACGATTGTACAAATATGTAGTAATATATACGAAGGGAATGTCTATAAATAAAATTATTTAGTGAAATGTGTGAAATTTATATCAAGTATGTAAATAAATTTTGAAGAAAACAATAAAATAAAAACTTTAAAAAAAATATATAAATTTTATGCTATAATTTTAGGGTATGTAAAAAAATAATATATAAATAAAAAATTAAAAAGATGGGGGAAAATGAATGAACGAGGAATACATAAACATTAGCGAGATATTAGATGCGCTAAAGAAAAGATACAAAATCATAATTTCAATTACTTTAGCTTTTACAATAATAGCTGCGCTAGTTAGTTTCTTTGTGATTAAGCCGAAATATGAAGTAACAACTAAATTATTTATAGGTAAAGAGCAAAGTAAGACACAAGACTTTAATAGCAATGATATAACAATGTATCAAAAACTTCTTTCAACATATGCTGAAGTAGTTACAACTAACGATTTAGTTGAAAAGGCAATTGAAAAAGGAAA
>NZ_JAXFPT010000045.1:0-139920 GCF_034179595.1 Clostridium sp.
CTTCTTTAAATTTTTCTTTATCATTTAACATAGCATATTTTATTTGAGTAAGTAATCCTGCTAAGTTTGATTTCCACTCATCTACTAAAATACCTTTGTTATCAATCAACTGACAATATAACTTATGAGCTACAGTTATATTCGCATATTGTTCTAAGAAAATATCACTATCTAAGTTACCACTATATCCAGCAAAAGTTTGTATATTTTCTTTTACTCCATTTGATAAACTTTCTTTATAACAATTTATTTTATTTATCTGATAGAAATTATATCCTAATAAAATTATAATAATTCCAAATATAATTATAAACTTTAGTTTCTTCTTCAACCCCACTAACCCCTTTCTTTAATTGAGAATAAATTTTTTACATAAACTGATGTAGCTTTATCAAGATTTCCTGTGTTGGTTTAATCGGTTCAATATTTTTTCTATTTACATCACCAATTGTTCCATGTGATATTTCAAATATATCTGCAATATCTCTATTTGTCATATTTAAAAACCCATTTTCCTTTTTATCATAAACCCACTTTGCCATAGACCACTTTAACTGTTCTTTAGTCAATCTATCAGGTTTGTATTTACAAAGATATTTATGTAAATCAATAGGCTTCTTAGGTGCAATATCTGCTCTCACTTGCTCTTTTTCATAATTAGACACTAATGTATTACTTATCCCAAACTCATCGCCAATTTCTTTTAACGTAGCTTTTATTACACCTTTTTTATTTAGTTCACATAAATATTTTATATTTGCAATTTTTATTTCATCATCATTAAGTACATCTATATGATACTTTTTTATAATTTCTTCAATATCGTCTGGTATAGTCATTCTTATATTTTTATAAATATTATTTTTACAATCCTGTAGCATTTTAAAGTGAGTTTGAAATTCTTTAAATATATCATTATCAGAAATTTTAATAACATTATTTTCTCTTAAAAAAAGAATATATTTAATATGAGATATCTTTTCTTCTGAAAAAATATTAATTGTTGTATTTTCATTTACTCCAATAATATTAGTTATCGGATGACCTTCTTCTTTATATTTTTTTATTAATTTCAACTCATTTTCTAATGCTTCTTTTTCATCTTTAAAATAACTAATTATCTCAACTTTCCAATCATTTAATTTCTTATATAATTCACATTGATAATTTCTTTCTCCATTATAAGCTCTATTATTTTTACCCTTTCCAACATAAAAAATATTTCCTTTAATATCTTTATAAATATAAACATAATATTTGTTACTATCTCTACTCTTCATGTCAAATCCCCTAATCCCTTATTTTTACTTACTTTATAGATATTATAACATAAACTTAATTCTATAATTAAATTATTCAAAATTATAACAAAAATCTTAATAATAAGAATATTTACTTAAATTTATAAATTCTAATACACCAATCATTTTTATGTTTATTTGTTAAATAATAAGTTTTTTAGTAAGATTATAATATAAACTTAATTGTATAATTAGTTTTAATATTAATAAAAAATTATTTTCATAGAAAGTAGGTAATAAAATTGAATACTAAAGAAAAAATAAAAGAAAAACAAAATGATTTATTAATAAGAATTTATGATTTAATCTTAGATACACAAACTCCTGAAGATGAACGTGCTAAATTAATCGAATTTAAAAATGCAGTTGAAAGTGGAAAAGATTTTGAGACTCAAGTGATGAATCTAGCTGAAAATTTGCGACTACTAGCTCTTTATAAATTTAAGTATAAAGAAAACCTCAGTCCAAAGGTTGGTAAACTTTATTTAGATATTCACTCTGTAGGATTATTTGAAAAAAATTTAGCTACAGGCTTATCTGCAACTTTACCTTCTTTTGGATCTTTATTTAAATAAAAAAAGCCACCTTTCAAAGCAAACCTATTTTAATCTGCTTTGAAAAGTAGCTTCTAGCTACATTACTATATTTATAGTATTAGCCTTCCCATCCTTCTGGGAATTCTGCATTGTGGTAAACTTCTTGAACATCATCATCATCTTCAAGTAAGTCAAGCATTTTTTGGAACTTCTTAGCATCTTCTTCATTTAATTCTGAAGTTGTATCTGGAACCATCTTAACTCCAGCTTCTAAGAATTCTATTCCTTGTGATTCTAATGCTTCTCTAACTTCACCAAAGCTATCTGGTTCAGTATAAACAACGAATACTTCATCTTCAGCTTGGAAATCTTCTGCTCCAGCATCTAATGCCATCATCATTACTTCTTCTTCATCTAAATCGCCTTTTTCTATAACGATTTCTCCTTTTTCTTGGAACATGAATCCAACGCAACCTGTTGTACCCATGTTTCCACCACCTTTAGTGAAAGCACTTCTTACATTACCTGCTGATCTATTTTTATTATCTGTTAATACTTCAACTATTACTGCAACTCCTGATGGACCATATCCTTCGTAAACAATTTTTTCATAGTTTACTGCTGATAATTCTCCAGCTGCTTTTTTGATTGATCTTTGTATAGTATCATTAGGCATATTAGCTGCCTTAGCTTTTGCTATTACGTCTCTAAGTTTTGCATTAGACTCAGGACTTGAACCACCGTTCTTTACTGCAACAATTATTTCTTTACCGATTTTTGTGAAAATCTTTCCTCTTTTTGCATCCATTTTACCTTTTTTGGCTTGGATGTTATGCCATTTTGAATGTCCTGACATGTCTATTCCTCCTTACATTTGTTTAAATAATAAAAATTATACCATAAAATTATATCATAAAAAATTATCTTTATTCAATATACCTATTATTCGTATACTTTAATTAAATTAAATCCCTTTAAAAAGTCTATTTTCTTCTTTAAAATATATCCCCTCTTCAGCTTTAGATATAACAGCTTTTCCGTTTGTAGCTTCTGTTACTTCTTTTTCAATAATAGGTGCAACTGTCTTTTCTGCATATATATAAAGCTTAACTTTATCTGCATATTCTGAATCTTCTATATGCCAATTATTTTGTCCACAAAGATATTGTATTTTTCCAATAAGATCATAGTCTATTTCTATTGAAAGTTTAATGCCTTCAACCTTTTCTACAACTCCAGCTGCTTTAAGTGCTATACTTGCCCCTTTTATATATGCTCTAGTAAGACCACCAGCCCCTAGAAGTATTCCTCCAAAGTATCTTGTTACAACAATTGCACAATCCGTTATTCCTTGTTTTTTCATAACTTCTAATATTGGAATACCAGCTGTTCCTTGTGGTTCTCCATCATCAGAATATCTTTGAATTCCATAATTTTGCCCTATAACATAAGCCCAACAATTATGTCTAGCTTGTTTGTGCATACTCTTTATTTCATTAACAAACTCTTTAGCCTCTTCTTCACTTTCAACTCTCTTTGCATATCCAATAAACTCTGATTTTTTCTCTTCAAAGCGATCTTCTCCACGATCTCTAATAGTTATATATGCCATGACTTAAATTCCTCCTTAATTATTCTAAGTCCTTTAATTATACTATCACAATCTGTTTGTGAAAATCCTATCCTAAAAGACCTATCTCCCTCTTCATTTATTCTAAAAAATAATACCCCAGGTGTTATATAAACATGTCTTTTTCTTAATCTATAAAATAATTCTCTTGAAGATATATTGTTATCTTTGATTTCTAAATAGTAATTTAAGCCTCCATTTGCTTTTGTATAACTTACATATTCTGAAAGCTCTTCTTTTATTATCTTTCCCATCAAATCATAGCGTTTCTTATATTCAATAGATAAGTTACGGATATTTTTCCTCCAATCTTTATTTGCAATATAGTATTCTAATGCTCTTTGCATAAGTGTTGAAGTAGTTATATCTGTATTAAACTTAGCTCTTAAAAAATTTTCTCTAAACTTTTCAGGTACTACCATATACCCAAGTCTTATTCCTGGTATGAAAATTTTTGAGAAACTTTTAATATATATAACTCTGTTTTCTTTATCTAAATATTTAAATGGCATATAATTAAACTCATCTTCATAAATAAGTTCTGATAAATAATCATCTTCTACCACATAAAAATCATATTGTTTTGCAAGTTCTAATATCTTTTTCTTTTTTTCTAAGCTATAAGAAACTCCCGTGGGATTTTGAAAATAACTCATAGCATAGAAAAGTGTTATTTTATTCTTTTTTAATATCTCTTCAAATTTTTCTATATTAATCCCATCACTTTCGATTGGAACTTCAAATATATTTGCCCTTCTCCATTTAAAAACCGATAAAGCACCACCATAAGTTGGTTTTTCTACTACTACATTATCATTTATATTAATTAATGCCTTAGAAGCTATATCTATACCTTGCTGAGCACCTGATACAATAATTATATCTTCTGTATTTATATTACCATTCCAAAACACATCATTTATAGTTTGTCTTAAATTTTCATATCCTAAAGTATTTTGAGAAAGTAATATTTCTTCACCATCTCTTTCTAAAACAGTATTTATTATTTCTTTAAAATCTTTTATTGGGAAAAATACTTCTTTTGTTATTTCACCTGTAAAATCAACATAGTCAAAAGTATTATCATTTTTAAGAAGCTTAAATGTTTTTGAGTATTCTTTTCTAAAAGGAGATATTGTTTCTTTTTTCTTTGCAAAGGTTCCACTTCCTACTTTTTGATAAGCAAATCCCTCATTTTTAAGCTTTTTATAACAATTTATAACGGTTATTTTATTTACATTAAGTTTTTCACTAAGCTCTCTAATAGTAGGAAGCTTTTCTCCATCTATTATGCTTCCATTTTCTATTAATTCTTTAAATTTATCAGCAATTTGAATATATTTAGGTATCTCTTCTTTAAATGTAATATTCTTTATACTATTCAAATTATATCATTCCTTATTCTATTCCATAGATATTCTCATCAATTATAAATTTGTTATCTTCATCTATAACCTCTTTACTCATTTTTTTGATTATACCTTTTGCTAAAAGCTTTTTAAGAACTCTCTCTATTTTTATTTTTCTTCCTAAAGAATTGAAGTTTTTGATTATTTCAGCAGAACTTAGATATTCATTGCTATTTTGTAAAACATCAATTATAGCCTTTGAAGCTATTAATATATTTTTTTCAACATATCTATCTATATAATTTATAACTTCTATTATATCTTCTTTGCTTATTCCATTTAATAATCTATTATCTATTAAACTTTTAAATGAGTTATCTAAATTTACTACCATACCAATAGAATCTTTTATTACTGTATATCCATTTAAACTTAAATATAATTTTGAAAAACTATCTAAACTCTTTATCATCATTTCATAAGCTGTATACATTCTATCATTTTGTATATACTTTTTGCATATATTAATTTGCTTTATAAGCTTACTTAAATATTCTAAATTTTCTTCATGAGTACATCCATACTCCCCATAAATAGCCCTATTATATATAATACTTATATTTTCATCTTTTGAAAAAATCATCTTAGAAAATTTTAAAATGCTCTTTGATATTCCTTTACTTCCTTTATTTTCATAAGAATTAATAAATTTCTCTTTACTAATTAATTTAATATGTACTGGAATCCCATTAACTTCCGAGTATATATCTCTTATATCATCAAACTTGTCCTTATGTACAACAAAAAAATCTATATCTGACTCTTCCCACATATCCCCTGAAATAATACTTCCAAATGTAAATACTGCACTTATGTTTTCATTTTCATTTAATTTTTCCATTGTATCATTAAATGCTTTTTGATATTCGATTATTATATTTTTCATTTTTTTAATTTGCCCCCCTCAAAAATTATACTTAAGTTATTTTAATATATTATAACAAAACTGTTTAAATTATTAAAATATTATTTAAAATTAAAAATTCCTGATATAAATTTTTATATCAGGAATTTTCTTAATAAAATATAATTAATTTAATACATTTACTATATATTCTTTAGTTCTATTGTATGCTTCATCATCTACTTCAACAGTAAGTGCTGTTCCTTCATTTACATACTCTTCATTTAATATTCTTCCATTTCTATGAAGGAATGAAACAACATCACCTTTATCATAAGGTATTATATATTCTACCTTTTTTAAGTTGTAAGGAAGCTTTATTTCTATTTTTTCTAATAATTCATCTAAATTTAGTTCTTCTTTTGCTGATATTTTAACTATATCATCATAATAAGAAACATTTTCTTCTATATTATCTATTTGTTCTTTTGTAGCTTTATCAATTTTATTTAAAACTAAAATCGTTTCTTTATCAATTGCTCCAAGTTCTGATAAAACCTCTTCAACAGCTTTTATTTGTTCTAATGCATCATCACTTGATGCATCAACTACATGACATAAAAGATCTGAATATATAACCTCTTCTAATGTAGACTTAAATGCTTCTACTAAATCATGAGGAAGCTTTCTAACAAATCCAACAGTATCTGTTAAAGTTATAAGTCCTTTATTTTTAAGGATTATAGCTCTTGTTGTAATATCTAATGTAGCAAATAGCATATCTGCTTCAAATACTTCTTCTTTATTTCTATTATCTTTTGATGCTGCAATACTACATAATGCATTTCTTAAAGTTGATTTACCTGCATTTGTATATCCAACTAATGATACCTTAGGAATGCTTTCTTTATTTCTTTTTTCTCTTTGAACTTCTCTTGTCTTTTTAATCTTTTTAAGATCTTGATTTAAATCATAAATAGTTTCTCTTATATGTCTTCTATCTGTTTCTAATTTCTTTTCCCCAGGTCCTCTAGTTCCAATACCTCCACCTGTTCTTGAAAGTACTGTTCCAAGCCCTTGAAGTCTACTTAATCTATATTTTAATTGAGCAAGTTCAACCTGTATCTTAGCTTCTTTACTCTTTGCTCTTCTTGCAAATATTTCTAATATTAATGTAGTTCTATCTATTACCTTAGCTCCTATTGCATTTTCAAGGTTTCTAACTTGTGATCCTGAAAGTTCATCATCAAATATAATTACATTTGCTCTTTCTGTTTGTCTTAAATGTGCTATTTCTAAAACCTTTCCTCTACCTATATAAAACGCTGGATCTATCTTATTTCTACCTTGATATACCTTAGTTAAAACTGGTATATCACAAGCTTTAGTAAGTTCTTCAAGTTCTTCTAAGCTCTCTCTTGTATCTGAACCTACTAATATAGCTTTTTCTCCTTCATCTTCTATTACATCATTTTCTTTTATAAGACTTTCAGAGTATCTAATCTTATCTATCATATCTATTGACATTAATTTTTCAAGTGATAAGTTATTTGATTCTTCATATACTAATTTATTATCAAATAAAGTTAAATTAGCTAATGAAAAATCTATAATCTTTCCTTCATATATTCCAACTGCAATAATTGCATCTAATTTAAGCTTTATAAGTGCAGTTAAATCAAGTGCTGAAAGATTACTAAGACCATTTGGATGAGTATGTATAACTCTTGCTCCTGAAAGTCTTTTTTCATGAATATCTAAAATTGGTAGTTCAACTGATGTTGAATCTCCTATAGCAACTGATGTAACTTTTCCTTTTCTATCTATAGCTACACTTATTTCTCTTTCTATTTGAGAAGAAAGTCTAGTTATTATATCAATTATTTCTATATTACAAGCTTCTTGTTTTTGAGTTTTTATACTATATAAGGTATCTAATTCTGCAAGAACTGAATTTCTGATTCCTTCTGTATTTCCTTGTATCATTTAATCACCCTTTTCAAATGTCTATTATTTAATTTGACTTAATTCTATACTAATAAAACTTAATTGTAAACTATGACAATAAATTTACACTTGATTTTTTATTAATAATACAGTACCCTTATTATTAAAAGAAATTTTAATATACATACTTGGAGGTTTTATTTATGGATGATAAAAAACGTAATATTTTATTCTCAGAAGAACAAATTCAAACAAGAATAGCTGAACTTGGAAAAATAATAACTGAAGATTATAAAGATAAAAATCTTTATGTATTATCATTATTAAGAGGAAGCTTTATATATGCAGCTGATTTAGTTAGATATATAGATACTAAGGCAAAAATTGGTTTCATGACAACATCAAGCTACGGAGACAGTGAAACTACTTCTGGAAATGTAAAAGTTGTAAATGATATTCCAGACAATATAGAAGGATATGATGTTTTAATAGTTGACGATATAGTTGATAGCGGTATCACTATGAACTTTGTTGTTGATCATGTAAAAAAACTTGGTGCTAAATCAATAAAAACTTGTGTATTATTAGACAAACCTTCAAGAAGAAAAGTTGAAATAACTCCTGATTATTGTTGCTTCGAAATTGAAGATTTATTCGTGGTAGGTTATGGATTAAACTATGGTGATTACTATAGAAATGTTCCTTATGTTTTCAATTGGGAAACTAAATAATTAGTAAAATAAAAGTGACAAGTGTGTTTATTGCTTGTCACTTTTATTTTTTTAAATCTATAGCTGTATCTGGTATTTCTCCAACTATTATTGTTTCTGAAAGTGGTATTTGCGTCTTAACCTCCATCTCAGTATTATACATAGGTATAACTATTTTTATTCTTGCCTTTAGATTAAGATATATTTTATGCCTAGTTTGATTTATTCCAGCACTTTCAAATACTGAGTCATAACTTGCCTCTACATCTCCAAGCGGTTCCATCTCAACTGTAATTTTAGGTCCTAAATTATAATATATGCTTTTATCAATCATCCAACCAAATGGCACTTCTATTCCTCTTGCTCCAAACTCTTCTAATCTTTCATTACATTTTATACATATCTCTCCAGTTATCTTATTAAGTAATACAGTATTAGCCTGAATTAAATTTATATTATTATCTTTATCTTTACTTATTATTACTATATCTTCTCCTACAACATTTTCATCAAATGTCTCTATACTAACTTTATTAATCATCTTAACAACTTCTGCCTTCATCATAGTTTTTGAAATTTCCAAAACTTCAGGCATAACTTTTCTGTCAAAAATAACTAATAATAGATTAAAAACTACAAAAATGGTGAGAATAATAATTATAAAAGATTTATATGTTTTTTTCCTAGTTCTTGTATAATACTTCATACTGCACCTTTTTTATTGAGTTATTGATTTACTCATATTATAATTATGCTATAGTGGATAATAATATTATTCATTAATTTCAAATTATTGGGAGGAAGAGATGGCAAAAAAACAAGATACAAGTAAAGATAAAAATAATAAAAATAGCCAAGCTTCGGAAGTAAATAATCCAAATTCAGACAAAAAAAAATCTAGAAAGATTTTTAAATGGGTAGGACTTAGTATTTTATTTGGATTTTTAGCCTTAGCGGTAATAAGTGTAGGATATGTAGTTGCAGTAGTAAAAAATACATCTCCTATAGATATAAATAAAGTTGTTAACGTTAATCAAACTCTTCAAGCTTATGATAGTAATGGAGAATTTATAGCATCACTTCACGGCAAACAAGATTATCAAAAAACGACTTCAAGTCAAATACCAAAAAATTTAAAAAATGCAATAGTTGCAGTAGAAGACGAAAGATTTTACGAGCATAAAGGCGTTGATGTTAAAAGAATACTTGGCGCAGTAGCTAATGATGCAATTTATGTTGTAACTGGTAAAGGCGGACTTCAAGGGGCATCTACCTTAACTCAACAATTAGTTAAAAACACAATCTTAACTAATCAGCAAACCATTGAAAGAAAAATAAGCGAAATATATCTTTCATTAAAACTTGAAAAAATGCTTACAAAAGACGAGATTTTAACAGCTTACTTAAATCATTTCCCAGTAGGTGGAATTGCTTATGGTGCTCAAGCTGGTGCTCAGATGTATTTTGATAAAAATGTAGAAGATTTAAGTTTAATACAATGTGCATATCTTGCAGGTGTAACTCAAGCACCTACATCTTATAATGCCTTTACTCCTGCAAATGAAAAAAATCCTAGCACTTATATAAATAGAACAAAAACAGTTTTATCTAAAATGCTAGAACATAATTACATTACTCAAAAAGAATATGATAAAGCAATTAAAGATTTAAATGCTGGAAAACTTGATTTTAAGAAAACTACAAAAGATTACGAACTTCCATATGAAGATTTTATATATCCTGCTGTAGATCAAGTAGAAAAGGATTTAAAAGAAAAGTATAAATATACTGATGAGCAAGTACAAACACTTATACAAACAGGTGGACTTAAAGTATATACAACAATGGATAGAAATTTACAAGACTATACTCAAAACATATTAAATAATTATTATAATTATGGAATTAATGGCTATGATATACTTGATTCAAATGGTATACCTTTACTGCAAGCATCAGCAACAGTTACAGATTATAAAACTGGTAAAGTTATTGCTATGGTTGGAGGTAGAGGAAAACAAGGAGCAAGATCTCTTAACAGAGCTTATAGTTCCCTTAGATCAGTAGGGTCTTCAATAAAACCACTTACTGTTTATGGTCCAGCTATAGATACTAAAAAAGCAACTGCAGCAACTGTAATCGATGATGCTCCAATTCCAAAATCAGTATCATCATATAGCCCTAAAAATTCACCAGATACTTATCAAGGATTAATTCCAATTAGAGAATCTTTAAGATTATCTAGTAATGTAGGTTCTGTTCAAACTCAACTTATGGTTGGTGATTCTACTTCATTAGCTTATGGTGAAAAGTTTGGAATTAAATTTAACAATAATTCTAAAAATGCATCTACTTATGCATTAGGTCAATTCGATAATTCACCAAGTGATCCTGATGGAGCTAATACTTATATCATGTCATCAGCTATAGGAACATTTGGTAATAACGGTATTTATGTTAAACCTATGCTATATACTAGAGTTGAAGATCAAAATGGAAATGTAATATTAGAAAATAAAAAGCAAGAAGAAAGAGTATTCTCACCTCAAGCTGCTTATATAGTATATGATATGCTTAAAGGGCCTTTAACTTATAATGCACAAAGAGCTAATTTAGGTTATATGCCAGCTGCAGGTAAAACAGGTACTTCTTCTCAAAGCAAAGATTATTGGTTTGTTGGTTTAACACCTCACTTAAGCGGAGCTGTTTGGGTAGGTTATGATAATCAAACATCAATTAAAGGCGGAGGTTCTGGTAAAACTGCTTCTAACCTTTGGGGATTAATAATGAGAAAAGCTAATGAAGGATTAACTACAGACGACATTAAAAAACCTTCTGGTATAGTTGAAGTTGAGGTATGTAAAGACTCAGGATTACTTGCAACAGATCTTTGCAAAAATGATCCTAGAGGTGATAGAACTCATACTGAAATGTTTATAGCTGGTACTGAGCCAAAAAGTTATTGTGAAACTCATGTAAATGCTGAAGTTAATCGTATTAATGGCTCACTTGCTACAGATAACACACCAGCATATTTAAAATACAGTAAAATTTTCATAAAAAAAGAACATCCAAATAGTGTAACTGCAGATTATAATTATGTGTTGCCATCTTCATATGATAATAATGTATCAACAGGAGCAACTAATAATAGCAATTCTCATACTAATAATACTACTAATACTGATAATTCTCATGTTAGCAATGCTAATACTAATGATTCTCATGCTAATAATGCTAGAACTAATATCAAAGATAGTATAACTAATACACTTAGAAGTTTAAATGACAAACCAAGCAAAGATAATTCTAATAAAAATACTACTAATAATTCAGAGAATAAAACACAAAATGATTCTCATGAAAACAAAAATAATTAATTTTAAAATAACCATTACAATTGTAATGGTTATTTTTATTTCACCTATGATTTTTTGCGAATGTATTCTTGCAATAAAATATTTTTTTTAAATATTTTTCATTATTTTATCAGTTTTATAAAATAAATATGAATTTTTTAATTTGTATTCTTGCATTTTTTTGAATGTTACTGTAAAATAAATACATCGTAATATTTATAATAATTTAGGAGGGATAAAAATGGAGTTATTAAATAATATTATTTTACAGATTAATGATTTCTTATGGACTTATATTCTAATAGCACTTTTATTAATCTTAGGGATTTACTTTTCGTTTAAAACTAAATTTGTACAATTTAGGTACATAAAGGAAATGTTTAGATTACTTGGAGATGGAATTTCTTCTAAAAAAGATGGTAGTGTTTCTTCTTTCCAAGCATTTTGTATTAGTACAGCTTCAAGAGTTGGTACTGGAAATTTAGCAGGTATAGCCATTGCAATATCAATTGGCGGTCCTGGCGCAATATTTTGGATGTGGCTTATAGCATTTATAGGTTCTGCTTCAAGTTTTGTTGAATCAACTTTAGCTCAAATATATAAACAAAAAAATGATGATGGTTCATTTAGAGGGGGTCCTTCTTATTATATTGAAAAAGGACTAAACAAAAAATGGATGGGAATATTATTCTCAATTCTTATAACTATTACTTTTGGATTAATATTTAACTCTGTTCAATCAAATACTATAACTTTAGCATTTAATAATGCATTTGGTACTGGTAGATTAATTGTAGGTATTGTTTTAACTTTAATCACTATGTTCGCAATATTTGGTGGAGTTCATAGAATAGCAAAAATTTCTGAAGTTTTAGTTCCAATAATGGCATTAGCTTATATTGCTGTTGCAATCTTTACATTAATAATAAATATAACTGAAATACCTTCAGTTATAAAATTAATATTTGAAAATGCTTTTGGTATAAAAGAATTTGCAGGTGGTACATTAGGTGCTACTATGCTTATGGGAATTAAGAGAGGTCTTTTCTCTAATGAAGCTGGTATGGGTAGTTCTCCAAATGCGGCTGCAACTGCTGATGTAACTCACCCTGTTAAGCAAGGACTTATTCAAACTCTTGGAGTATTTACAGATACAATACTTATTTGTAGCTGTACTGCATTTATAATTCTTTTATCTGGTATTGATTTTACAGATACATCAATTTCTGGAATTCAAATTACTCAAAAAGCTTTAAGTGCTCAAGTTGGATCATGGGGAAATTATTTTATAGCTATATGCATACTTTTATTCGCATTTAGTTCAATAGTTGGTAACTATTACTATGGAGAATCTAATATAGAATTCTTAACAGAAAAAAAATCTTATTTATTTGTATATAGAATTTTCGTTGTATTTATGGTATTCTTTGGATCAATCGCAGAAGTTGAAGTAGTTTGGAACTTAGCTGATGTATTCATGGGACTTATGGCTATAATAAACTTAGTTGCTATAACATTACTTAGTAAACAAGCTTTTTTAGCATTACAAGATTATGCAGAACAAAAAAGATCAGGTATCAAAGAACCTTTATTTAAGGCATCTTCAATACCAGGACTTAAAAATGTTTCTGAATGGGATTAAAAAAAGCAGGTATTTAAATACCTGCTTTTTATTATATTTTGTTATAATTGTAAAGAAAACATTTTATGTACTTTTTTAACTAGTTGCATTATATATTAACATTGTTATAATTAACCACAACATCAGTATATTTCATAAAATTATTATAGTATAATAACCTTAAGCAATGGATTTGTTGCTTAGGGGAGGTTATTTTATGAGTTTATCAAGATTAATAGAAGAAAAAAGAAATGAAAAAAGAAAAGAACAAATGAAAAAAGAATACAAGAAAACTGCTAAAACATTAGCCGCTGGTGTAACTGTTGGTGCTCTTGCTGGAACTTTAGGTGGTGTTTTACTTGCTCCTAAATCTGGTAAAGAAACTATAAGTGATATAAAAGGTGTAGCTAAAGATGTAAATAGTAAAGTAAAATCTAAAGCTAACACAGCTAAAAATGACATTTCAGAAGCTAAGGCAAAAATAAAACAATATTTAAATAATAAAGAAGCAAAAATAAATGAAGAAATTCATTATATAAAAGATATAGATAAAAATAATTCTGAAGAAAATGAAGAAAATAATGAATCTTTAAAGGACAATAATTAATGTATATAAATATAGTTGATTTGTTCTGGATTCTTGTCGCCATATTAGGAGTTGTAGCATTAGTAATTTTAATATTAGCTTTATTAAAGCTTTTCAACATTCTAAAAAAAGTAGATATAATTTTAGATGAAAACAAAAAAAATCTTGATACTACCTTAACTAATGTTAAAGACATTTCAGATAGTATTAAAGATATCAGCGATGTTGCTACAGAAGCTACAGCTGATGCAATAGTTGCAAAAGAAAATTTAACAAATCATCTTAACACAATAAAAGATATTGCAAGCATAGCTACAAATGTGTTTTTAGCTAAAAAATAAGTGGAATAATTTTATTCCACTTATTTTTTTAGCCCTATTTCAGCTTTTAACTTTTCTTCTAAATCATTTCCACCAATTTTTTTTATAAGATTAAGATATAATTCTAAAGTTCCCATCATATTTGTACTTAACATTAACTTTCCGTTATCTATGTAATTTGTATCTACTAATCTAAAATTTTTATTTTCTATATCTAGATTATTAGTCCACTCTCCTACTGGAACCAAAACTCCCTTTAACTCTTTAGAACTTGCTAAATAATAAATCCCTTCATTAAGAGCACAAATAAAATCACATTCATTATAGTGATTTAATATATTTTTGATTATCTTTTGGTTATTCTCTTTTGAAAGTACACAATTGCTACCTGGAATTATTAATACATTAAGTTTTCTTTTATCTTGATTTTTATTTACAGATACCCTAATATTTTCTGCAATATTTAGCTCATTACTTGTACTTATTTCATAGATATTAAATCTCTTTTTTCCAATTATAGAATTAGATTTTTCAAATAACTCTTTTGCCATACTATAATCTAACATGTCCATATTATCCATCATAATAATTCCTATGTTAGTAATTGTACCTTTATCAAAGTTTAAAAACTCATCTTTTGTAAGTCTTATTGTTATTTTGCCATTAGACTTTCTTAATTCTTCAAAGCCTAATTTTGTTGCCATTCTTTCGCCTTCTGGAGTTATTATGTTATCCATAATTATTTCTCCACCAAACTCTATAAAATAGTATTCAAGAAGTAATCTAATTGCCTCTTCTCCATACCCTCTGTTTCTATATTTTGAATAAACCTTTATATTAAAGCGTGCTATTTTAGTTACAGAATCATATCCATGAAAACTAACTTCACCTACAGGTTTATCTTCATTATTATATATAAGACAATAAAAATTATTACCATCTGTTGGAAGAACCATCTTTTTATAAAACATCTCCCATTTATTTTCCGAAAAATCAAATACTCCTCCGATATCTTTCATAGTATCTCTATCTGCCCAAAGTTCCCTAACAAATTCTAACTCTTCATATTCGGGTTGTTTTATATATACATTCTTGCCATTTCTTCTATACAGTGTTTCTCTTAGATCCATATAATCACCTTATTAATAATTTACCCTTCTATATTGTAAATATTTATCTCTTCTTATTATAACAAATTTTTGACAATTTCATATATATTCATTTACTTTTTATTGTTCTATACGAATTTTATATTTAAGTAAATTATGGAATATATTTTTACCAACTTTTTCAAAAATTTAATTATATTCTTTTTCTCTTAGTATTACTAAACTTTTTTTACTACTTTTTTAAACCCAGATTTTTAAAAATCCTCTATATCCCTTTAATAATAAGGAATCTAATTAAAAATTTTTCTTATTTTTTTATTAAACATATTGATTTTTTTTAATATAATAATTATAATTAGATTTGTTTGTTTAGTAATCTTAAACTTTATGTTTAGTATCGGTGATATTTAAAACAAAAAAGGTGGTGTGAAGAAGTGGAAATTGGAGATAAAATTAGAAGTCTTAGAATTGCTAAAGGACTTACTCAAGAAGAACTAGCTAATAGATGCGAATTATCTAAAGGCTTTATTTCTCAAGTTGAGAATGATTTAACTTCCCCATCTATTGCTACTTTAGTAGATATTTTAGAAATTTTAGGAACTAATTTAAATGAATTTTTCAGTGAAAATTCTGAAGAAAGAATTACTTATAAAAATGATGATATGTTTGAAACTGAAGATAAAGATTTAAAATATAGTTTAAAATGGTTAGTTCCAAGTTCTCAAAAAAATGATATGGAACCCATTATGTTAACCTTAGAACCTAATGGTAGATATATAGAGGAAGAACCTCATGAGGGAGAAGAATTTGGATTTGTTCTAAATGGAAGTATTATTCTTCATTTAGGTGATAAAACTTATAAAGTAAAAAAAGGAGAAAGTTTTTACTTTAAACCTAAAGCAAATCATTACCTTTCAAATCCAGGAAAAACAATTGCAAAAGTAATTTGGATAACTACTCCCCCATCCTTTTAATAAGTTTTAATTTAAATTCTAGAAAGAGGTGTTTGTTATGATTAATGATAACATTCTAATGTTAAAAGGTGTAAGCAAAAAATATGAAGATAATGAAGTTTTAAAAACACTTGACCTTAATATAAAGAAAAACGAATTTTTAACTTTATTAGGTCCAAGCGGTTGTGGTAAAACAACTACATTAAAAATAATAGCAGGTTTTGAAACTGCAGATAGTGGAAAGGTTATATTTGATGATAAAGATATGGCAAGTTTTCCACCTAATAAAAGACCTGTAAATACAGTATTCCAAAAGTATGCTCTATTTCCTCATATGAATGTATATGACAATATAGCATTTGGATTAAAACTTAAAAAAACACCTAAAGAAGAAATTAAAAAAAAGGTAACTGAAATGCTTAAATTAGTTGCACTTAGTGGTTTTGAAAAAAGAAGAATAGAATCATTAAGTGGTGGGCAACAACAAAGAGTTGCAATTGCAAGAGCACTAGTTAATGAACCTGAAGTTTTACTTCTTGATGAGCCTTTAGGTGCATTAGACTTAAAGCTTAGAAAAGAGATGCAAATTGAACTTAAAAAAATCCAACAAAGATTAGGTATAACTTTCATATTTGTAACTCACGATCAAGAAGAAGCCTTAACAATGTCAGATACAATAGTTGTAATGAATAAGGGAGTTATTCAACAAATGGGATCTCCTCAAGATATATACAATGAACCTGCTAATGCTTTTGTTGCTGACTTTATTGGAGAAAGTAATATAGTAGATGGAATAATGCATGATGATTTTAAAACTGAATTTTGTGGAAGAATATTCGATAGCGTAGATAAAGGTTTTGATAAAAATGAAGTAGTTGATATAGTTGTTAGACCTGAAGATATAAAAATCGTTAAAGCTGAAGAAGGTATGCTTAAAGCAAAGGTTATATCTGTTATATTTAAGGGAGTTCACTATGAAATAGAAATAGAACTTGAACATTGTGATAAAAAGTGGATTATACACAATACTAAGTCTGCAGAAGTAAATTCAATTATAGGAATAGATATATTCCCAGAAGATATTCATGTAATGAAAAAGGTGACAGAAAATGAATAATAAAAAAAATTTTATAGCTTATCCATACATAGTATGGAGTGCTTTATTTATAGTGATTCCTTTACTAATGATATTATTTTTTAGTTTTACAATTGATTCTGGTTCAGGTTATAGATTTTCAACAGAAAATTTCCAAAGACTTATGAATCCACAATATATTGCAATATTTAGTCGTTCGCTTGTTTTGGCTATAATTTCAACTATAATTTGTCTACTTATAGGCTATCCAGTAGCTTATATTATTTCAAAATTACCAGAACATAGACGTAATTTACTTATTATGCTATTTATATTGCCAATGTGGATGAATTTCTTACTTAGAACATATGCATGGCTACCTATATTAGGTAAAAACGGTATTATAAATAACTTTTTAGGACTTTTTGGTATAGAGCCAATTCAATTCCTTTATACAAATGGAGCTATCTTACTTGGTATGGTATATAATTTCTTACCATTTATGATATTACCTATATATACAGTATTATCTAAATTAGATCAAAACCTAGTAAATGCAGCATATGATCTTGGTGCAACTAGAAGACAAACATTTGTAAAAGTTATATTTCCACTTAGTATTCCTGGAGTAATATCAGGTATAACAATGGTGTTTATGCCTGCCGTTTCAACATTTGTTATTTCAAGACTTTTAGGTGGCGGAAAAGAAATGTTAATTGGTAATGTTATAGAACAACAATTTACAACTATGAGTGACTGGCACTTTGGATCAGCACTAGCTATTATATTAATGATCTTAATATTAATATCAATGGCATTAATGTCAAGATTTGATGGTGAACAAAGCGAAGGTGGTGGCCGTTTATGGTAAATAAATTTGAAAGATTCATAAAAAGATTTTATTTAATCATAATTTTTATATTTTTATACGCACCTATTGTTACTTTGATGGTATATTCTTTTAACGATTCAAAGTCAATGGGAAGATGGAACGGATTTACTTTTAAATGGTATGCAGAATTACTTCATAATGATTCTTTAATAGAAGCACTATACTACACTATCTTAATTGCACTTATAGCTTCTATAATAGCAACTATTGTAGGTACACTTACAGCTATTGGTATAAATAACATGAGAGGCAAAAGAAAATCACTTTTATTAAGTGTAAATAATTTACCTATAATAAATCCAGATATAGTAACTGGTGTTGCTTTAATGAGTTTATTTATATTCTTAAGATTTAATTTTGGATTTAAAACAATGTTACTTGCTCATATATCTTTTGATATTCCATATGTAATATTATCTGTGCTTCCAAAATTAAGACAACTTCCAGACAATACTATAGAAGCTGCTATGGACCTTGGTGCTACTCCTTTGTATGCACTTAGAAAAGTTATAATTCCTCAAATAAAGCCTGGAATTTTTGCAGGATTTTTAATGGCATTTACTATGTCAATTGATGATTTTGTAATTAGTTTCTTTACTACAGGACCTGGTGTTACAAATCTTTCAATTGAAATCTACTCAATGGCAAGAAGAGGTATTAAACCTGAAATCAATGCACTTTCTACATTAATGTTTTTAACAGTACTAATACTATTATTAATAGCTAATAGAAAGAAAAAAGTAGAGGTGAATTAAATGAAAAAATTTAAACTTCTTAGTGTATTAGGCTTAAGTGCAGCACTTGTTGTAGGATTATTTACAGGTTGCGGAAATAAAGTAGATACATCTAATACAAAACAGCTTAATGTTTATAACTGTGGAGATTACATAGACCCTGAATTAGTAACTAAATTTGAAAAAGAAACTGGTATTAAAGTAAATTATAATACTTATGATACTAATGAAACTATGTATTCAAAATTAAAAGATGGATCTAGTAGTTATGATATAGCAGTACCATCTGACTACATGATTGAAAGAATGATTAAAGAAAATCTTTTAGAAAAGATAGACTTTAAAAATATTCCAAACTACAAATATATAGGAAGTGAGTTTAAGCATCTTCCTTTTGATCCTAAAGATGAATACTCTGTTCCTTATATGTGGGGTACTATAGGTATAGTATATAATACTAAAATGGTTAAAAAGCCTGTAGATAGTTGGAATATACTTTGGGATAAGGATTATAAAGGCCAAATCGTAATGTTTGATTCTATAAGAGATGCTATGGGAGTTTCACTTAAAAGACTTGGATATTCTTTTAATTCAACAGATCCAAAGCAAATAGATGAAGCTGCTGATGCTTTAAGGGAAGAAAAGCCTTTAGTTCAAGCATATATGGTTGATGAAGTAAAAGATGCTATGATAAGTGGTGAAGCTGCAATTGCTCCTGTTTGGTCAGGTGATGCTAAATATATAATGGATGAAAATCCTGATATAAAATTTGTAATCCCTAAAGAAGGGACTAATAAATGGTTTGACTCATTAGTTATTCCTAAGGGAGCAAAAAACAAAACAGAAGCTGAACAATTTATAAACTTCTTATGCGACCCTGAAAATGCACTTCAAAATGTTGAGTATATAGGTTATCAAACACCTAATACTAAAGCTTTTGAAATGTTGCCACAAAGTGTAAAGGATGAATATCCAACAGAAAAAGAACTTAAAAATGCTGAAGTACTTAAAAATTTAGATCGTAAAACATTATTAGAATATAATGATGCATGGATTAAAGTACGTTCTTAGAAAAAAAGCCAATCAATAATATTATTGATTGGCTTTTTTATTAATCTATATCATTTAAAAATTTGTTTGTTTCATCAACTATTACTTTTCTTAATGCAATTATTGCTATAAGGTTTGGTATCGCCATAAGCCCATTTACTATATCAGCTGAAATAAATATTACATCTAATGATATAAAAGCACCAATTGCAACTAATGCTATATAAAGTATCTTAAATGGAATTATTGCCTTTTCACCAATTAAGTATTCTACACATTTTTCACCATAATAATTCCATCCTAAGATAGTTGTAAATGCAAAGAATATAAGTCCAATATTAACAATATATTTTCCAACTATCATAATAGGAAAACCTGCTTCAAAAGCTGCTGTTGTTAAGTTTGAGCCATCTAATGGTGAATTAAACATACCTGTAATAACTATTACTATCCCTGTCATTGTACAAATTATTATTGTATCAAAGAAAGTACCAGTCATAGAAATTAAACCTTGTCTTGCTGGTGAATTAGTCTTTGCAGCAGCTGCTGCTATTGGTGCACTACCAAGTCCAGCTTCATTTGAAAATACTCCCCTACTTACTCCCTTTTGTATAACTGCTATTATAGAAACACCAGTTACACCTCCAAATGCTGCCTTAGGATTAAAAGCACTATATATTATTATTTTAATAGCTTCTGGTATATGCTTTATATTAAAAACTATTACAATTATTACTCCAATTATATAAATTGCTGCCATAAATGGAACTATAGCTTCTGACACTTTAGATATTCTTTGTATGCCACCTAAAGTTACTAATGCAACTAATATAGTAATAACAATTGCAGTTATAATTACAGGAAAATTAAAGCTTGTGTTTAATGCTTCTGAAATAGAATTAACTTGTGCAAATGTTCCAATTCCAAATAACGCAACTAAAACTCCAAATAATGCAAATAACTTAGCAAGCCATTTTGTACCCATACCATTTTGTATGTAATACATTGGCCCTCCTTTTACAACTCCATTTTCATCAAATTCCCTATACTTTATAGCAAGGACACCTTCTGCATATTTAGTAGCCATTCCAAAAAATGCTGCAATCCACATCCAAAATAAAGCTCCTGGGCCACCTGCTTTAATTGCTGTTGCAACCCCAACTATATTTCCTGTACCTATAGTAGCTGAAAGTGCTGTACATAAAGCTCCAAAACTTGATACATCACCTTTAGCCCCATCTTCCTTTTCAAATATAAATTTTAAAGCCATTTTTAGTTTTGTTATTTGTAAGAATTTAAGCTTAATAGTTAAATAAATACCAGTTCCTACTAATAAAATTAGAAGTGGTGGACCCCATAAAAAAGAATCGATTTGTGTTAAAATTTTTTGCATAAAAAATCCTCCTAAATTTAAAATTATGGAGGAGATTAAATAAAGCTAAATTATTTAGCTTTAAAAATCCCCTGTCCTTTTACCTGAGAGTTTGAGTAGAAAAAATATATTATCTACCTTGCTCCTTCGGTGCTCAAAATATACATATTGAGGCTCTCCAGAGGCTCGTCCAGTAGCGGTCCTAATACCTGAAAGATTTCCCTCTTCGGTGGATTAATTAAAATTAATCTCTCTCCCACTACCTTCATCCGAACATATCAAATTGTGATTGTATTATATTATATAAAATTAATATAAGTCAAGTTTTTATAATTTATATAATATATGTTTTTAAATTATATAAATTTACTGTATTAATTTTTCAATAAATTTAAACAATTTTACTTTAATGAGAATAGTAAAAAAACAATATATAAGAATAAATCTAATTTTTATGAGAAAAATATTTTTATTAATATTTATAAATTGGAGGAAAACTTATGGATAATAATTTTGTTGATGAAATTTTACAATCTACTACTTCCGTATCCTCAAACATTATAAAAAAGGAAATTCTTATAGATAAAGATAAATCAACACCTATAATTCTTATGTATTTAGAATCAACTGTTGATAAAGATATAATAAATAGAGATATATTAAATCCTATTATGAATAATTTTAATGTCTTATTTCCAGAAAATATGGATAAATACGAATTTTTAATTAAAGTTGCTTTGCCAGTATGTAATGCTAAAATTGAAACTTCAATTTCTGATATATCTAATGCTTTATCTTTAGGAAAAACCCTTATAATTTTTGATGGATATAGAAAAAGTATAATTATAGATACTACATCTTTTATATATAGAAGCGTATCTGAGCCTACATTAACTTCATCTATTTCATCAGCTAAAGAGGATTTAAATGAGTCTTTAGAAACTAATATATCTATTTTTAAACGTAGATTTAAAGATAAAAATTTAGTTATAAAAACAAACACGCTAGGTAGAAGAAGTAAAACTAATATAGATATTCTTTACGTAAAAGATATAGCTAACCCAAATGTCGTAAAAAACGTAACTAAAAAAATATCCGAAATAGATATAGATAATATACAATCTTTAGGTGAACTTCAACAATATATAGAAGAATTTAATTATTCTATAGCACCTCAAGGATATATAACTGATTCTGCTGAAAATGCAGTAAATAAATTAGCTGAAGGTAAGGTTATTGTTCTTATGGAAGGAAGTCCATTTGCTCTTTGTCTTCCTGCTTTACTGATTGAATTTTTTCATAGTCCTGATGATTATAGCCATAGAACTATAGTTGCATCTTTTGCAAGACTTATTAGATTTATATCTACAATTATTGTTTTAACTTTGCCTTCATTTTATATTATCTTAACTAAATTTAATGTTGAAATACTTGTTAATAAATTTGTTCAACCAATAGTTTACTCTAGACAAGGTATAGCTCTTTCACCATTTTTAGAGGTCTTTATTATGGAGTTTATAGTAGAACTTTTAAGAGAAGGTGGCGTAAGTTTGCCAAGTAAGGTCGGGCAAACACTTAGCATAGTAAGTGGTATCATAATTGGAGATGCTGCTCTTCAATCAAAGATAGTTTCTCCTCCAGCTCTTTTTGTAGTTGGCATAAGTGTAGTTGGTACATTTTTAATTCCAAATTATAGAATGGCTTTATGTGTAAGATTTATTAAATTCCCATTTCTTATTTTTTCAAATGCATTTGGACTTATAGGATATGTTATTTGTGTTTACTTAACTTTAATGTATTTATTTAATTTAAATATATATGGAATAGACTATGTTTGCTTTTATTCTGATGATATGAAAGACCAATTCATAAGAGGAAACTTAAAAAGGTTAAAGAAAAGGCCAATAATACTAAAAACACTTGATAAAATTCGTTATAATGATAATCTTTCCAAAAAGAATGGTGAAAATTATGATTAAAAGAAATCTTGAAATAACAACCAATCAATTTATATGTATGATAGTTGGTTATTCAATAGTTGCTTCGCAACTTAAATATCCATCTGTAATGAATAGCTATGCAGCACAAGATGGATGGATAATAACAATACTATCTGGTATTTATCCAATTTTATTTTTTTATTTATATAGCGTAGTTTATAAAGAATATCCTGATAAAAATATTATAGAAGTAAATAAGACTTTACTTGGAAAATTTATTGGAACTATATTTAATATAATATTTGCTATTTCACTACTTGGATACTCAATAATTGAATTTTCTGGATTTGTAATACTACTTATGAATACACTCCTTGCTTATTATACTAATGCCCAAATAACACTTATTATTTTAATTGTATCATCTATTGCAACATTTTTTTCTTTTAGATCTGCACTTAAACTTAGTCAATTATCTCTTTATCTTACTGTATTACTTATTCTAATTTTAGGGATTACATTAAAAGATGGTAGCATACTAAATATCATGCCTATCTTTTCTATAGAACCTAAAGATATTATTAAATCAACTTACCATGGAATTTATGCATACTCTGGCTTTGAAATAATGCTTTTATACTTTCCTTACCTTAAAAATAAAAGAGATTATAAAAAGATAGCAATTTCAACTTGCTTATTATTAATACTAATAGTTTCTTGGTTGGTATTCCTTGCTATTTTTTATTTTGGTCCAGATACACTAAATCTTTTTTATTTTCCATTGCTTAATTTAACTGCTTTTATAAATATACCAGTTGTAAATAACTTTATTATAATTTTTGTTACACTATGGTCAATACATGAATTTAAAAACTCAACTTTATCAATAAGTAATTTATTATATATATTACCTCCAAATAAAGATTCAAATTACAAAAAACTTTGGCTAATTATTATACTTCCATTTCTATATTTTTCAGTAAGTTCATTAATTAATATAAGTAACATAATTTTCTTTATAAATAAAATTCTTATAAACATAATGTTATTAGTACTTTTTAATATATTTATATTATTTATTGTTGTTTTAAGGAGGAAAACATATGAAAGAAAAAAAAATAATACCATTAAAAACCCTTAAAAGATATGCCCCTCCAATTTCAATAATTTTATTTCTTCTTATATCAACGCAACTATTTCAAAGTTATCAATTTTCTCAAATTGAAGATATAGATTTTGTTGCTGGTTTAGGTTGCGATATAGATACAAGTATGGAGAAAAAAATATATTCAATCCCTGTACTAACCTATGATTTTAGTGATATTAATCAACCTAGTAGTATATTAATAGAAACTAAAGGTTCAACCCCTGTTGAAGCTAGAGTAAACCGTCAATTACATACTGGTAAAAAGTTCTCTTTAGGTACAGAGAAAGTATATGTTTTTTCTAAAAAATTTGCAGAAGAAGGTATAAGCTTTGTCTTAGATGGACTTATGAAAATAAATCAAGTTTCAAACTCTGCTGTAGTTGTTACAACATCTAATGATCCAAGAGATATACTTACTCTTAAGATACCTGGCTATCCAACAGCACCAGATTATATGCTAGGGTTAATAAAATCTTTGCAATCATATTCATATTTTTTAAATAAACAAACCCTCTCTACTGCATATATTCAAAATAGTACAGAAGGTTGTAAATTCTTAGCACCAAATTTAGATATAGTAAATGATAAAATATATTTTACCTCTCTATCTGTATTTGATAAAGGTAAGATGGTTTCTTCTATACCTATAACACTAATGAAATATGTAAATATACTTAGAAATCCTAGTGGCTCTGGAATTGCTACATTTTCTTTAGATGATAATAATTTACTAACATTTAATGTAACTTCAAAAAGGAAGGTTAAATGCACTAAAAATGAAAATAACACATTTAACTTTGATATAGATTTAGATGTTAAAGGCTCTTTATCAAATAATAATACTTCAACTATTAAAATAGGTGATTTTCCATATAGAAAAAAAGAGTTAGAAGAAAAAATCGCAAGCTATATGCAATCTAGCCTTATAGATTTTATAAATATCATGAAAACAGATTATAAAATGGACCTTTTAAATCTTGGGTATATAGCAGCTTCTAAATATGGACGTCATAAAATAACAGATTGGGATGAAGAAATTTTAAAATCAACTATTAATGTTAATGTCAATTTTAAAATAAGTAGATTTGGTCTTGGTAGAATAGTTTTTGATTAAAAAAAGCTTAATACTATTTTAAAATAGTATTAAGCTTTTCTTTGTAATTATTCTACTCTATTTCTTTTTTCGCCTTTATTATATGCTCTTATGTTTTCTAATAAATCATTAAACAATCTATTTCTAGCTTCAATACTTGCCCAAGCTATATGTGGTGTTAAAACTAATCTATCTTTATTTTTAACTGATAATAATGGGTTTTCCTTTTGTATAGGCTCTACTGAAAATACATCAAGTGCTGCACCTGATATTTTTTCTTCATCTATTGCCTTTGCTAAATCTTCGTCTACAATAATTGGACCTCTTCCCATATTTACTATTACAGCTTCTTTTTTCATTTGGCATAAAGTTTCATAATTAATTAAGCCTTTTGTATTATCATTTAATGGTGCATGTATTGATATTATATCTGATTCTTTTAATAATTCTTCTAGATTAACTCTTCTATAATCTGAATTATTGTTTTTTCCTGAAGTTGAATAGTAGATTACATTTACACCAAATGCTTCACATACCTTTGCAACTCCTCTTCCTATAGATCCAAGACCTACAATACCCCAAGTTTTACCCATAAGCTCATTAAATGGTCTATCTAAATTAGTAAACATATGAGAATTTGAATATTCTCCTGATTTAACAAAATTATCATAATAACTTATCTTATCATATAAGTGTAATAACGTAGCAAAAGTATGTTGAACTACAGTGTTAGTTGAATATCCTGCAACATTTGTAACTGCTATACCATTTTTCTTTGCATATTCGATATCAATATTATTAAATCCTGTTGCCATTTCACATATTAATTCTAAGTTTTTAGCATGTTTTAAATTATCTTCATTTAATATAACTTTATTAGTTAAAACTATATTAGCATCTTTTATTCTATCTACTACCTCTTCTTTGTTAGTCATATCATAAACTATGCATTCTCCAAATTCTTTTAATAAATCATAATTTACATCACCTAATGTTTTGCCATCTAAAACAACTAGTTTTTTCATAATAGTATCACTCCTTCATATTTACCTAAATTTATTTTATCATATATATCTAATAATTTTTTGTATTTTATGATAACAATGTGTATTATTTAAAATATTTGACAAAAATAATAATAGATACTAAAAATGAAAGGAGTTTTATATATGAATGACATGAATTTAGTATGTTTAGCTTGTGATCATTCTTGTAACCTTACTATAAATATTGACAATTCTAAAATCGTATCAGTAAGCGGAAATAAATGCAAAAACGGTATCTATTATGCTAAAAAAGAATGTATAGTCCCATCTAGAGTAATTACAACTGTAATATGTGTTGATAATGGAACTAGTAAAACAGTGCCTGTAAAAAGCGAAATTGACGTTCCGAAATCACTCATTTGCAATATATTAAAGGAGCTTAAAGACTTAAGAGTAAATGCACCAATTAATACAGGTGACATAATAAAAGAAAATATATGTAATACAGGCATCAATATAATAGCAACTAAAAGCGTAGAAGTTTCATCATAAAATTTTTTCAAAAAATATATAAATTTTTGTAATACTTTTCTTACTACAAACGTATAATGTAATAACAATACCTCTCTAGAGATAGAAGATTCACTTCTAATAATCTAAGATTTATCACAAAAAAATCCAGTATAAAAGAGCTACGCTTTTATTACTGGATTTTTTATTTTATAAATTTATCTTATATAATTAGAAACAATGAAAATTATCCATAAGTGCACAGGATAGAAGACATAAAATAACCATCTTAAATCCCTGCCTTTTTTTCCATTATATATATAAATAAACGGTATTGAAAATACCATCATCCATAAAGGATAAGTTAACATCGCATGTATATTAAATCCTGGTAAAAATAATGCTGAAAAAACAATGATTGCAATATACATATCTCTTCTATTGTTAAAGCACTTATAAAATATAAACACAAATACAGGACCTATTATTAAAGATTCACTTGCTATCCCTAAGGAAACAGCTACTATAGTTTTAACAAAAGCTGACTTATAATCTTTTGTTCTAAACTTACTCATTCCATTTAACATTATAAATCCAGCTACTAATGATATAAATATATTATTTTGTAGCATATTTAGCTTTGAATCAAATACATGCATTAATATCCCCCTTGATGCTATCATAAGGAAAATATATATACATGCTTTCTTATCTGATATAAACTTATCTTTAAGTGATAAATACATGATTATTATTCCAACTATTATTATTCCTATAACACATAGATAAGATGTAAATTTAAAATCACTATAAGCTAAATGACTTCCATCTACCCCTCTTAACAATGCTAGAGAAATAATTATATTTCCTAAAAACATAATCTCTGATGCAACTAATAATCTCTTTAAATAATTAGCCTTTGATGATGTTTTAAAATATCCCTCAACTAAAAGATAAAAAAATACAGGCATTACTACTCTACCAACATAATGAAACCAAAATGGTGCGCCATTAAAAAATACAGCAATGTGATCAAGTAGCATAAATAAAATCATTAATATTTTTAATTTAAATCTATCCATTATTCCTCCTTAGTTCTAACTTTTATATTAATAAATTATACCTCTTTAAACTTTACATTAAAAGCCTTTTGTAATAATATCTAAATATATAATATAAAGAGGTGAAAAAATGTATATTTTATCATATAAAGTTGATTATAAAGAAGTTGATAACATAATAACTAATTTGCAAATAAACGATATATTTAATGTCTTCTATGAAAATCCACTTGAAATAACCACTGATGAATTTGGTTATGGTTATATTGAAAAAGAAGATGAAGAAATAATCCTTAAAGTTACTTATGATGAAGATCTTAATAATTTTGAAGACTTTAAGAAATTAGTTTCAGACATAGTAGGTAAAAAAGAGGATAATATTGAAGAAGTAAATTATGAATATGAAGAATTTTCAATTCCAGCTATACATATAAATGATGAATGGGTATTAGCATCTCCTGATGAAGAAGTAGAAGGAAAGAAAAAAATAAACTTTATATCTCAAGGGGCCTTTGGTACTGGACTACATGAAACAACTAAAGATTTGTTATCAATAATACTTTCAAAAGATTTCACCAATAAGAGAGTATTAGATATTGGAACTGGTTCTGGTATTTTATCTTTAGCTACTTCTATTAAAAATGCATCTAACGTCATAGCACTTGATATTAGAGATGTTAAAGATGAAGTATTACTTAATGCATCATTAAATAATATTAATAATATCGATGTTTTAGTTGGTGATGCTTTATCTAATGATGTTAGTATAAGTGGAGAATTTGACTGGATATATATAAATATAGGTGGAGAAGAAACAGAAATGTTTATGCCACTTATCAAAAAACATCTAAAAAAAGATGGTAAACTTTTAATATCTGGTTTAGTTGAATGGAGTTTTGATTCTGTAAAAAATATGGTTGAATCTTATGGTTTTAAAATGATTGAAAAACATCAAACAAATGAATGGTGCACTGCTATATTTAATTAATAAAAAAGAGGATTTTAAAAATCCTCTTTTCTTTTTACTTTAAATTTAATAAGTAAACTCTAAATTTTCTTTTATATTAAAGAAGTCTGCATAATCTATATCAAATAATGGCTTTTTAACTCTTGATACATCTATCTTTTCTTTTATAAGTTGAGTTAAAACTCCTACATAAGATAAATCACCTTGTATTATTGCACCATATATTTTTCCGTTTTTATGGATTATCTTTTTATAATTATTTTCATCTTTTTGGACTTCTACTATATAATCATCACCTGAAAGATTTGCATTTCCTAATGACATAGTTGGAACTCCAACAAAGTTCATAGTGTTTTTACTTGCAAAGAAATCTTCCATAAATATTTCATTGCCAGTCATATTATTTGCTGCTATAATACCTTCTTTTACAGCAGTTGGCCATATAGGATTTCTTCCTGTTACATCTCCAGCACCATATACATCTCTAGCATTAGTTTCGCCTTTTTCGTTTATTATAAGGCCAAATCTATCAGTTTCAACTCCACTATCTTTTAAGAATGAAACATTTGATCTAACACCTGTTGCTACAATTACAAGTTCACATGGAACCTCTTCTCCTGTATTTAAAACTAGAGATTTTGGATTATTATTTTCATCAACTATTATCTTTTGTGCAGCAACTCCTAGCTTTAAGTTAACACCATGTTCGCTAAATTTTTTCTTATAAACATCTGATGCATATTCATCTAATTGAATTGGTAAAACTCTAGTTCCCATTTCAACTAAACTTACATCTATTCCTTTACCTAAAAGTCCTGATATAGCATCAATTCCAACTAAACCAGCACCTAAAACTACAGCACTTTTTATAGTTTTAGAAAGTTCTTTTATCTTTTCCGCATCATCTAAGTTTCTAAGACCTATTACATTATTAGCTGCTCTTAAATTTTCTACTGGTGGTATAAATGATGATGCTCCACTACAGATTAAAAGTTTATCATAATTTAAAGTTTCTTCATTTGATAATTTTATTGTATGTTCTCTAGAATTAACTTCTACAACTTCTAATCCTTTAAGCCACTTTATATTATTTGTTTCAAAGAAATTTTCTGTAGTAAAGTCTAACTTTTCTACTGTTCTATGTCCACTTATATAGTGATGTAATATACATCTTGAATAAACATGAGTATCTTTTGAAACTAATATTATTTCAGCATCTTTATCTAATTCTCTTAAAGTTTTTGCTCCACTTATCCCAGCCGCTGAAGCACCTATTACTATATATCTCATTACTCATCTACCTCCTCTAATGTAATTGCACCCATTGGACATTTAGCAACACATTGAGGTGTACCTTCTTTAGTAGATACACACATATCACATTTCATTATTTCTTTGTGTTTTCTTGAATCCTCTTTTAAGACTCCATAAGGGCATGCCATTACGCACATATAACAGCTAGCACATCTGTCCTTATCATAAAGTACATAGCCAGTCTCTTCATCTTTATGCATAGCACCTGTCATACATGTATATACACATTCAGGTTGTGTACAATGCCTACAGAAAATAGGAGTATACTTTCCTTCACTTGTTACAGTTATTCTGCTTCTAGTTTCTTCCCCATCATGACTTACTATACAAGCTGTAGTACATGTTAGACAACCAACACATTTTTCTCTATCAATTTTTATTCTTTTCATTTAATTCTACACCTCTTAATTTAGCTTATCTATTTTTACAATTACAGTTTTAAATGAAGGCTCTTTTGAATATGGATCATATATTGATGGTGTTAAAGCATTTGTTTCTATATAATGTATTGGAGCATATAATTGATTTTCCTTAACATTATCTGTTATAACAGCATTAAATTCGCTTGATTTTCCATATTGATTTGTAATTAAAATTCTTTCACCATTTTTTATATTAAGCTTTTTAGCTAACTTAGAATTTATTTCAACATAAGATTCTTTTGGATATATTGAAGTTGATACACTAAATTCTCTTGTTCTTGTTTGAGTATGCCATTGTCCAACTGTTCCTCTACCACTATTAAATATGTAAGGGAATTCTTCAGTAGGTTCATTTTCATTTTTACTTATATCTGCAAACACAAACTTAGCTCTTCCATTTTTAGTAAAATATTTTCCATCTTCATATAGTCTTCTTTCATCTTCAACTAATCTTTCGCCTTTCTTTAATGGCCATTGAACTCCTTTTGAAGATTCTAACATTTCAAAATCTACTCCTGTTATATCACAAGGCATTCCTTCTGTACATTGTTTAAGCATTTCAAAGACTTGTCTTGGAGTTCTCCAATTGTCAAGTTGACTTCCCATGCCTAAAGCTTCACCAATTCCTAAAAGAATTTCAAAATCAGTTAATTCATTTTCTTCTTTTTGTAGTATTGGCTTAACAGCTGATATTCTTCTTTCTGTATTTATTATAAATCCTTCTTTTTTAATTGCAGGAACTGCTGGTAACATTAAATCACAAATTTGTGCAGTATCTGTATCGCTATATATATCTTGAACTACTAGAAAATCAACACATTCAGCAGCTTTTTTAAATTGTTCATTGTTTACCCATGAATGTCTTGGGTTAGTGCAAAGAATCCATAAAACCTTTATTTCTCCTGATATACATTTTTCTATTATTTCATTATATGGAATAGTTGGTTTTTGAGGAAGCATTGACTGATCCATTCCCATAATCTTAGCAACTCTTTCTCTTTGATCCATATCAGCATAATCTGCACCACCATAAAGTGCTGTTTGATTACTAAATACTCTAGAACCCATAGCATTACATTGTCCTGTTAATGAATTAGCACCTGTACCTGGTCTTCCTATATTTCCTGTCATAAGAGCTAAGTTTATGATAGCTTGAGCTGTTCTAACTGCTTCATAACCTTGGTTAACTCCCATTGTCCACCAGAAAGATACTCTCTTTCCACTATGGATTGTAGTTGCAAGGTCTATCACTCTTTGTTTTGATATTCCTGTCTTTTCTTCAACATCTTCTAAAGTAAACTTTTTAACATGTTCTTTAAATTCATCGAAATTATCAGTGTAATTATCTATATATTCTTGATTTATCCAATTTTTCTCTATAAGAACATTTGCTAATGTATAAAGAAGTGTTAAATCAGATTTAGGCTTTATATCTATCCACTCATCAGCATTTAATGCAGTTTCTGTTCTTTTTGGATCTATTACTATCTTTTTAGCATTTTTATTTTCTTTTACTTTTCCCCAGAAAATAGGATGAGCTACTACTGCATTTGAACCAATCAAAATTATTGTATCTGAAAGTTCTGCATCCTTTAATGTATATGGTGGCGCATCAAAACCAAAAGCTTGCTTATGAGCAACTACTGCACTTGCCATGCAAAGTCTTGTATTTCCATCCCCATTAGCTTGCAAGTAATCTCTTACTATATGTGCTAAAAGTGCCATTTCTTCTGTAACTAATTGTCCTGTACTTATGAAAGCTACACTTTCTTTTCCATACTTTTCTTGAGATTCTTTTATTTTATCAGCAAATGTTTTAAAAGCTTCATCCCACTTTATTTGCTTCATCTCTCCATTTTTATCTCTTAATAATGGAAGGTTAGGTCTTTTAAATTTTGTATTTTGTTTATCTAAATTTACCCCTTTTATACATGAGAATCCTTTATTAACTGGATAATCAGCTGTAGGCATTACTTTTATAATTTTATTATCTTCAACATAAAAATCCATATTACAAGCAAGACCACAGAAATTACAAGTTGTTTGCTTTTTCTCCATAAACTTCACTCCATTTTCTTTGTTTCGTTAATTTTTTGTCAGTTTTTGATTTTTATCATAGTAATATAGTAATTACTGTGATAAAAATCACACTTCTTGAGTTTAGGAGATTTTTCATAAATTTTAATATTTTATGAACTTTTTATAATGAATTTATATTTATTGCAACTTTTTTCTATATTTTATCTAGCTTTAATTTTTAATATTTTCATCCAGAAAATCACAAAATGTTTATATATTCATTAAAAATATATATTATTTGAATTTTCATACTTTTTAGTAAAATATTTATTTTACCTAATATTTGTTAAATTTTTATCATTAAAATCTAAAATATATTTCTAAATATATATTTTTGTTAATCTACATATTTATATTATTTTTTTATTAAAATTATATAATTGTTTTTATATTTTTATGGAATTATTCTTAAAATTTATTTTTCCTTTTCCTTACATTTGTGTAACCCTATTAATTTTTTCTATGATTTATTTATAATTTATAACTTTTTTTAATAATTTATTGATATTTTTTTATAAATCCACACTTTTCTTTCCTGTATTCTGTTTGTTATGATATACTATAATAAACGCTAAATGACCACTATCAATATTTTCTTCTAAAAAAGGAGGTCTTTATATGAAAAAAATTTTGATATGTTTTTTAACTGCTTTTACGTTAATGTCTAGTACGACATTACCATCTTTTGCAGATACTCTATCTGACAGTAAGGTTAAATATAACCAAATAAGTGATCAAATTAAAAATTTAGATGATAAAATATCAGAACTAGATTCAGAAATTAATGCACTTAATAATAAAATAAAAACTAATAAAGATAGAATAAGCTCAGTTGAAAAAGAAATTGATACTACTCAACTTAAAATAAAATCAACTGAAAAGCAAATAGATGAAGGACAAGCTGTGTTATCAAACAGACTAAGAGCTGTTTATAAAAGTGGTAATTACTCTTTATCTTCTTATGTTGCTTTTATATTTGAATCAGAAGGTCTTGGAGACTTAATTGAAAGAATCAATACTATAAGCAAAATAGTAGATGCAGATAATATTATGATAACTCAATTAAAAGATAATTCAGCGTCATTAAAAAATGATGCTAAAAACTTAGTTGCTAAAAAAGAAGAAATTGTTAAACTTAATGATGAAAACAACGAAAATTTAAAAACCGTTGTCGCAAAACAAAATGATTTAAAAAAATCTAAAGCTAAATTTGATAAAGAAAAATCAAAAGTTCAAGCAGTTATAAAAGAAAATGAAGAAAAACTTATTAATTATCCTGTAAATGTTATTAGTTCTTCTTCATCATCAATCAATGATTTACAAAATGCTGTAACAACATTAAAAGAATTATTACCTCAAATTTCTACTTCATCTGTTAAGGACAAGGCTAATTCCTATATTTCAAAAGGAAATGACTTAATTAATAAAAAGAAAGATGAAGAAAGAGTTGCTAAAGAAAAGGCTGAAAGAGAAGCTAGAGAAAAGGCTGAAAGAGAAGCTCAAAATAATTCTAACAAAAATAACAACAGCAATAGTTCAAATAGTAACTCAAATAGCAGCAATAATAGCTCAAGCAGTAATAGTAGTAGTTCAAATAACACAAATAGTTCAAACAGTAATACTTCAGGTAAAAAAACATTTACTATGGAAGCTACTGCATATTCTGGACATAATACAACTGCAATGGGACTTAGACCAGTTAGAGAACCTAATGGAATAAGTACAGTTGCTGTAGATAGTAGTGTAATTCCACTAGGTAGTAAGGTTTATGTAGAAGGATATGGCGTTGCAATAGCATCTGATACAGGTGGTGCTATTAAAGGAAATAAAATAGACTTATTTATGAACTCTGAATCAGAATGTCTTCAATTTGGTAGAAGACCAGTTACAGTTACAATTTTAGCTTATCCAGGAGAATGGTAATAAAAAAGAGAAATTCAAAATATTTTGAATTTCTCTTTTTAACTTTAAAATTATTTATTCTTATTATTTGTTCTTATTATTTGTTCTTATTTTTTGAAATTATATTATAGCAAAGTGCTAATAATACCCCTCCAACTAAATTACCTAAAGTTACAATTACTATATTATAAACAAATCCTCCAATTGTAATTGCCATACCTTGTGGTGATAATAATCCTATAGTTAAAAGTGTCATATTTGCAATACTATGTTCAAATCCTGCTGTTATAAATACAAATAAGCACCAAAATACCATTATAAGTTTTCCTGATTCACTTTTAAGCTTAATTGAACACCATATAGCTAAACATACTAATATATTACATAATATTCCCCTAACAAATAATTGTGGAGCTCCCATTGTCATTTTAGTAAGGCTTGTCTTAGCAATAAATTCTCCAATTGGTCCTGTTGCAAGACCTGCAATAACAAATGCAAAAGCACCAATTGCTGAACCCATTAAATTTCCTATAAATGCTGCTATCCAGACCTTTATTGTATCTATCCAAGATATTTCCCCACTTAATGAGGCAACTGTCATCACAAAATTATTCCCTGTAAATAATTCAGCTCCCGCAAAAATTACTAAGCTAAGTGCAACACCAAATGCAGCTCCCATAACAATTTTAGTCATAGGTGATCCAGCACTTGTTAAAATTCCTCCAATTGAAAATATTAACATGATTCCAAAACCTACATATAATCCAGCTAAAATAGCACTAATCATATACCCTAATTTATTTTCTTTTAATAAGCTAACCTTACTTTTACCAGCATTTGATACAGCTTTTAATTCTTCTTTAAACATATCGTTCTCTCTCCTTTTTTATCTCTCTTATATTGTTAAATATATAACAATATGTTATATATTTCTGTGATAATTATCACGTTTTTAATATTTTCTTTACATATTTTAAAAAAGGATATTCAAAATATATGAATATCCTTTTAAACGATTAGTATTTATTTAGCATATAATGCCTTCCACGTATTTTTTGTAACTATTCCATCTACGGTTACTCCTACATCCTCTTGTAATTTTTTAATTTCATTGACTGTAACTATCCCAAAAACTCCATCAGCTCCATATGGTGATAAATTATACCCTTTATTAATTAATCTTTCTTGAATTAATTTTGTCAAATTTCCTCTTGCTCCATTTTTTATGATAACGCATGCATTTAAAGTCTTCTCACCAAAATAACCATCAACTTTCAATCTAGCATCAAATTGTTTATTTAATTCTCTTTGCAAACACTCTACTTCGTAACCACTAATGCTTTTTTCCCATAATTCTTGTTTATTATTTTCATGCTCTTTAACTCCATCATCTGATTCATTACTTGTATTTTCATCTTCTATATTTATATCTATATTCTTATTTAATATACCTTCTGCTATAGCTTTCCCTATTTTATCAGCACCAAGTTTTTTATATAATTCAACATCTTTTGTAGCTTCAACAAAGCAAACTTCTATAATCATGGCAACTTACAAATAAGTCTACTTTAACTCTATTAGCCTCATTAACTCCATATATTAAATCACTACTTACTGAATTATAAGAATCATCTGGAGTAACATCAATAACTTGTGCTCCACCTAGTTTTAAATATTTTATAACAGAATTCTTTATATATCTAGCTTCTTTAGTTTCTTCTATTATGCCCTTTGCCCCTGGAACACTAAAATTATGTCCAGCCCTTATTGCTATTTTCATCTATATCCTCTCCTTTTTATTAGCTTTAGTAAATTATCTACTATTATATAAATATTCAATTTACATATATTTTGTAATTAAATGTGATTATAAAAATTATTTTTAGAGAATATTTTTAAAATTTTATTTTTATATAAAACAAAAAAGGTTGAATAAGATAATTGTTTTTATCTTATTCAACCTTAGTATTCAAACATATACGAGACAAGACATAAGCGGAGTTCTGTATTAAGCAATCATCTATCTAGGTTTACTATTGCTAGCAAACTCAAGCGACACACCACGAAGCGGGACGGGCAGCCCCATTATGCTTCTTTCTCGGTCTTGCTCCAGGTGGGGTTTACATAGCCATAATGTCTCCATTATGCTGGTGAGCTCTTACCTCGCCTTTCCATCCTTACCTAAAAACTTAGGCGGTATATTTCTGTTGCACTATCCTTCGAGTCGCCTCGACTGGCCGTTAGCCAGCACCCTGCCCTGTGGAGCTCCGACTTTCCTCTCCTAGCTCTAAGGCTAGCAGCGATTGCACGTCTTACTCGCAATACCTATGATACCATATAATTTAATAGAATACAAATACTTTTTTATTTAGCAAACTAATATGAATATTATAACTAATAACGTCATTATTACTATGCCAGTAAACCCCACTCCTAGAAATAATAATGTAAAAAACATTGCTAAACATACACAACATTTAGCGGGTGTAAACCATCTTATACATGCAAAATTTCTTATATTCTGTAACCACGGAAAACAACCAAATAATCCGCCTTTTCCTCTTCTTCTACTCATAAAACCATCCATAAAATATTATTATTATTTAATATATGTGATAGTTTTCTTTTTGTTACTACTTAAATAAATGTATATGGATCACTACTTACTTTAGAATCTATAAATTCTATATCTTTAAAACTTTCTTTTAATGTCTTCATAGTTTCTAAAAATACTAGCCATTCTGTATTAAAGTGTCCTGCATCAATTATAGTTATACCTAATTCTTTATAATCTGATGCAAAATGGTAAGTTGTATCACCTGTTATTATACAGTTGGCACCTCTTTTTACTGCTTCTTTTATAAAATCCTGACCACTACCATTTATTATTGCTATATTTTTGATATTATCTTTTCCCTCTACAATTCTTAAATGCTCTATATTTAGCTTTTTCTTAACTAAATCTACAACTTCTTTAATACTAAGTTCTTTTTCTAATCTAACTATTCTACCAAGTCCTGCATCTTTAAATCCTTGAGTATTATTTTTTTCAATTATTTCACTAAAGTTAAAGCCTAATATTTTAACAATAGTATGATTTATACCATTTTCTACTGAATCTAAATTAGTGTGGCTTGAGTATAATGAAATATCATTTTTGATAAGTTCAATTATTTTATTTCCTAATAAATCATTTTTTACAATTCTATTAGGCTTTCTAAATATAAGTGGATGATGAGTTATTATCATATCACATTTATTTTCTTTAGCTTCTTCTATGACCTTATTTGTACAATCTAAGGCTAGTAATACCTTATTTACATCTTGTTCTTCATCTCCAACCATAAGGCCAACATTATCAAAACCTTCTTTTAAAATCTCTGGTGCTATTTTATTCATAGCATATCTTATATCTTTAACCTTTATACCCATAAAATTTCATCTCCAAACTAATTGCAGTAATTTTCTAAATTAGTTAATATACTTATCTTTTCTTCAAGTTCTTTTTTTCTCTTTAAAGCACTTTCTGTATCATCTTCTATAAGATTTAATATTTTTTCGTACTTTTGTTTTTTAGATTTTATATATTCTCCCATTAAAGGATGCTTATCTCTTAATAATTTTGGACTTATTTCATAATAAATTAAATCTAATTCCGTTTCTTCTCCATCTTTAGCTCTAACTTTAAATAATTCATAATATTTATCTTCATCTATACATAAATCTTCAGCTATAACCTCATATCCATTAGTATAAAGATATTCTCTTAAAACTTCTGGGTTTTGTGCTGGTTGAAGGATTAAATAATCTAATTCCTTTACCTTATCTTTATCAGCTTCTAATATATCTTTTATTAAATTTCCACCCATACCAGCTATAACAGCTACTTGAGCTTCTCCATTTTTTATAGTTTCTAGTCCTGATCCTAATCTTGTATCAATATTTTCATCAACAGATTCAAATATTGAATTTAATTTAGCCTTATCAAGAGGATCTTTATTTATATCTGATGCAATAGCATTTTTACATATTCCATTCTTAACTGCATATATAGGAATATATCCATGATCTGTTCCTATATCAACTAATGTATTGCAATTTTCTATATGATTTACTATTAAATTTAGTCTTTTACTTAATTCCATTTGTTCTCTCCTGTTTTAATAATTATTTTTATTAAATTCTTTTGTTTTTAAGATTAATTATAACACACACTATCAAAAATAAAATAGCACCTTAATTGGTGCTATTTTAAGCTTAATCTAAATAATCTTTAAGCTTTTTACTTCTTGATGGATGTCTTAACTTTCTTAAAGCTTTTGCTTCTATTTGTCTAATTCTTTCTCTAGTTACATTAAACTCTTTTCCAACTTCTTCAAGAGTTCTAGCTCTTCCATCATCTAATCCAAATCTTAGTCTTAATACTTTTTCTTCTCTTGGAGTTAATGTATCTAAAACATTTATAAGCTGTTCTTTAAGCATTGTAAATGCTGCAGCTTCTGCTGGAGCTAATGCATCATCATCTGGAATAAAATCACCTAAATGACTATCTTCTTCTTCTCCAATTGGAGTTTCAAGTGAAACTGGTTCTTGGGCAATCTTTTGAATTTCTCTTACCTTTTCAACTGGTAAATCCATAACCTTTGAAATTTCTTCTGGGAAAGGATCTCTTCCAAGTTCTTGTAATAATTGTCTTTGAACTCTTATTAATTTATTAATAGTTTCAACCATATGAACAGGAATTCTTATAGTTCTTGCTTGATCGGCTATAGCTCTTGTAATTGCCTGTCTAATCCACCATGTAGCATATGTTGAGAACTTATATCCTTTTCTGTAATCAAATTTTTCTACAGCTTTTATTAATCCTAAGTTTCCTTCTTGAATAAGATCTAAAAACAGCATACCTCTTCCAACATATCTTTTAGCTATACTTACAACTAATCTTAAGTTTGCTTCTGCTAATTTCTTTTTAGCATATTGGCTTCCTTCTTCTATCTTCTTTGCAAGTTCTACTTCTTCTTCTGAAGATAATAGTGGAACCTTACCTATTTCCTTTAAATACATTCTAACTGGGTCATCTATTGCAATACCTTCAGGTACACTTAAATCTAATTCCTCTTCTTCTACTTCAGCCTCATGTGGTTCACCTATAACTTCGATACCCATTGACTCTAAAACTTCATATATCTTTTCTATTTGTTCTGGACTTAACTCAATATTATCAATCTCATCCATGATTTCTTTATAAGTTAATGAACCATTCTTCTTTCCTTTATCTATAAGGCTTTTAACTACAGTCATCCTCTGATTTCTGTCTTTCTTTTCATCTTTTGCCTTTGCTTTTACTACCATATTTTGGTGACCTCCTTCCGTCATGACCAAACTAACTCTTCTCTCCCTTTTTTAACACATCATTTATCTTTTTTAGTTCTAAAGCAATTTTTATAGATTCTTCTATTAATCCATCTTTTTCTAATTGTCTTAATTTTACTTTAAGATCTTCAGCTTTTTTTGTAAGCTTAAAGTTCTTTATCTGTTTTATGTAATCTAATATTAACTTATTTACATCTTTGCCTTTTAAAACTTCAAATTCTTTTACTTTTACCCATTCTTTAGAAGAATCTACATCATCACAACCTGCTTCAACATGTAAATTAATATCTTTTAATTCTTTTTTCTTAGCTTCCTTGATTAAATTAAATATCTTCGCATATGGTTTAGAAATAAAATCATCCGAAGAAATATTTGATACTATCTCTTCATAATAATCATCTTCTAACATTAATTTTATCAATGATTTTTCAGCTTTTACATAACCAGGTTCTACATATAATTTTGTTCCATATTCTTCCTTTTTATTCATGAAATCATCACTTTTCGTATTTCTAGTCATAGCTATTAAGTCATATAATGACTGTTCTTTAATTCCTATGTCTTCAGATATACTCTTTACATAAATATCTTTTTCAACAGGATTAAGATTTGCTAATATATCAGCGACTCTATTACCATACTCTACAAGAGAAGATTTATCTTTAAAATTTATACCTTCTTTTGCTTTTTCAAGCCTATAAGATATTAAATTTTCAGCCTTATCCACCAACTTTAAAAAAGCATCTTTTCCATTACTTCTTACAAATTCATCTGGATCTTTACCTTGAGGAATTTTAAGTACTCTAACATCAAAACCTGCCTCTTTTAAAATTTCAAGTCCTCTTAAGGTCGCAGTTTGACCTGCAACATCTGCATCATAAGAAATTATAACTTTATCTGCATATCTTTTAAGAAGTCTTGCTTGGTTAACTGTAAGTGCAGTACCTAGTGATGCTACAACATTTGTTATACCATACTGATGAAGTGAAATTAAATCCATATATCCTTCAACTATAATGAAATATCTTTTTTCTATTCTATTTTTAATAGCAAAATTTAATCCATAAAGATTTGTTCCCTTTTGAAATACTAAAGTTTCTGGAGAATTTAAATATTTAGGTTTTGAGTCATCTAAAACTCTTCCCCCAAATCCTATAACATTTCCCTTAATATCAAATACCGGAAACATAACTCTATTTCTAAATCTATCATATATTGTTCCCTTTTGGCTTTTAATTACAAGCCCTGCTTCAAGCATTAAAGAATCACTAAATCCTTTTTTCTTAAGATACATACGAAGATTTTGCCATCCATCTTTAGCATAACCTAATCCAAATCTTTTTATAGTTATTTCTTTTATTCCTCTGTTTAAAAAATACTCTTTTGCATTTTCATTTTCTTGGAGATTTGAAAAAAAGTATCTTGCAGCCTCTACATTTATCTTATACAAAAGTTCTTTCTTTTTAACTACTTTACTTTCTTCCCCATTTCCAAGATTTAAAGGAATATTTGCACGTTCAGCTAAAAGCTTACAGCTTTCTATAAAGTTTAGATTTTTTTGCTTCATTACAAATGTCAATACATTACCAGCTTCTCCACATCCAAAGCATTTATAAATCTGCTTATCTTGAGAAACACTAAAAGAAGGTGATTTTTCACCATGAAATGGACAAAGGCCCATATAATTACGACCTGATCTTTTTAGTCTTACTGTTTCTGAAATAACATCAACAATATCATTTTCTTGTTTAATTCTTTCAATAGTTTCTTCTGTAATACGCAAGGAGCTTCTCTCCCTCCTTTGCTGTCTTTATGCAACTTATATTATATTCGACATTTTTTTTGGTATTCCTTCTTTTATTTCTATATAATTATAGAATATTATATTTTTTTACCCATTATTATCTATTCTGCTTAAAGAATGAAATTCCTTCTTTTTTTTCGATAATTTTATATTTCCTAATTTTGTATTTTTTATTCACAAAATTAATATACAACTAATTTAGGTACATATATTTCATTAAACTTATTTAGACAATAATCATCACTCATACCTGAAACATAGTCCGCTACCCCTCTATATATCCCTTCTTCCTCAACTATCTCTCTGTATAACCTTGGCATTTTTTCTGGTTTTTTAGTATAAAATTCTATTACTGATTCTAAAATAAATTTTGCTTTTTCTCTCTCTGCTTTTAAAATTTCTCCTAAGTAAATATTTTTAAACATAAATTCTCTAAGTTCTCTCATAGCTTCATCTTTTTCTTTGCTAAGTCCAACTTTAAGCACACCTTCATCTAAGTTTTTATTTGATTCATTTATAAAATCTGTAACTAATACCTTTATTCTTTTAGAATGTGTATTTCCAAGAACCTTTATAACTTCTTTTGGAAGTTCATCTTCAGCTAATAAATTAGCCCTTATAGAATCATCTATATCATGATTTATATATGCTATTTTATCTGAATACTTAACCACTCTTCCTTCTAAAGTCATAGCTTCATTTTTCTGATTTTTAGAAAGGCCACTATGTTTTAAAATACCATCAATAACTTCTTTCGTTAAGTTTAATCCCTCTCCATTTTTCTCAAGCCTATTTATAACCCTTATACTCTGTTCATTATGCCTAAATCCCTCTTTAAGAAAGCTATTTAATACCTCTTCTCCATTATGTGCAAATGCAGCATGACCTAAATCATGTCCTAAAGAGATAGCTTCAATTAGATGCTCATTAAGTCCAATTCCAACACCTATTGTTCTTGCAATTTGAGTAACTTCTAGTGTATGCGTTAGCCTATTTCTATAATGATCACCTTTTGTTCTAATATAAACTTGAGTTTTATCTTTTAATCTTCTAAATGCTTTTGAATGTATTATTCTATCTCTATCAACCATATAACATGTTCTAACAAGATCACTATCTTCTTTTTTATTTCTGCCCATACTTTTAAAAGATGCTTGTGCTTCTTTTCTTAATATCAACCTTTCAAACTTCTCAATTTTCTCTCTTATAACCATATAACTTCACCTCACCTCAAGTATTCTATAATTCTCTTTAAAATCCTTTAATTATTAATTCAACTTATTATTTGCAAAAATTTAAAATTTATTATTTAAAATTATATTATTCTATTTTAAAGTTATTACTAATAATATAGTAATAAGCAATTAATGGAGGAGATTATTATTTATGGATAGAAAAAAACAAAATAAACTTATGAATATTTTTTCTGAAAAAAGCATGAAGAAAAATGTATTAGTTCACTATGGGCTAGAAAATGCTAAGGTAAGTATGGTGAAATTTAAAAATACAGAAAAACAAAGAGCTGTATATAAAGTATGCTATGAAAAGCATTGTTATTGCCTAAAAAAAGTTTATTTTGATGAACCTAACCTTTTATTTGTTTATTCATCATTAGAATGGCTTTTTAAAAGTGGAATTAAAACTCCAACATTTTTAAATACTCTATCTGGAAATAAATTTGTTAAGTTTAATGATATGTATTTTATCCTCACAATATGGATAGATGGAATAAAATGCGACTTTGATAATTTAGATCATCTTATAATCTCCTCAAAACAATTAGCCGGTATACATTCATGTTCAAGAAATTTTGTTCCAATAGAAGGAAGTAAAAAAAGAAAAGGCTTCTCTGATTACTACATATCAACTTTAAAACATTTTAATCAAATTTTGACATTTTATAACTTGGCATGCGAAACATTAGATGATTATTCTATTGAGTTTTTAGAAAATTTTGAGGATAATTTAGAACTTGCTAAATGGTCATTAAATTTATCTTCTCATATAAATAATGATAATCTTTCAAAATCATTATGTCATGAAGATTATGTAAATAAAAATATTATTTTTGATAAAAATTCACGTATATGGGTTATTGACTTAGATAAATGCAAACTTGATTATTCTGCTAGAGACGTAGGATATTTTCTAAGACGATTACTAAGACGAGACAACACAAAATTTGATGTAGAACTTACCCTTACTATTTTAAGAGAATACAATAATATAGCTAATCTTACGCCTTCTGATATAAGGTATATATTATCATATATATGTTTCCCTCAAAAGTTTTGGAAACTATCAAGAGATTATTATAAAAATATAGAAAAACAAGATAAATCTTTATTTATAAATCTTCTTAGAAAATCAAATAAAAAAACATATTTTCAACTTAAATTTATAAAAGAAATTTCAAAAAGAATAGAATTAGAATATAACTTTAAATTATAGTCTTTTTATAGTTTTAAAAAACAGCCTAGATTTTTCTCTAGACTGTTTTTTATTAATTATCTTTTATTTTTAACTTGTGCTTGTGCTGCTGCAAGTCTTGCAAGTGGCACTCTAAAAGGTGAGCATGAAACATAGTTTAATCCTATATCATGACAGAATTCAACTGATGATGGATCTCCACCATGTTCTCCACATATGCCAAGCTTAATATCTTTTCTTGTTTGTCTTCCTTTTTCTGCTGCCATTTTTACTAATTGACCTACCCCAGTTCTATCTAACTTAGCAAATGGGTCTTGTTCGTAAATTCCTTTATCATAATAAGATGATAAGAATTTAGCAGCATCATCTCTTGAGAATCCAAAAGTCATTTGAGTTAAATCATTTGTACCAAATGAGAAGAACTCAGCTTCTTTTGCTATTTCATCTGCAGTAAGTGCAGCTCTTGGAATTTCAATCATAGTACCTACACTATACTCAATCTTAGTTCCCTTTTCTTCCATAACCTTTTCTGCAGTAGATACAACTATATCTTTAACAAATTTTAATTCTTTAATTTCTCCAACAAGAGGTATCATTATTTCTGGAACTATATGGTATCCCATTTCAATATTTACAGCTATTGCAGCTTCTATTATTGCTCTTGTTTGCATTTCAGCAATTTCAGGATAAGTTACAGCAAGACGACATCCTCTATGACCCATCATTGGATTAAATTCATGTTTACTATCAACTGCTAATTTAATATCTTCTACATCTACATCTAATTCCTTAGCTAAAGATATCATATCTTCTTCTGCATTAGGTAAGAATTCATGTAGAGGTGGATCTAGAAGTCTTATAGTTGCTGGCATTCCCTTAAGAGCTTTATATATTTCTATAAAATCTGCTCTTTGCATTGGTAAAATCTTATTTAATGCTTTTCTTCTTTCTTCTTCTGTCTTAGCTATTATCATTTCTCTAACTGCTAATATTCTGTCTTCTGCAAAGAACATATGTTCAGTTCTGCAAAGTCCTATACCTTCTGCACCAAACTCAACTGCTTGTTTTGCATCTCTTGGAGTATCTGCATTAGTTCTAACCTTTAATTTTCTTATTTCATCTACCCATCCCATAAATGTTGCAAAATGTCCAGTTATCTCTGGAGTTACAGTCTTTATCTTTTCTCCATATATATTTCCTGTTGTTCCATCTATAGAGATAAAATCATTATCTGTATAGATTTTTCCATTAACTTCTACTGTTTTTGCTTCTTCATTTACTTTAAGCTCTCCACATCCAGCAACGCAGCAAGTTCCCATTCCTCTAGCAACAACAGCTGCATGAGAAGTCATACCACCTCTAACAGTTAATATACCTTGTGATGCTATCATTCCTTCTATATCTTCTGGTGAAGTTTCAAGTCTTACTAATACAACTTGTTCTCCTTGTGCTGCTCTTTCTTTAGCTTCTTCAGCAGTGAATGCAATTTTTCCACATGCTGCTCCTGGTGAAGCTGGTAATCCTTTTGCTATTGCCTTTGCACGTTTTAAATCTTCATTATAGAAAGCTGGATGAAGTAATGTATCTAATTGTTTAGGCTCAACTTTAAGTATTGCCTCTTCCTTAGTAAGCATTCCTTCTTCAACTAAATCAACTGCTATCTTAAGTGCAGCTTGAGCTGTTCTTTTTCCATTTCTAGTTTGAAGGAAATATAGCTTACCTTCTTCAATAGTTATTTCCATATCTTGCATATCTTTATAATGATTTTCTAATTTATTTACGATGTCAGTAAATTCTTTATATATCTTAGGATTTTGTTCTTCTAATTTTTTAATAGGAAGTGGCGTTCTTATTCCTGCAACAACGTCTTCACCTTGTGCATTCATTAGATATTCACCATATATCTCTCTAGTTCCATTTGCAGGATTTCTTGAAAATACTACTCCTGTTCCTGAAGTTTCTCCTTTATTACCAAATACCATTTGTTGAACGTTTACGGCTGTTCCCCATTCTCCTGGAATATCATTTAATCTTCTATAAACTATAGCTCTTGGATTATTCCATGATCTAAATACAGCAGTAATTGCTTCGATTAATTGATCTTTTGGGTTTTGTGGGAATTCTTCACCCTTTTCTTTTCTATAGATTTCTTTGTATTGACTAACAAGCTTCTTTAAATCTTCAGTATTTAAATCTGTATCAAAAGAAACACCTTTTTCTTCTTTTATTTCATCAATTTTATCTTCAAATAATCTCTTTTCTATACCCATAACAACATCTGAGAACATTTGAATAAATCTTCTATAAGAATCATAAGCAAATCTTGGATTATTAGTAAGCTTTGCCATAGCTTCAACAGATATATCATTTAATCCTAAATTTAAAATTGTATCCATCATACCAGGCATTGAAACCCTAGCTCCTGATCTTACAGATACAAGTAGTGGATTTGTTGTGCTTCCAAATTCTTTTCCTGTTTCTTTTTCAAGTTCTTTCATAGCATTTTCGATTTCTCTAATTATAGAATCTTCTATAACCTTTCCATCTTCATAATACTTATTGCAAGCTTCTGTTGTAACAGTAAACCCTTGAGGAACTGGAACGCCTAAATTAGACATTTCAGCTAAGTTAGCTCCTTTTCCTCCTAAAAGATTTCTCATTGATGCATTTCCCTCTCTAAAAAGGTAAACGTACTTTTTCTCCATTCTCAATACTCCTCCGTTCAATACTAATGTTATCTATACTATCGGAAACTTATTTTTTATTCCGTAGTTAACCCATAAAAAATTATTTATTTTGTCCAAGCCTAACAAATAACTTTGTAACGTTAGTTTTTGATACTTTACCCACTATTTTGTATTGTTCTTTCTCATCTACCATAATTTTTTCTACTATTGGAATACTATCAATCTCATGTTCTATTATCTTTTTTGCAATATCATATGCAGGATCATTTACATCTCCACATACTATATTTGGCATTCTAGTCATTATAACGCCAACTGGAACCTTATGAATATCAGTTCCTCCTATAGCAATTTTTAAGAAATCTTTTCTTGACACTGCACCTATTAAAAACCCTGAATTTTCAACAAATAAAGTACCTACATCATTTAAAAATAGGTATACGATTGCATCATATACCGTCATTGATTCATTGACTATTGATGGCTTTGACATAATATCTTTAACCTTAATTTCACTTATATATTCATGAACTAGGTTACTTTTTGGCTTATTTGAATAAACGTAACCAACCTTAGGTCTTGCATCTAGTGTTCCTATCATTGTTAAAATTGCTAAGTCTGCTCTAAGTGCTGCTCTAGTTACACCTAGCTTTTCTGCTAAACACTCACTAGTTATAGGTTCACCTTCCTTAACTAGTCTAATTATTTCCTCTTGTCTATCTGACAATTTCAAACGAATCCCTCTTTCTTAAAATAAGAAATATCCATTATTTTAAATTTATTGAATTATATACTAATTATACCATTTGTTTTTCGTTTGCCTATCTCGAATTTCTTAGAAAATCTAATAAATATAATGAATATTTCTTATATGTTCATTTTATCTTTATCATGCATGTGTTTTCTTGAAATTTCCCTAAACTATTTTTCATCATCAAAGTTTACTGTATATGTATATACAGTATCATCTGTCTTATATGACTTATTTTTATTTATTTGTTCATTTTTAATATTATCTTTTGTATTTTTAAATTTATCTTTTACTATTCCAGCAAACTCATATGCCTTATCTTTTACTTCTCCAGCTGCCTTTTCAACATATTTATTTACTACTTCAACGCTTCCATCGCATTTTGTTATTTCTATAGTAAGCTTAGTTGCAACTGTAGCTATTACACCAAATGCTAGTATTGGTGGAACAATAACTCCTATAACAGCAGCTGCAATTCCAGCATTTACAGGAACATCAACTAAAGTAGTATCATCTTTTTTAACTTTTATTCTACTTACATTTCCTTTTTCTATTATATTTTTTAACCATGCTTTAAATTCTTCTATATTTTCGCTTTTTTTAGAATTATCATCTTTAAAATTATTTTCTTCTGCAAATGGAACAACCACATTATTTTCTATATATATTAAAGCTTCTAATACATCACCGCCATTAAGTTCTAAAGCTTCTTTTGCTATCTTATAGCTAACACCAGTTCTTCTTCTTATTTCATCTACTTTTTCTAAAGTAATTTCTTTCATAGGTTATCACTCCTTTAAATAATTTAACATTTCTAAGCTCTTTGGCTTTTTTGCATAGTTTGATGAAATTATAAATGTTGTAACTCTTTCTATTTCTTTTTTAATGTCTTCTGATAAATTAAGTCTAAATATCTTATCTAAATTCGTATTTGTTAAGAATCTTAATGCATTATATGCTCCTTTAGATAGATAAAGTCCATGTGTTTTATTACATTCTTCACAAACTCCACCAAAATTTGATAAACTTATATAATTTGCAACATTTAATTTTTTCCCACAGTTTACACACTTATCTAAAATAAGCCCATATCCTGTGGCTTTTAAAAGTTTTAACTCAAAAGCTCTTATAAGAAGCTCATAATCTATAGCATCAGTGTCTAAAAGATATAAGGTTGTTATAAATTCCTTATATAACAACCTATTACTTTCACCATCTATAAGTGCTATATCAATAAGTTCACAAAGATATGATGAATATGTAAGTTTATCTAAATTACTCATAAGTCCTTGAAATGAATTAATTATCTTTCCTTCTTGTAAATTAGATAAATTTTTACCTTTAAAAAACATATAATCAGCATAACAAAGAGGAAGAGTAACAGCAAATAATTTGCTCTTACTTCTCTTTGCTCCTCTTGCTATAGCTGAAACTTTCCCAAAATTTTCAGTATATAACCAGACTAACTTATCATTTTCCTTATAATCTTGAGTTTTAATTATTACTCCTCTAGTTTTTAATAAGGACAATTAAATCAACCTCCAAATACTACTTAAGCTTTTTATATCCTAATTCTTTAAGTAATATTTTATTGTCTCTCCATTCTTTTCTTACTTTTACCCATATCTTTATATTTACCTTACTTCTTAAAAATCTTTCTAATTCATATCTTGAAGCTTCACCAATCTTCTTTAAGCACTGTCCATTCTTTCCAATTATTATTCCCTTATGTGAATCTTTTTCACAGATTAAATCTACTTCAATATGATAAGTTCCATTTTCTTTTTGCTTCATTTGTATTACATCCACTGCAATTCCATGTGGAACTTCATCTCTTAATGTTCTAAGTGCCTTTTCTCTTACTATTTCTGATACTACAAATCTTTCTTGAACATCTGTAATCATGTCTTCTGGATAATATTTTGGTCCTTGTGGTAATTTTTCAACCATTAATTCTAATAATTTATCTACATTTTTACCCTTCATAGCTGATATAGGTATTATTTCATCAAAATCAAATTCTTTTGAAAAATCTGCTAAAGACTTTGCAACTACATCTTGAGTAAACTCATCAATCTTATTTAAAACTAAGAAAACTGGAGCTTTTTTACTCTTTAAAGATTCTAAGATAAATTTATCTCCTCTTCCTATTTCTTCTCCTGGATTAGTTAAAAATAAAATTAAATCTACATCATTTGTTGAATCTTTTGCTGAATTAACCATGTATTCACCTAATTTATGTTTAGGTTTGTGAATTCCTGGTGTATCAACAAATATCATTTGATAATCATCTGTAGTTAATATAGTTTGTATATTATTTCTTGTTGTCTGTGGCTTATTTGAAACTATTGAAAGCTTCTCTCCCATTATATAATTCATTAAAGTAGACTTACCTACATTAGGTCTTCCTACTATTGATACAAATCCTGATTTAAACATTTTTCCTCCTACTACTCTAGATCTTTTTTGGTAAATGATCCAGGCATTATTTCCTCTAAAGTTTTCTCTATATAATCATTTTCATTTTTTATAATATAAATCTTTATGTCTTTGTTTTCTGCAAATTCTGTAATAACTTGCCTACATATACCACATGGATAAGTGTAATTATTAGTATCTCCAATAAGCGCAAGTTCTTTTAATACTCTATTTCCCTTTGATACACCATTAAATATAGCTGTACGTTCTGCACAATTTGTAGCTCCAAATGATGCATTTTCAATATTACATCCAGTATATATTTCTCCATCTTCAAAAAGTGCTGCTGCACCAACTTTAAAGTTTGAATATGGACAATATGCTTCCTCTCTTGCTGAAATTGCTTTTTTTATTATTTCTTTGTTCATAATACTACATCCCTCGTTTCTAAATATAAACCCCAATTTTATTGTGTGCTATTTATTATATCACTAATAGTTAATTAAAAAAAGTTTTATAAACAAAGGTTTATATTTTGAAAACCGTAAATATAAGTAGTGTTATCAAAACACCAATTAAAGACCCCACAACAACTTCAAACGCAGAGTGAACATCAGAGTCTACTCTACTTTGTGCTGTTATAAATGCCATAATAAAACTAAGCATTATACATATTGGTTCTTCTGTTATTAAAGATATAGCTGTAGATAACGAAAAAGCTAAAGCACTATGTCCACTTGGCATTCCACCCTTTAGTGGTGTACCTTCTCCAAAAATAGATTTTATTATTATAGTTACTATGCAAACAATAACTAATACTATAAATATAGTATATGGCTGTGATTCTTTTATCTTATTAAGCACTATAAGAGATATATTAGATAATTTATCCCAAAATATAATGTATCCAACTACAACAGCATTTATAGCTGTTAAAAGCACAGCACCTGCTGCTACATTTTTAGAAACCTTTGCAAGTGGATGATAATGATTTGTTTTCATATCAACCACAGCTTCTATTGAAGTATTTAAAAGTTCTGCTGCAATTACCATAGTTATTGTTATGGCAAGTATTAAAAATTCAACTTTTGAAACATCAAAAAAAAGACACAACAACAAAACCACTAAAGTTATACTAAGATGTATTTTCATATTTCTCTGAGTTCTAACAGTATAAATTATCCCATCTATAGCATTATTAAAACTATCAATGATTTTTTTTAATCTCATAAAAACCCCCTTATTAAAAATAACCCTTATTTTTATCTAGTAATATATAACTTTCCTAATATATCTTCTTCTCTTTTTCTCATTATCTTTTTATCATCTTCTTCCATATGGTCATATCCTAATAAATGTAATACTGAATGAACCACTAAATAACATGATTCTCTTTCAAAAGAATGACTATATTCTCTGCTTTGTTCTAAAGCTCTCTCTAGTGATAAAACTATATCTCCTAAAACTAATTCTTCCCCATCCATAAATGTTATATCAAAATTATTATCTTTATACATTTCTTTAAATACTTTTTTATCTTGATAATCTAACATAGGAAATGAAAGCACATCTGTTGCTCTATCTATTCCCCTTGTTTCATTATTTATTTCTCTTATCTCTTCATTATCTACAAAAAGCATAGATATTTCACAATCAACAGATACCTCTTCCTCTTTTAATGCAAAATTTATAACATTTTCAAGTTTTTCTACAAATTCATCTGTTACTTTTATTTTTTCTTGTCTATTATCTACATAAATCATATATATATTCTCCTTAATACTTAATTTGATTATAAATTAAATTATGGGGAGTATTAATCTCCCCATAATCTATTTACTTGTAATTTTCTTCTCTGTTGGATACTCTACTCTTTGATGATAAATTCCATATAATGCTTTTAAAAAGCATTTACGTATCTTTTCTAAATCCTTTAATGTTAAATCACAATTATCTAATTGTCCTGAATGAAGCTTATCTTTAATAATATTATTTACCATCTCTTCTATCTTGCCTTTTGTTGGATCATTAATAGATCTAACTGCAGCCTCTACACTATCTGCTAACATTATTATTCCAGCCTCTTTGCTACTTGGAATAGGACCTTGATACTTAAAATCTTCTTCCTTTATTTCATCTGGATTTTCTGCATTGTTTTTCATAATATAATAGAAGTATTTTACAAGTGTTGTTCCATGATGTTGCTGTATTATATCTTTAATAACATCAGGTAAATTATATTCTTTTGCAAGTTCTACCCCATCTTTAACATGAGATATTATTATTAGCGTACTTAAGTTAGGATTTATTTTATCATGAGGATTTTCTTTTCCTATCTGATTTTCACCAAAGAAAAATGGTCTTTTTAATTTTCCTACATCATGAAAATAAGCCCCTACTCTTGCTATTACTGGATTTGCATCAATTTCCTCTGCTGCCATTTCTGCAAGATTTGCAACTAACATGCTATGATGATAAGTTCCTGGTGCCTCCATCAATAACTTTTTAAGCAGTGGATTATTTGGATTTGCAAGTTCAAGTAATTTTAGAGTTGTAACTATATCAAAGCTTGATTCTAAAAATGGTAAGATACCAATAGCTAAAACTGCTGAAAATACCACACCTATCGCTGCAATACCACTATTTATAAATATTTCTTTAAAATTATTTGTAAGCAATAAACCAGTTGTAAACGTAAGTAACATGCTCATTATCATTAAAAAAATTGATGAATAAAATATATCATTTCTTTGTTGTATCTTTCTAAGACCAGTAGATCCTAAAATTGCATTTAAAATTCCAAGTATCATAATCTGTGGATTAAAATTAACTAATGCTCCAATTATGATTACATTTATGCTACATACAACAAGTGATAATTCATAATTTACTAATAATGATATAAGTATAGGTGCACAAGCAAGTGGAATTGCAAATGGTGACAATTCTCCTATTATCCTTGCTAGAATAAAGCTAGATACATTTATTATATTTATAAGTATAATAAGCTTAGTATTTTTATAAATTTTCTTATGTTTTTTTAAAATATACATATGTTGTATATAAAAAACTGTCACTGTAAATATAGCAAGAACAGTGTATAAAGCAAAAAATGAATTTCCTCCACTTTTATCTAATAAACCTAAATCTTTTAAAATGGATATCTGTTCTGCCGTTACTGGTTCTCCTTCACTTACTATTGTTTGATTTTTCTTAATAATAACCTTAGGAGTATTTTTTTGAACCTCTTTTATAACTTCATCTGTCTTTTCTTTGTCATAAATAAAATTTGGCTTTATATATTGTACAACTAATTTTTTAAGAACTTTTTTTATACTTAGAGAAAAATCCATTTCATCAATTCTTTTCTCTACCAAATCAGTTGCCTTTTTAAAGCTTTGTTCATTATCATTTTGTATATTTTCTTGATATACTTCTTTTATTATTTCATTAATATCAAATTTTATCTCATTTAATGATTCTTGTGATAAAGAAAGTAAAATCTTATAATCACTTTCTGATAAATTACTATCTAAACTAGAAAGTTCTTTTAATTTATCTTTTTCATCTTCAAGCGTAGTATTTAGATTTGAAACTTTATTTAATACCCTATTAATATTTTTTTGAACTTCACTTTGAACCTCACCTTTTAAGGTGTATGCTTTATCTATTTTTTCTGTTGCTTCTTTTATTTTTTCTTGAGTTGCTAATTCATTTACTGTATCTCTCGATGCTTTTATATCTACCCTTGCAATATCTCCTTCTTTTAAGTCATATTGTTTTGGGGCAATTACAGATACAAGTAATATATAAGTTATAATAATAGAAATTCCACTTATTAAAAACCTTATATATTTATCTTTAGGCTTAATTTCAACTTTATTTTTTCTTATCAAGTTTATCACCTTCTTATCACCCAATATACAATTATATTTATGATGCAATATCCTCTTCGACTATAAAACTTGCAATAATTTTTATTTTTCCATCTCCAATATCTTCTACATCATAATTTCTCTTTACTACCTTTGCTTCATTGGTTAAATCTTTTATGAGAAATTTTTCAAGCTTATTAACTGATTCTTCTATAACTTTATCTTTATTTAAATTAATTTCTTGATTTTCTACTTCATAATAAGTTATAGATTTAAATATACCATTATTATCTTCTATTTTATCATAGTTTTTAAAAGAATTTGTAGACTTTTTTAGATAAATTTTCTTTCCATATAAATCTAGATAAATATCTCTATCCTTATTTCCCGTTCTTTCTAATTTTTCACCATTTATTTGAACTTCTAAACTTCTTTCATAAAATACATTAGCTATTACTACACCTGATGCACTTGTTTCATATTTTTCTTCTAAAAGCCCATAGTAAGGTAATATTAATGTATCACCTTTTTTAACCATATCTCCTGGATTTACAGCTGCTGTTCCAAATTCAGTATATATCCTCTTTACTTCTCCATCTTTTTTAGCTAAAACCTCCCCTTCTTTTCCTTCTAACACCTGTGGAGGGTTAATCTTTTCTTCAATCTTAAGTTTTAAACTTGAACCTTCCATTCTAGCTCTAACCCAAAGTATTTCAGAATTAAGATCCTCTAGCTTTTTTTCAATATCATATACATTTATATCATCTTTACTTAATCCTTGTTTAATTCCTAAATCACTTAGCATTTTTCTAACTTCAAAAGGTGATACATTTTTCTCTGTTTCTATATCAATTGCCCATATACGAGTTGAAAACATAAATAGTATAAGTAAAAATATAATTCCCCCTAAAATAAAAGAAATTCTCTTTTTAATTCTAGAAAGTCTTGCCATAACTCCTCTTCTTTTAAGTATTTTTATCTTACCATTATATCTTCTTACAATAGTTTTTACATCTTCATAGTCTTCACCATATATATCCATAGTAAAGGTGGCTGCATTAATTCTTTTTATATTATCTATTCTTACATTATTTTTCCATAGTGTATTTAATAATTGTTCTGTATTTATAAGAGTAATTTCAACCGTTATTATAGTTAATTTCTTTGTTTCAAAATTCATTGCATAAATTCTCCATAATCTACTGATTTAAATTTTCCACTTAAAACTATTGTTTCAGAAGCTATATATAAAATTTCGAAATTTTCCCCTTCTATTTTTATAATTCCATTATTAGTTTTTATCCTTATACATTCATCTTCAAAACTCTCTATTCCCTCATGATTTTCAATTGTTATTTCATTATCTCCTACAATCGTTATTTTAGGCAAATTTAAGATTACATCTTTAGGAAGATCAATCCTTTCTAAAACTTTATTTCTTCTATTAATTATACTTTCTCTCATAAACCCCTCTCCCTTATAATTTCTATCATATTAATTTATGTTTCCTAAACTGCTTTAATACCAAAAAAGAAGGTAAGCTTTATAAAGCTTACCTTCTTTTTTAAATTAAAATAACAAAAAGGACTCTTATAAAGAGTCCTTCTGCTATTTATTATTTAAATAATCTTTCACTATTTGACTTACAAGTTTGCCATCAGCCTTCCCAACTGTTTTTGGTCTAACTAACGCCATAACTTTTCCCATGTCTTTTATGCTACTTGCACCCGCTTCTATAGCTGATTCCTTAACTATTTGTAAGATTTCTTCTTCGCTTAATTGCTGAGGAAGGTAACTTAGCAAGATATTAATTTCGGCATTAGCTTCATCAACTAAATCTTGTCTATTACCTTTTTCAAACTCAAGCACAGCTTCTCTTCTTTGCTTGACTTCTTTTGCTAATATTTCAATTACTTGACTATCATCTACAGGCTTATTATTTGTTTTTTCAATTAATAAAATAGCAGACTTAGCTGTACTTAATACATTAGCTTTAAACTTGTCTTTTGCCTTTAAAGCAGTTTTCCAATCTTCTTGAAGTCTTTCTTTAATTGTTGGCATATCTATACCTTCTTTCAAAATACTACTTGAACTTTCTCTTTCTAGCAGCTTCTGATTTCTTTTTCTTCTTTACGCTTGGCTTTTCGTAATGTTCTCTCTTTCTAACTTCTGAAAGAACTCCAGCTCTAGCACATTTTCTTTTAAATCTTCTTAACGCACTTTCAAGTGTTTCGTTTTCTCCAACTTTTATTTCTGACATAATTATCCCTCCCTCCGCTAGCTTAAATTATCAATTCAATCAGCTACGGGCTTAATAACACAAGCTATATTATACATTTTTGCGTCGATTGTGTCAATAATTTCTGAAAGATTTTTTAACCTGGTGGCCATTTTAATTCTCTTCCACCTAAAACATGAAAATGTAGATGATCTACAGTTTGACCGCCTAATTTCCCACAATTATTTATAATTCTATATCCATCTTCTGAAATACCTAGTTCACTTGTTATTTTATTTATAACTTCAAATATGTGTGCAATTATATGTGAATTTTCTTTTGTTATATAATTAGCACTTTTTATATGTTCCTTAGGTATAACTAAAAAATGAACTGGAGCTTCTGGACTTATGTCGTAAAAAGCATAGACATACTCATCTTCATATATCTTATTTGATGGAATTTCTCCATTAACTATTTTACAAAAAATACAATCTGACATAAATTCACCCCCTTTAGAAAATATTCACCTTATTATTTTACCACTTTTCCTTCAGCGTAGTCACCTTTTGATGATAAAATTTTTACTTTTATTATATTTCCTACATCTTCTTTAGATGATCCACTTACATGAACCTTTACAAAGTTTCTAGTATATCCTTCAAATATATCTTCTTGACCCTTTACTTCTTGCTCAATTAATACGCCCATTTCTCTGCCTACTAAGCTTTCAGTAAATTCAGCTTCATTTTTTTCATTAAGCTCTATTAATTTTTTACTTCTTTCATCTTTTTTATTTCCATCAACTTGATCCTTCATGTCTGCTGCTTTTGTTCCAGTTCTTGGACTAAACTTAAATACATGAGTCTTAGTTAATTTATTTCTCTTTAAGAATTCATATGTTTCGTTGAATTCTTCATCTGTTTCTCCTGGGAATCCAACAATAACATCAGTTGTTATAGATGCATCTTTTAAAGTGCTTCTTAATAGATTTACAGTTCTTTCGTATTCTTCTGCTGTATATCTTCTATTCATTCTCTTTAATGTAGCATTACATCCACTTTGTAATGATAAATGGAATTGTGGACAAAGCTTTTTCATGTTTTTAATCTTTTCTATAACTTCATCTGTGAAAAATCCTGGTTCTATAGATCCTATTCTAACTCTTTCTATTCCATCAATCTTTTCTATTTCTTCAAGTAAAGTAACTAAATTAACATTCCCATCTAAATCTAATCCGTATGATGCTGTATGTATACCTGATAATATTACTTCCTTAAATCCATGACTTGCAAGTTGTTTTACTTCATCAAGAACATTATTGTAGTCTTTTGAACAAACAGCTCCTCTTGTATATGGTATTAAGCAATATGCACAAAATCTATTACATCCATCTTGTATTTTTAAGAACGCTCTAGTTTTATCTCTATATTCTTCTATCTTTAATTGTTCGAAGTTTTTGTTCTTAAGAACTCCACCAACTTGTATTTGTGGTTTTTTCTCGTCCATAGCCTTATTTACATAATAAACTACTTCTCCCTTATTTCTGCTTCCAAGAACAACGTCTACCCCTTCTATTTCTGATACTTCCTTAGGTGCAATTTGAGAATAACATCCAACTACTGCAATTATAGCATCTTCATTTAATCTTCTTGCTCTACCTATTATTTGTCTTGATTTTTTATCTCCCATATTTGTAACTGAACATGTATTTATAACATAAACGTCAGCAACTTCTGAAAAGTCTACAACTTCATATCCTTCTCTTACAAACTTTTCAGTCATAGCTTCTGATTCATACATGTTTACTCTACATCCTAATGTAGCAAATGCAACTTTCATTAAATCATTCCTCCTAGATCTCCTAACTCATATTGAAGTAATGAAGTAGCCACAAAGCCTGCTGTTTCTGTTCTAAGTATTCTTTTTCCTAAAGTTATTATAAAAGCTTTAGCATCCTTCAATCTTTCAATCTCTTCCTCTTCAAATCCACCCTCTGGACCTACTATTATACCAATCCTTTTGATACTTTTCTTATCTATATCTTTCATAAGAGCTTTGATTCCATAGTCTTCTCTATTTTCATATGGCACTACTACTAAGTCAAATGTATTTATTTGGTCTAATAATTCTTCAAATTCGATAGGTTTTAAAACTTCTGGTATTATGCTTCTCTTACTTTGCTTACAAGCTTCAAGTGCTATTCTATTTAATCTATCTAGCTTTTTAAAATCACCTTTAAGCTTAACATCAACTCTTTCTGTTATAACAGGAATAAATTTACCTATACCAAGTTCTGTACCTTTTTGAACTATCAAATCCATCTTTTGAGCTTTAGGCATCCCTTGAAATAACACTATTTCAACATCACTTTCATTATTTATATCTAATTTTTCAATTATATCTAATGTAACTTCGCTCTTTGTTACTTCATTTATCTTAGCTAAATACTCAATTCCTTCGCAATTATTTAAAATTACTTCTTCACCCTCAGTTAGCCTTAAAACTTTATAAATATGTTTAACATCTTCCCCAACTATCTTTCCTTTATTATCAGATATGTAGTTTGATGGGGTAAAAAATTTATGCATTCATTCTTCACCTAACCCTTATTTTGCTTTTGCTATGATACAGTTCCATTCACCATCTTTATTTATCTTTATAACTTCAAAACCTGATTCTTCTAATTTATCAGTAACCATTTTTACTCTTTCATGTATTATTCCTGATGTTATAAACATTCCACCGTTTTTTAATACTCTCTTAACATCATCGATTAATATGCATATTACTTCAGCAATAATGTTTGCAACAACTATATCAGCTTTTCCTTCTATTACTTCAACTAAGTTTCCATAAAGTATTTCTATATTATCTAGATTATTATATTCTACATTTTCCTTAGCAGATTCTACTGCAACTGGGTCTAAATCAACACCTACAGCTTTTTTAGCACCAAGTTTAGCTGCTGCTATTGCAAGTATACCAGATCCTGTACCAACGTCAAATACAGTGCTATCTTTTTCAACATATTTTTCTAAAGCTTGAATACACATCTTTGTTGTTTCATGATCCCCTGTTCCAAATGCCATACCTGGATCTAATTCAACTACTAATTCACCTTCATTTTGTTTGTATTCTTCCCATATTGGTTTAACAACAATCTTTTCTCCAACTTTTGAAGGCTTATAGTATTTTTTCCAGTTATTTGCCCAATCTTCTTCATGAGTTTTAGTAACTTCTACCCTTCCTTCACCAACATTGAAGCCCATTTCTCTTATTTCTTCTACTTTTTCTTTTACATATGTAACAACTTCATCTATATTATCTTCTTCTGAGAAATATCCTTTAACTACAGCATATTTTCCTTTATGTTCTAATACATTTATATCTGCAAAATCCCAAGTTAATGGTCCTTGATCTCTACCTAATATATCATTAGGATCTTCAACTGATACACCCTTACAATCTAATATATAAAAAATTCCTTCTATAGGTTCAAGTGCCTCGCTTGTTGTAATTACTTTTACCTCAATCCATGATCCTTCCATGAAATTCATTCCTTTCTCTTTCATTTTAATGAACTAATAAATAATTTTACCCTTTTTAAATGAAATCTGTCAAGAAAACTATAAAGTCTAGACAAATAATATATTTCTCTATTTATTATCATTAATTACTTGATATTCTTTTTTACTTAGAAAAAAGGCTGCTAAAAGCAGCCTTTAAGTTTTATCTTATTAAATCTATTAATCTTTCTTAAAGAAATCCTTTATTCCTTTTTTATGACGTCCATGAGATTCCTCAACACTTTCACCTGATGCTTCCATGAACATATTAAGAGCTTCTTTTTGCTTTTCATTAAGCTTCTTTGGAATATCAACTATGACTTTAACATATTGATCTCCTCTTCCACTTCCATTAACTCTTGGAACACCCTTACCCTTTAACCTAAATAATGTTCCTGATTGAGTTCCTGCTGGTACTGTATATTTAACATTACCATCTACTGTCTCAACAGTTATTTCTGTTCCAAGTGCTGCTTTTGCTATTGATATATGTGCATCTACATATATATCAATACCCTTTCTTGTAAATTTCTTAGAAGGTGCAACAATTATATTTACATAAAGATCTCCAGCTGGTCCACCGTTTGTACCATCTTCACCTTGTCCTCTAAGTGGGATTATGTTTCCACTATCAACACCTGCTGGTATATTAACTTTAATCTTTCTGTTCTTTCTAACTTTACCTTTTCCTTTACATGTTGGACATGCTTCTTCAATAATTTTTCCTGTTCCATGACATTGATCACAAGTTGTAGTACTTACAAAGCTTCCAAGTGGAGTTTGTCTTTGTACTCTTATTTGTCCTGAACCATGACATGATGGACATGTTTTTGGAGTTGTTCCAGGTTTAGCACCTGATCCATGACAAGTTTCACAATTTTCGCTTCTTGTAACAGATATTTCTTTTTCTACTCCACTTATTGCTTCTTCAAAAGTTAATCTAACTGTATATTCTATATCAGCGCCTCTTCTTGGTCCATTATTATTTCTTGAACTTCCACCGCCTCCAAAGAATGAGTCAAATATATCTCCAAATCCGCCCATGTCTGAGAAGTCAAAGCCACCGAATCCACCTGCTCCTGCTCCAAATCCACTTCCATCGAAATCAGCCGTTCCAAATTGATCGTATCTAGCTTTTTTCTCAGGATCTGAAAGTACTTGATAAGCTTCATTAATTTCTTTAAATTTCTTTTCAGCCTCAGCATTTCCTTGATTTTTATCAGGATGGTATTTTATAGCTAGCTTTCTAAAGGCTTTTTTTATCTCTGCATCACTTGCACCTTTTTCTAAACCAAGGACTTCATAATAGTCTTTTTGTGCCATCTATCTTCACCACCAAATTTTCTTTAATTTCACACATTTTACAAAAGGGAAGACGACACTTGCCTTCCCTCTTTGTATTATATAAGAGATTATAGTATACTTACAACTATTTATCGTCTTCTACTTTAAAATCTGCATCTACAACATTGTCATCATGTGGTGCTTCATTAGTTCCTTGTGCTCCACCCATGTTGTTTGGATCAAATCCTTGAGCTCCTGGTTGTGCTCCTGCTTCTTGGTATATCTTTGATGATATTGCATAGAATTCTTGAGTTAATTCTTCGATAGCTTTCTTGATAGCTTCTATATCATCACCATCTTTAATCTTCTTAACTTCTTCTAATTTAGCTTGAACTTTTGCTTTATCGTCAGCTGAAACTTTATCTCCAAGTTCTTCTAATGTCTTTTCAGTTTGATATACAACTTGATCAGCATTATTCTTAACTTCTATTGATTCTTTTCTCTTCTTATCTTCTTCAGCGAACTTTTCAGCTTCTTTTACTGCCTTTTCAACTTCGTCTTCTGTTAAGTTTGTTGAAGCAGTAATTGTGATGTTAGCTTCTTTTCCAGTTCCTTTATCCATTGCAGATACTTTAACAATACCGTTAGCATCTATATCAAATGTTACTTCGATTTGAGGGATTCCTCTTGGAGCTGGTGCTATTCCTGATAATGTGAATCTTCCTAATGTCTTGTTATCAGCAGCCATTTGTCTTTCACCTTGAACTACGTGAATTTCAACTGATGTTTGACCATCTGCAGCTGTTGAGAATGTTTGACTCTTCTTAGCTGGAATAGTTGTATTTCTTTCTATAAGTGGAGTTGCAACTCCTCCTAAAGTTTCGATTCCAAGAGTTAATGGTGTAACATCTAGTAATAATACATCTTTAACTTCTCCTGTTAATACACCTGCTTGAATAGCTGCACCGATTGCAACACATTCATCTGGGTTTATTCCCTTTGAAGGTTCTTTTCCTGTGAAGTTTTTAACTGCTTCTTGAACAGCTGGTATTCTTGTTGATCCACCAACTAATAATACTTTATCTATATCATTTACTGATATTCCTGCATCAGCTATTGCCTTCTTCATTGGTTCAATTGATCTTTGAACTAAATCATGAGTTAATTCGTTAAACTTAGCTCTAGTTAAGTTCATATCTATGTGCTTTGGACCAGTTGCATCAGCTGTTATAAATGGTAAGTTGATGTTTGTTTGTGTTGATGATGATAATTCTATCTTAGCTTTTTCAGCAGCTTCTTTTAATCTTTGAAGAGCCATCTTATCTTGTCTTAAATCAATTCCATTTTCAGCTTTGAATGTTTCTGCAATGTAATCCATTATCTTGTTATCGAAGTCATCTCCACCAAGCTTTGTATCTCCGTTTGTTGATAATACTTCAAATACTCCATCACCAAGTTCTAGGATAGATACATCGAAAGTACCACCACCTAAGTCATATACTAATACTTTTTCTTCGTGGTCTGCTTTTTCTAAACCATATGCTAATGATGCAGCTGTTGGTTCGTTTATTATTCTAAGTACTTCAAGTCCTGCAATCTTACCAGCATCTTTTGTTGCTTGTCTTTCAGCATCATTAAAGTAAGCTGGTACAGTTATAACTGCTTGAGTAACCTTTTCTCCTAAATAACTTTCCGCATCTGCTTTTAATTTTTGAAGTATCATTGCTGATATTTCTTGTGGTGTGTATTGTTTACCATCTATATCAACTTTATAATCAGTTCCCATATGTCTCTTTATTGAGATTATTGTCTTATCTGGATTAGTAATTGCTTGTCTTTTAGCAACTTGACCTACTAATCTTTCTCCATTTGCTTGGAATGAAACAACTGATGGAGTTGTTCTTGAACCTTCTGAGTTAGTTATAACAACTGGTTCTCCACCTTCCATAACTGCTACACATGAATTTGTAGTTCCTAAATCAATACCTATTATTTTTGACATAATTTATTCCTCCTTATTGCAAACTCTCGTTTGTTATTAATTTCTATTTAAATTATATTATCTTTTAATTAGCTACTTTAACAACAGAGTGTCTTATAACTTTATCTCCTCTTTTATAACCCTTCATGAATACTTCAGCAACTGAATTTGGGCCGAAGTTTTCATCTTGAACATGCATTACTGCTTGATGAAGATTTGGATCAAATCCTTCTGATGTTTCTATTTCTTCAACACCTATCTTTTCTAGAGCTGTTTGGAAACCTTTTAGTGTCATTTCAACACCTTTTTTCATGTCTTCAACACTACCATTAGCTTCAACTGCTCTTTCTAAGTTATCAAGATTTGGTACTATTTCTTTTAGTACATCTATACAAGCATCTGTATAAATACCCTCTTTTTCTTTAGCTGTTCTTTTTCTGTAATTTTCATATTCAGCTGTAACTCTTAAAAGTCTATCTTTTAAAGCCTCAAGTTCGTTAGTTAACTTTTTGTTTTCTTCCTTAGTCTTTTTAAACATTTCTAACTCATCCTCTTCTTTTTTGCTATCAGCATTTTCTTGAGACTCTTCTTTTGATGTTTCTTCAACATCTTCTTTTTCTGTAGTTTCTTTTACATCTTCATTAGCTATGTTTTGTTCATCATCTTTGATTTCATTTTCTAAGTTTTCATTATTTTCTACCATGCCTTTAAAACACCCCTTTTCTTTTAACTTTTAGATTGTTTTTTTAATGTTTTATTTAATTCTTTCATAACTTGCGCCATTATTGCGATTACTTTAGAATAGTCAATTCTTCTAGGCCCTATAAGGCCAATAGTTCCTTTTGCACTATCACCTAGCGAGTATTCAGCTGATATAACGCTACATTCTTTTGCCTCTGGAATATAATTTTCCTCACCAATTCTTATCGTTATATCATTTTCAGGTTCTATAAGTTCAACAATACAATCTTTATTATGAAGAAGTGACAATATTTCTTTCGCTTTATCTATGTCATTGTATTCTGGAAAGTTTAAAATATTTGTTGCCCCTTCCATAAATACTCTAGAAGTATCATCTTCCTTTAAACATTGATATAATGCTGGAAGCATTGCATCAAATACTTCTTCATATCCTTGTAAATCTGATTTTAGATTGTTTATAACTTCTAAATTAATTTCATTTATTGAAAGATGTAATAATCTTTTATTTAAAATGTAATTTATCTTGTTTAAAACTTCTATAGAAGGTGGCTTATTAATTCTAATTATTTGATTTTTAATAAGGCCTCCATCAGTAACAATTACTGCTAAAAGACTGTTTTCATCAAGATTCATAACTTGAACTGATTTTAAACAACTCATACTTATAGAAGGTGTTTTTACAATGCATGTAAGATGAGTTAGCTCTGAAAGTAAGGCACTTGCATTTTTAACTATCTTATTAACTTCTAGCATTGCCGAGTTTATAACATACTCTTTTATCTTTAAATCTTCTTCTTTACTTAAAAGTGACTTTTCCATTAAGCTATCTACATATAATCTGTATCCTTTGCTTGATGGAATTCTTCCTGCAGAGGTATGAGGTTGCTCTAAATAACCCATATCTTCAAGGTCTGCCATTTCATTTCTGATTGTTGCAGATCCAACTCCTAAGTTATGATTTTTTGCTATTGTTCTAGAACCTACTGGCTCTCCAGTTTTAATGTAATCATTGATAATAGCTTCTAATATTTTTATTTTTCTATCATCAATAACCATATCATCACCTCTAATTATTAGCACTCACCATTAACGAGTGCTAACGACTATATTTAAATAATATTCTCGTTGATTATTTTTGTCAACGAGAATTTTTTTCTTTTTTATACTAATTTTTATAAACTAAACAATATTATCTCTTATTTTCTTTCATTTGCTTCTGTTTTTAAATCTATAATATAAATTCACTCATTACCCAATTAGATACCTCTATTCCTTTTTCTGTTAAAGAAATATCTTTTTCATCTTCTTTTAAGAGTCCCTTCTTTATATTATCCTGAATTACTTTTCCATATACATCATATATATCTTTTTTAAATCTTTTCTTAAATTCATCTTTACTTATGCCTTTAATCATTCTAAGACCTAAAAACATAAATTCTTCCATATCTTCTTTTATAGTATTTTCTAATACTTCATCATATACCTCCTCTCCATTACGTATTTTTTCTATATATTCTGATATATTATCTATATTTTTTATTCTCTTTTCATCTATATATGAACTAGCTGATGTTCCCACCCCTAAATATTCATCACATTTCCAATAGACTTTATTATGGTAACATTCCATATTATCTTTTGCGTAATTAGAAATTTCATATTGATGATATCCATTAGCTTCTAAAATATACTTTGTTAATTTATACATTTCTCTTTCATCATTTTCTTTTGGCAAATCAAGAAGGCCTTTTTCATACATAGTGTAAAAAGGTGTTCCTTCTTCAATAATTAGGCTATAGCATGATATATGTTCTGGATTTAATTTAATTATGTCACTTAATGTTTCTTTATAATCTAAAACACTTTGATTTGGCAAACCGAACATAATGTCTATATTTACATTTTCAAAGCCAAAATCTCTAATTTTTCTATAATTTTCATTAAATTCTTCTATTGTGTGTATCCTACCTATATCTTTAAGTAGATTATTATGAGTTGTTTGAAGCCCTAAACTTATTCTATTTATTCCATAATCTTTCATTATTTTAAGTTTTTCTTCTATTAACGTACCAGGATTACATTCAATAGTTTTTTCTGCATCATCAATATAATTTAGCTTACTTAATGTATTTAGTAGTTTTTCTAAATTTTTTTCACTTAAATATGATGGAGTTCCACCTCCAATAAATAAACTTCTTATAATACTTTTGCTACACTTTATATTTATTTCTTTAATTAATGCATCTATATAATCATCTTCTAATTTTTCTTTTCCTGCATATGATGGGAAATCACAATATAAACATTTTTGCTTACAAAATGGAATATGTACATATAACGCAATTTCTTTCATCTTACTTCACCTCTTATTTGTTTTTAAATATTATAACAAAAAAGAAGATTCTAATCTTAACTTATTAAAATCTTCTTTATATTTTTATAATAAAGCTTCTGCTTCTTCTTCAAGATGCTTTAATCTTTTATTCTCAGTTTCTATTACAGAAAAATCATGAATTTCTTTAAAATTATAAAAAAAGTTTGCAAATGCTATCTTTTCAGATCTATTTATATCAAGGTCTATTGCAACTTTATCTAAATAATCTATTTCTACATCCCCATAGTTTCCATCAACTAAAGCTAAGCCAATCAATTCAAAATATATTATTCTTTTTATTCTTTCTTTGCTATTTCTTAATGCATTTATTATCTCTTCATAAGACATTGATTCTATTTTAGAATTATTTATACCTAATTCATTTATATAATCACGTATAAGCCTCTTTTCTTTTTTGTTTATTATGTTATCAATACTTGCAAATTGATTTAGTAAATTCGTAAATGCAACTGCTTCTTTATGACTAAGTTCTTTCAAAAACATATAAAATTCCCCTTTTATATATAAAAAATTAAATCTTTTCTATTAAATCTATATTATCTATATTATGAAAAATAAGATTTCTTTGAACTTTATATATTCTTGTCTTTATTTCACTATTTTCAAAAAGAACAATAAGTTCTTCATTTAATCCATTTTTATTAACAAAAGTATCTACACTGCTTCCTTTTAAACTTATAGGAATTATATCTCCATTACGTCTTCTTAATGTTCCTGTTATAAGACCTTGTCTTCTTAATTTTTTACACTTTATATTAGAATTTCTTCTATTTATTTGTATCATTTAATAAACACCTCATTAATTTATTAATATTAATATATATTCAATACTAGTAAATTAATTCTTGATATTTATATAAAAAAAGAAACCCTAAAAACTTTAGGATTTCTTTTAATTAATTATTAATCTACCTTTAAGATTGACATAAATGCTTCTTGTGGAACTTCAACTGATCCAACTTGTCTCATTCTCTTTTTACCTTCTTTTTGCTTTTCAAGAAGCTTTCTCTTTCTTGATATATCCCCACCATAACACTTAGCAAGAACATCTTTTCTCATAGCTTTAACAGTTTCTCTTGCTATGATTTTTGATCCTATTGCTGCTTGTATTGGCACTTCAAAAAGTTGTCTTGGAATTATTTCTTTAAGTTTTTCTGCTATTCCTCTACCTTTATGGTATGCTCTTTCTTTTGGAACTATCATTGAAAGTGCATCTACTATATCTCCATTTAGAAGAATATCAAGCTTACAAAGATCTGCTTTTTCATATCCCTTAAATTCGTAATCTAATGATGCATATCCTCTTGTTTTAGATTTTAAAGTATCAAAGAAATCATAAACTATTTCATTTAAAGGAATATCATAATTTATAACAGCTCTTGTTTCCTCCATATATTGCATATCAATATATGTTCCTCTTCTTTCTTGGCAAAGTTCCATAACAGATCCTACATATTCAGTTGGAGTTATTATAGATGCTTTAACAACAGGTTCTTCCATATAAGCTATTTCACTCATTTCTGGAAGGTTAGTTGGATTTGTAATATCTAAAACTTCTCCATCAGTTTTCTTTATTTTATATATAACAGATGGTGCAGTTGTGATTATATCTAGATTAAATTCTCTCTCTATTCTTTCTTGAATTATTTCCATATGTAATAATCCTAAGAAACCACATCTAAATCCAAATCCTAATGCAATTGAGCTTTCAGGTTCAAAATTTAACGCAGCATCATTTATTTGAAGCTTTTCAAGTGCTTCTTTTAATTCTTCATATTTTGCTCCATCTACTGGATATATACCTGAATAAACCATTGGGATAGCTGGTTTATAACCTGGAAGTGGCTCTTTAGTTTCCCTTCCGCTTTCAGTTATTGTATCACCAACTCTAGCATCTTTTACATTCTTAATAGATGCAGTAATATATCCAACATCCCCTGCTTTTAATTCATTTACTGGGAAAAGTCCTGGTGTAAATACTCCAACTTCAGTAACATCATAAACCTTATCAGTTGCCATAAACTTTATCTTAGTTCCTCTTTTAACTGTACCGTCTTTGATTCTTACATAACTTACAACACCTTTATAAGCATCATAATATGAATCGAAAACTAATGCTTTAAGAGGAGCATTTTCATCTCCATTTGGAGCTGGTATATCACGCACTACAGCTTCTAAAACATCTTCTACATTTAATCCTGTCTTAGCTGATATCATTGGTGCTTCATCAGCTGGAATTCCTATTACATCTTCAATTTCTTGTTTAACTTCATCAGCTCTTGCAGATGGAAGATCTATTTTATTTATAACAGGAGTTATTTCTAGATCATTATCTAAAGCTAAATAACAATTTGCTAATGTTTGCGCTTGTATTCCTTGTGTTGCATCAACAACTAATACTGCACCTTCACAAGCTGCTAAACTTCTTGATACTTCATATGTAAAGTCTACATGTCCTGGAGTATCTATAAGATTTAATATATATTCTTCTCCATTTTCTCTTCTATATATAAGTCTTGCAGCTTGAGACTTAATTGTTATTCCTCTTTCTCTTTCTATTTCCATATTATCAAGTACTTGTTCTTCCATTTCTCTTTTTGTTAAAGTACCTGTAATTTCTAATAATCTATCTGCTAATGTTGATTTCCCATGATCTATATGTGCTACTATTGAAAAATTTCTAATAAATTTTTGTCTATCATTTTTCATATATAAAACTGCCCTTCTATATGTAAAAGCAGCTATTTCACCCCCATATATTAAAGTCAAGCTAAATTATATCACACTTTATGTAGAAAGTGTCAATAATTTAATAGGTTAGTATAACTGCTTATTTATTCTAATATATAATTTTTTCGAAAAGAATTTCTATTTGATTTATTAGTTTATGTGAAACATTACCTATTAATAAAAAACCTTTTTTTATTACATTTACTAAATAGGATTCTTCTTTTATTTTTATTTTATTATCATTTATGGTTACTAAATAACCTTTTTCATTCTCATTTTCATATATCTTTATGTTTGAATTGTCTTGAATAAAGCTATTAAAATCTTCTCCAAACTCTGTATTTACAAGTTTTTTGTTATCATCTGTATTTCCAACTGGGGATAAAGCCTTTGTATTTATAATATTTATCTTTGTTAATTGCAAAATAACTACTATTGATACTAAACTTAAAAATATTATTGCATATCTTTTATTTTTCATAAAGTGGGCACCTCTTTAAAATTTTATCTTTAAATATACCCACTTTAACTATTTTTATTCAAATCTTATTTTCCATTTATATATTCAGCAATTATTCTAGCAAGATATTTAGCTGATGTCATAGCTTCTTTTGATGTATTTGTGTTTGCTCCTACTTCAATTAATATTGAATTACTAAATATATCTTGGTTAAACGCATTTATACCATGATTATAAGTATATGTTTTTCTTAAAAGACCTGGATATAATTCATTAGTAATTGCAGTTAATTTTTGTTCTACCTTAGAATTAGCTGTAAATTTAGAACTATTTCTTGAATTTACATACATTAACTTTGCTACACTTTCACCATTTATCTCTGTTTTAAATAAACTTTTAGTTTTTTCTGTTGCTCTCTTAAGGTCAACCCCATCTCTATGAATATCAATTACAAGCTTAAAACTATCATTATATTTTTCTGCATATTTTTTTACAGTTTCTCTTGATCTATTATAACTATCATTATATGAAGTATCGTGTATAGTTTTATCATGTATAACTGATATACCATACTTTTCTTCAAGCTCTTGTTTGATTACATTTCCAACTCCAACAACATTATATCTCTGATCATTTGTTGATTTTTCTGTTTCAATATAATTTTCTCCTGTATGTGTATGGTATATTAAGACTTCTGGATTTGATTTATTAAGTTCTTTTTTTAGCTTTGGATTATATAGGTTGCTTTTTTCATCATCTGTATACTTTAATATAGATCCATCACTTAATTCAAATGGTGTATATTCTTGTACCTTTTCATATTGTACCTTTTCATAACCATCACCTGATTTATTATTTAATTTAAATATTGGAACTTCATTATTTACTAACTTTGTTAAACTAATATCTGAAAGTCCAACAGCTTCTAACGCTATACTTTTTAATGATACATTACTTTCATAATATGCACCTTCATTATAAACTTGAGTTTCTATTAGTGGCATAGAAAAATTCAATAGTTCTACGTATGCAAGCCCACCTCTTTCATTATTATTTTTTAATATATGAATACATCTTCCAAAGAATATGACTATAAAAATAAGTAAAACTGTGATTCCTATATCCATTGAACTATTCATCTTTTTTCTTTTATTTTTAAATACCACATTATCCCCTCCTCACTTTTTCATTTATATGAGGAGATTTACATAATTATTCTTTTAGAAAGTTACTTTTTTAATTCATAAATTTATTTATATCATCCATATCTAAGTTAGGTTGAAGCGATATATTTATCCCATTTGCAATTATTTTTGATAATGAATCTATAACTAAATCCACTTCCTTTGGAGTTACCATAAGATCTCCAACATATGGATTTAATAGTTCTTTTATAAGAATTTCTTTTTCATTTTTATCTATGCTTTTTATCATATTATAAAATTCTGAACCTTTTTCTGATTTACTTATAAATTCATCCATAACTAAGTCTATACTATCATTTGCAATTGTTGCAGCATCTACTACTGTCGGTACACCAACTGCTACAACTTTAACCCCTAATGTTTCCTCATTTATCTTCATTCTATGATTTCCAACACCAGCACCTGGTGATATTCCAGTATCACTTATTTGAATTGTTTTATTAACTCTATCAATCCTTCTAGATGCTAAGGCATCAACACATACAACTAAATCTGGTTTTATTTTTTCTACTAAAGCTTTTATAACATCTCCTGTTTCTATACCAGTAATTCCTAAAACACCTGGAGAAATAGCACAAACTGGTATTATAGAATCATCAATAGCTTCTGGCATAACATCTTTTAAATGTCTTGTTACCATTATTTTTTCAACAACCTTAGGTCCTAAAGCATCTGGAGTAACCTTCCAGTTTCCAAGTCCAACAACAAGAGCAGTTTTATCCTGTGTCATATTTACTAATGCTTTCATTGTTTTTCCAACAACTTCAGATACATTTTCCATTATTTCACCATCATATACAGTATAATCCGGAATATCTATAGTTATATAATTTCCTACAGGTTTTCCTAATTTTTTAGCTCCATCCTCATTTTTTATTGTAACTTTTGTCACTTTTGTATCATTTATGGTATCTTTATCTACAATAACACCATCAATCTCATCTTCATGAACTTTTGAATAATCCTCCTTTGCTTCAATTGCAAGGTCTGTTCTAACATTTATCATATTATCACCTCGTATTTTCTCAAATTTTACTGTCTATTCTAAATTATTTTTCCTCTTTGTTTAAATTTAATACTTGAATATAATAAACTTCAATGCTATAATATGGTTTGTTGAATGTAAACTCGTACACAGATTCCCTGTGAATACTGTTATGAGGCCCTATAAAATTTAGAGGGGGTGAAATTAATGGCAAATATAAAATCAGCAAAGAAAAGAATTAAAGTTACTGAAAAGAAAACTTTAAACAATAGAATGGTTAAATCAGCTTTAAAAACTGCTATAAAGAAATTAGAAGTTGCTATCGCTGCTAACAACGCTGAAGAAGCTAAGGTTTTATTCGTTAAAGCTACTAAATCTTTAGATATGGCTGCTTCAAAAGGAGTTATACACAAGAACATGGCTGCTAGAAAGAAATCAAGATTAGCTGCAAAGTTAAATGCTATGGCATAGTAACATAAACCGACCTTAATGGTCGGTTATTTACTTTTAGTAAGTTTTTTACTGAAGGCACTTATAAAAAAGTACCTCACTAGAATTTAGTGAGGTACTTTTATTTTTTAACCATCGCCATATTTAAAAGAAATAACTCAAGATCTGCTTTTTTATCTGTTGAGCTATTTTTTAGATTTTTCTCTGTATCTATACATAACCTTAATATCTTTTCAAGTTGTCCTTTTGAAAATTTTTTACTTTGCATTATTAGTTTTTCAACAACAAATTGTGGAATTCTAAATTCAGACATAAAATCTTGTACATTTTTCCCACTTAACAATCCAATCTTTATATCATATAATCTTTTAAATTGATTTTCTATAGTTGAAATTATAAGCATATGTTGATCTGCCTTAAATAAAAGCTCATTTAATATATCAAGTGCTTTTTCAATTTTTCTTTGTGATATTAAATCTACTAAATCAAAAACATCATCTTCACTTTTATTTGGAATTAATAAATCAATATCTTTTCTAGTTATGTCACGCTCTCTAACATAATCAACTATTTTTGAAACTTCTTTTTTTGCTATATCTAAATTCATAGGTAGCTTTTCACAAAGATATCTAAGCTCTATCTTATTTATACTTTTATTATTTTCATTAAACATATGATCAACTCTTTTATAAAAGCTATCTCTTTTTAACTTATCTATTTGAACTATAGTTGTTAATTTATCTAATGCCATTATATTTTTATTTTTCTTTACATTATCTCTTTTATCATCAAATACATGATATAAAATTAATATAGTATCTTGTGGCACATCTTTTAGATATTCTTTAATATTTTCATATAAGCTTCTATTTTGCGAATCTAATTTACTTTTTAAAAATGCACATCTATAAACTAAAACTACTTTTTTATCAGCCATAAATGGCAGAGTTTCACATGCATTCATAATTTCATCAAAAGTACATTTTACCCCATCAAACTTAATAAAGTTTAAGTCCTTAAGATTTTCATCTATATATGGATTTATTAATTTATCTATAGACTCTTTAATTAATTCTTCATCACTTCCACAAAAAATATACGAATTACTAATCTTTTGATTTTTTATGTCTTTCTCTAATGTTTCATAATTTATCAAATTAATCACCTTTCAAACGTAATTTACTTTATAAGCAAATATTTTCCTAATATAATAATCTCACTTGCTTCATTATCTTTGAAGTTTATTATATCATATTTCAAATCCTTTTTATTTTTATTAGACATGTTTAAATAATAGTTATTTCCACTAGCATTTAATATATAATCTTTGCCTTGCTTTTTTAAAGAGTTTTCATTAGATATATTTATTTTATTAAAGTTTTTATACCCTTTTAAAGCTGCTGTCTTGCTTTTTAACTTATCAATATCAACCCCTTCATTAGAAACCACTATTCTGTTACCTTTATAAGATATTAATAATCCCCCATTTTTTATATAGGTTATCTTAGGATTAAAACTATATAAGCTAATAGCAATAAAAACTATATATGAAATAGGTAATACTATTATTTTTTTAACTCCCTTATTATATAAATAATATGTAATTAAAAGGCTTATATAAAAGTATGCATATTCTGAAGTTATATTTAGTATCTCTGGCACAAAATTTGAAAGCATATTTGTTAGATAATCTAAAATATCTATAAGAATATTTAATGCAAAACTTAAAAAATCAAACACCTCGCTAAAGCCTATCATCAAAATATTAATAACTCCAATTATAAGAATTAGATTTATTATTGGAATCAATATAATATTTCCTACTATAAAGCCAATAGAGAATTCATTGAAATATATTATAAGCAATGGAAATGTAAATATTTGAGCTGCAAGACATATGCTTATTGTATCTAATAAAAATTCTGGTATTTTATATAACTTTCTCTTTATCTTTTTACTATATAATAATATGCCTATAGTCGAACTAAACGATAGTAAAAATCCTATATTAAAAATACAATATGGAGAAAGTAAAAATATTATTATAATGCTTATAGCTATTCCCCCTATAGGATTATATCTTCTTCTTAACATAAATCCTAAATTAGAAAATAACAGCATGATAAATGCTCTAAGACTTGAAAAAGCTATTCCTGTCATCATTACATACATAAATGTTATTAGAAGCGATATCTTTTCATTTAAAAGCTTTTTAAATATTAAAAATATAATTCCTACATGCAATCCTGATACACTAAGTGCATGTATAACTCCAAATCTACTCATATATTCTTTATCTTCATTATCTAAAGAATTATCTCTTCCAAATACTATAGATGTAACTAAAGAAGCTTTTCTTATTCCTATATTTTCTGTTAGCTTATCTTTAAATTTTGTTTTAATATTAGATAATCTAGTAAAAATATTATTTTTATCAAGCTTATATTTCTTTATTTCATATTCGCCAATAGTTCCCCTATCTTTCTTTATATCTTTATTAAAGTTCCCATTAGCATATATGACTTCTCCTTCTCTTAAACCTTTTAAATTTCCTTTTAAATATACCTTTCTACCATTTATTTTCCCACTACCACTATAAGAATAGTTTTTTTCTATTTTTATTTTTTCATAATTACTGAGATTTAAATTATAATAATTATGATTTATTGCTATTCCAAGCACAAATATAAGTATTATGAATAATAAAAATTCAGCTCCTTCTTTTAAAAATACCCACAAAAATAAAAGGCTAACTAAGATAAAAGCTAGCCATAAATCTTTATCAAAATATCTATAATACAAACTACTAATAAGAAATGTTATAGCTATATATAAAATAGGTAATTTTACTTTTCCTATTTCAAATACTCTCATAACCTTATCACCTCATAAGTAATTATAGACATATATATGTACTTATTATACCTTTATTTACTTTTAGGATTAAATATAACTGCCATTAAATACCCAAAGAAGATTGCAGCCGTAATACCAGCTGCTGTACCCTTTATTCCTCCAGTAAATATACCAATTAATCCTTCTTTGTTTACTTCTTCTATTACTGAGACTGCAAGTGTATTCCCAAATCCAGGTAAGGGAATTGTAGCACCTGCTCCTGCAAAGTCAACAAGCTTATCATATATTCCAAAAGCTCCAAATATAGCACCTAATGTAACAAATAAAACTAAAATCCTAGCTGGTGTAAGCTTTGTTTTATCCATAAGTATTTGAGCTATAACACATATAATACCACCTACAACAAATGCTTTTACATAATCCATATATACATTTTCCTTTCTTTAATCCATTTCTAGAGATACAGCATGAGCTATACCTGGAATACTTTCGCCTTGTAAAGATGATGTAGTACTCATAAGTGCTCCTGTAGAAATTATTAAAGCACTTTTTATCTCTTTTCTCATCATCTTTTTATATATGTATCCACTAGTTACTACAGCAGAACATCCACATCCACTTCCACCAGAGTCAGTTTTTTGTGCTTCATTATTAAATATAATATCCCCACAATCTACATGATTTTCCCTTATATCATATCCATATTCTAATATAAGCTTATCGCATATAGTTTTTCCTACTTTCCCCAAATCTCCAGTTGCTATTATATCGTAGCTTTTAGGATCTCTTCCTGTATCTTTAAAGTGTTTATATAAAGTATCTACCGCAGCTGGTGCCATTGCAGCTCCCATATTATTTGCATCCATTATTCCATAATCTTTAACTACTCCAGTTGTAACATGTGTAATCTTTGGATATTCATCTCCCTCTTTTCCAAGAACCATAGCACCTGAGCCTGTAACTGTCCATTGAGCTGTCTTACTTCTTTGCGAACCATATTCTAGTGGAAATCTAAACTGCCTTTCAGCTGCACAAAAATGTGATGAAGTAGCTGCAACAACATGATTTGCAAATCCACCATCTATTATTAAAGATGCAAGACTTAAGGATTCAGACATAGTAGAACAAGCTCCATAAAGTCCAAAAAACGGTATATTAAGCTTTCTTGCTGCAAACCCTGAAGAAATTATTTGATTTAATAAATCTCCTGCAAACATATAATCTATATCTTTCTCTTCTAGATTTGCTCTCTTTATAGCTTGTGAAATAGCTGTATACATCATTTCACTTTCTGCTTTTTCATAGCTATCTTTTCCACAAGTTTCATCACTTAAAACCTCATCAAAATATGCTTTTAAAGGACCTTCTCCTTCTTTTGGACCTACAATTGAAAAAGCAGATATTATCCTTGGAGGATTTTCTAATTTTATTGTTTGCCCTCCAATTTTTTTAATCTTTTCATTCATTTAAATCCAACTCCTCATTTTAGAAAAACAAATTTTTCAAGTAATAAATAAATCCTATGATGACAGAACTTCCTATACCATAAACTAAAACTGGCCCTGCTATTGTAAATATTTTTGCAGCTACCCCAAAAACAAAGCCTTCTTTCTTAAATTCTATAGCTGGTGCAACTATAGCATTTGCGAATCCAGTTATAGGAACTACAGTCCCAGCTCCTGCATAACTTGCAATTTTATCATATATACCTACGCCTGTTAGTAATGCTCCTAAAAATACCATTATTATTACTGAAATACTTGAAACTTGATCTTTTTGAAATCCAAGTTGTAAAAATATATTTGATATTAATTCTCCTATATCACAAATAAATCCACCTACTAAAAAAGCCCTAATACAGTTTTTTGTAAGCTGTGGTTTAGGTTCGCTTTCTTTTGAAAGAATTTTAAATCTTTTCTTTACTGCTTCCTCTTTAACCTTAACTTTTTCTGTGCTCAAAATTACAACTCCTTTCTAATCTGTATAAATAGTATTTGTAAAAATTTAAATAAAAAACTGGAAAATATATATATTTTAAACTAATAAAAAAGAAGGATATTTAAAATCCTTCTTTTTTATTCTTTTAATTTTTCTTTCATTTTTAATAATACTTTTTTCTCTATTCTAGAGACTTGAACTTGACTTATTCCAAGCATCTTAGCTACTTGAACTTGAGTTTTGTCTTTAAAATACCTAAGCATTATAATTTGCCTTGACTTAACATCTAATGTTCCTATTGCTTCTTTTAAAGCTATTCTATCAATCATAGAAGAATCATCTTCTCCTTTTTGACTTATCTTATCTATTAAAAGAACAGGCGCACCATCATCTTGATGAATAGTATCATATAAATATTGCATGCTAGATGACGCTTCAATAGCAACAATTATCTCTTCTTTATCTATTTTAGAGTACTCTGCTAATTCATCAATTGTAGGTTCTCTATTAAGATTTTTTGTAAGCTCTTCCTTACAATAATGAATTTTTCTAGCTAAAGTTTTGACATTACGGCTTACCTTAATCATTCCGTCATCTCTTAAAAATCTCTTTATCTCACCAATTATCATTGGAACTGCATATGTTGAAAATTTAACATTAAATGAGTCATCAAAATTCTTTATAGCTTTAACGAGCCCAATTGAACCTATTTGATAAATATCTTCATATTCATATCCTCTATTTAAAAATTTCTTACTAATAGATGCTACTAAAGGAAGATTCATTTCTATAAGTCTATCTAAAGCTTTTTGATCACCACTTTTAGCTAAAGGTAAAAGCTCAGAATTATCATCATAATTAAATTCCTCTCTTTTATAATTCTCAATATTCATAATATTCCCCTAACCTAATTCAGTATCAAATTTTTTCTTTATAACCACCTTTGTTCCTTTTCCTTCTTCACTATAAACTTCTAAGCTATCCATAAAACTCTCCATAACAGTAAATCCCATACCTGATCTTTCAAGGTCTGGTCTTGAAGTATATAATGGCTCTTTTGCTTTTTCTATATCTTTAATTCCTCTTCCAAAATCAGATATAATTATTTCTATCTCATTTTCTATTATAGATGCATCAATTCTAACTTTTCCATCTTCTCTATTTTCATATCCATGAATAATAGAATTTGTTACAGCTTCAGATACTGCAGTTTTTACATCTGTTATCTCTTCTATTGTAGGATCTAATTGTGAAACAAAAGCTGCAACTGCTACTCTTGCAAAGGCCTCATTTTGAGATTTGCTTAAAAATTCAATACTTACTTTATTATCATACATTAAAACCCCTCCATTAAATGCATCTTACTGCCTCATCTACAGTATTAAATTTTTTAATAATTTTAAATAATCCTGATAATTCAAAAACTCTATTTACACTTTCATTAACATCAGCTACGCAAATATTTCCGCCATTACTCATAACTTTTCTATATCTTGCTACAACTACTCCAATTCCTGAACTATCCATAAATGTTACGCCTTTAAAATTTAATATAACTTTTCTTATGTTATCTCTTTCTATTCTATCATCAATCTTAACTCTTACTTCTTCTGCACTATGATGATCTAATTCCCCTAATAAATGAACAACTAAAGCTTCATTAATTCTTTCAAACTTAAGATACATACAAGTTACCCTAAAGTTTACTTTAGAGTAATTCACCTCCCATTTTCACTGTAATTTTCTTCCATATTTTAACATATATTTATTCATAAAGTCAATTCAGTTGATATTTTTTATAGAAATTTTTGTTATCTATTTAGTCATAAATAAATAAGCTATTGCATATAAGTTTTAATTTTAAATGCAATAGCTTTTAATATACTTATTTATATTTTTCTATTTCTTCATTTATAGCCTTATTAAAATCTTCTAGCGTTTCATTATCTTCTAAAATCAAAGTTTCAATAGCATCATTTAAAACTTCCATTTCATATATATGAAAATCTCCTGCCTTAACTGCTTTTTCTACTTCAGGAGATAATACTAATTCATCTTTATTGCTAGATGGAATTAATACTCCCTTTCCTTTATAAGTTGAAGTTTCCTTACATATATTAAAGAACCCTTCTATCTTTTCATTTACTCCTCCAATTGCCTGAACTTCACCAAATTGATTTAATGAACCTGTTACAGCAATATTTTGTTTTATTCCTTTTTTGCTTATAGCAGATAACATTGCTATCATTTCAGCTACTGATGCACTATCGCCTTCAATCACTCCATAACTTTGTTCAAAGCTTAAATGAAGATCTACCGGAAGCTTCTTATATGGACTTACTATATTATATAGTAAGCCTGTTAATGTTTGTATAGATTTTTCGTGTATCTTACCACTTAGCTTTGATTCTTTATGAATATCTATAACATTTCCGCTTCCTTTTAAAGCTAAACAAGTTATTCTAAGTGGCTTACCAAATGAAAATATTCCAGTATCAATAACTGCAAGTCCATTAATATTTCCAACTAATTTCCCTTCAGTTTTTATAAATATCTTATTTTCTTTATACATATCTGTATATCCTTCTAAAATGCTGTCTTTTTCGTATATTATATTTTCTATATCTTCTTTGCTTATAACATCTTTTTTCTGTTCTCTTGCAACAGTATCAGCTTTAACTAATATATTATCAATTCTATATTGATCTATATTTATTTTTTCTCTACTAGAAGTTTCTCTAACTAAATATCTTATTATAGATTTAATCCCTTCTTCTTCTATTTTTAATAAGTTATTTTTTGTAGCTTTTTCTATTATAAATTTCTTTAATATATTAGCTATATTTTTAGGATCTTTAATCTCATCTTTAAATTCACATTTTAAAGGAAATAGATTTTTAAAATCGTCATCATTATTATAAAGTATAGTGTAACTTTCATAATCTCCAACTAATATAACCTTTACCTTTATTGGAACAGGCTCTGGTTTTAACCCATTTATAGATAAAAGCTCTAAATAATTTCTATTGCTATCAAAATTAAGCTTTCCTGACATTAATGTTTTCTTTAAGTGATAATAGCTATTTGGATTTTGGATAAGTCTATTTAGTCTAATAACTATACATCCTTCATTTGATTTTAATAAAGAACCCGGAGTTATATATGAAAGATCTGTTGTATAATTTCCATTTTGGCTTTCATATTCTATATTTCCTAATAGATTTATTAAACTTGGATCATCTTCATATATAACTTTTGGATGATTATTTTCTGAATTATCTACTAAGACTTCTACATTATATTTGCTCAATATTTCACTAACTTTTGTATCCTCATCATCTAAATCAATGCTATAACTTTCAATTAAATCTTCTTCTATGTTTTTATATAAATTTTCTAGATAATTGTATACATCATCATCTCTTATAAATTCTAATAATAATTCATCTTTTATGTTTTCCATATGTTCATCAATATATTTTTTTAAGATCACTCTTAATCTTTCCATAGATCCTACTTCTAACTCTTTAAGATCATCTAATATAACTTCTGCTCTTTGTTTTAATTTACCAGCTTTTTGAAGAATTCCTTCTCTTTCTCCTATATCTAGTTCATCATATTCTTTTTCTGTCATAACCTCGCCTTCATTTAAAGGAATAAATGCAAAGCCTCCTGAAGTAGCCTTTACATCAAATCCATCTATCTTTGCAACTTCTACAAGTTCACCAATATATTTGTTTCTTTTAATATGAATATTTTCTAATATATCATCTTTTTCCTGATTTGAAGATGTATTGAAAAATTCTAAGAAATTTATAGTATATTCTTCTTTTAATGTTTTAATTTCTTTTTTAAGTTCTTTTCCTCTTCCATTAGATATAAATAAAGGGAATGGTTTTTTACTATCTCTTAAAGTTGCATAGCATATATCTGAAGGAGGTTCTAATGCTTTATATTCATTATCTATGAAATTAACTAACCCATTTATCTTATCATTTGAAAATGAATCTATTATATATAAATTGTACCCAGATTTTTTTATATTAAGAGCTCTCTTTATCTCATTATAAGGTGCTTTTACCTCTGGAATTTCCTTAAAGTTTACTTCCTTTTCTTCTTTTAAATATTCCACATCATAAATTATTTCATTTTGAGTTAATTCTCTCTTCATATAATAATTTCTCTAAATTTACCTTTATTCATTTATCAGTAAATTTAGTTTAATTCCTCCTCACCTTTATACTTATATACTATATTAATATTCTATTTATTTGATTTTAGATATACTTTTTTAATTTAATCTAAATAAGTTTGATTATTTTATAATAAAAAATACCTAAGGAAAATAAATCCCTTAGGTATTTTAAATATATTATTAAATTAATTTCTTAACCTTCACATATTTTTATAGATGCTGAAGCACCTATTCTTGTAGCACCATTTTCTATCATAGCCTCTGCATCTTCTAATGTTCTTACACCACCTGATGCCTTAACTCCAAGTTCTGGTCCTACTGTTTCTCTCATAAGTTTTATATCTTCTTTTAAAGCTCCACCTGTTGAAAAACCTGTTGAAGTTTTAACATAATCTGCTCCTGCTTCTTTTGCAAGCTTACATGCAACTACTTTTTCTTCATCTGTTAATAAACAAGTTTCAATTATAACTTTTGTTAAAGCTTTTCCTTTTGCAGCATCTACTACACCTTTTATATCTTCTTTTACAAAATCATAATCCTTTTCTTTAAGTCTTCCTATGTTTATAACCATATCAACTTCAGTTGCTCCATTTTCTATAGCATCTTTAGTTTCAAACACTTTAACATTTGTAGTTGTAGCTCCTAAAGGAAATCCTATAACAGTACAAACTTTAACATCACTATTTTTTAATATTTCATATGCTTCTTTAACTCTTGTAGGATTTACACATACTGACGCAAAATTATATTTTAATGCTTCTTCACATAACTTTTTAATTTCCTCACTTGTTGCTTCTGGTTTTAAAATAGTATGGTCTATCATTTTTGCTAATTGTTTTTTATCCATTATCTCTATCCCCTTACATAATATATCTAAGGAAATTATAATTTTTTTCACCTATATTTGTCAAATAATATATTTATAATAATTAAAATAACGAAATTTGTTCTTCTAAGTTTTCCTTAAAAGAAGATACACTAAGACCTATAAGTCTTATGTCTTCAAAAAATTCCTCTTCATTTAAAATCTCATTAGCTACTTTTATTATATCTTCTTCCTCATTTACATAATCTTTTAAAGTCTTACTTCTAGTATGATTTTCAAAAGAGCTAGTCTTATATTTAAGAGTTATAGTTTTTATAGATTTATTTTTTTCTCTTAAAAGATTAGATATACTTTTTGAAAACTCTTGTAAATATTTTAAAAGCTCTTCTTTATCTTTTGTGTTATTTCTAAGAGTTCTTTCTTTCCCTATTGATTTTCTATCTCTTATAACTTTGACTTCTCTTTTATCTATCCCTCTTATCCTATCATATATATCTATGCCTTGCTTTCCTAAATACTCATATAAAAATTCTTTAGATACTGTATATAAATCTTCTACATAAAAAAATCCCATATTATTTAACTTAGATACTGATTTAGATCCAAGGCCATATATTTTCGATATAGGAAGCTTAAGTAAAATATCTGGTATCATCTCTTTTGTAATTTCCATGATTCCATTTGGTTTATTCCAATCTGAAGCAAGCTTTGCTAAAAACTTATTATAAGAAATACCTATAGATAAAGTTAATCCTAATTCCTTAAACACTCTTCTTTTTATATATAATGCGGCAGCTTTACCATCTTTTATTTTTGCTTTTGATAAATCTAAATAAGCTTCATCAATAGAAAGAGGTTCAACTAAAGGAGTTAATTCTTTAAATATATCAAATACCTTATTTGATATCTCTTTATATCTCCAAAACCTCGGCTTAACAAATATTGCATTTGGGCATTTTTGTCTTGCTATAAAAACTGGCATTGCTGAATGTACACCATATTTTCTTGCTTCATAAGAACAAGTAGAAACTACTCCTCTTTCACTAAGCCCTCCAACTATTACAGGTTTACCCTTAAGTTCTTTATTATCTTTTTGTTCAACAGCTGCAAAAAAAGCATCCATATCAACATGTAAAATTATTTTTTCCATTAAAGTTGCTCCAAACTTTAGGCTAAAACTTCTTCAAACAATCCTTGTTTCTTGCTAACAAGAAAAGAATACACAGTAAAACATAATAATTCTTCTAGATACTCATTTGAAATAAAATTATTATATCTTTCATACATTTCCACTATAACTATAGAAATTAATGTTCTAAAAGTTTTATCCATATAAAAAGCATATTCTCCTTCTTCTTCACAAAGATATTTTGTAACCTGCTTAACCTTTCTTAAGTATTCATAAGGATTTTCTTCTCTTGAAACTGCTCCTATTAAGGGTAAAACTTCATCTCCAATTTTCATATCTTCATTATTAAAAACTTTTATAAGCTTTTTAATTTCATATTGTGCTGATGAATTATTGTTTAAAAGCAAACTACCCGCTATCCCTTGTAAATCATTTTTTGAATAATTATCTAAATCTGATAAATAATCAAATATATTTTGTATATACATTTTGCTGTCTTCTATATTAACTTTATTTTTATTAGCTTCAATTGCAATAAGTGCACAAATTAAATAATCTTCTTCATTAGTAAATTCACTATATTGATTTTTTAGTGAAATATAAATTCTTTTCATATCTTTTATTATTGTTTCTTCCTGTTCATCTTTAGAATGCTTAGCTAAAGCATAGGCTGAAAGAACTAAAATATTTCCATCTTTGAAATCGTTATCTTTTAATTTTTCACTTATCTTTATGATTCTATTTGAAAACTCAACATAGTTTTCCTCTTTACTTATTAGTATAGAAAGCATATATAACATATCGCCTCTAAAACTTGACATTTTATTAGTATTTAATTTTATATATTTTCTAATTTGCTTTATCTTATTTATATCTATCTCTTTATTGTCTTCTCCAAATATTAATGATGCAAAATGATTTATATATTCTCCATCAAATCTCAGTTTATTCTTTACTAACTTATAGTTTTCTATTACTTTATTTGTAATTTCATGTAATAAATTATTCATAATATTCCTCTCTTTTAATTTTAAACAATTATACAAACTTAAATCTTTATGTTTTTATTATACCATTTATTTATGTCAATAGTGTGGCTAAATGTCCTTTCTTTTTATATTAATAAATAAATATAAAAATTATACTAATTAAAGCAAAAAACTAATTCAAGTTTTTGAATTAGTTTTTTAAATCTATTTTATTTTTTAACTTTTTTAGGAATAGTTTTGATAAAGCTTCCTTTAACTATAAGCTCTGTTTTATCAGAAGTTACAATATCAGAATCTCTAGTTAATGTTATTGCATTCTTAGCACAAAAATCACTACATGTTCCACAAAAAGTACAACTTGCTAAGTCAAATAATAATGTTATTTCTTGAGTTTCATCATCTATACGCCTTGTAGTCTTTGTTATAGCACATGGTGAGCAAACTCTAGTACAAAGTCCACATCCTATACATTTTTCACTATCAAATTCTATTTTTCCTCTATACCCAACTGGATTTTCGTTTGTATCTTCATCTTTTTTTGTATTATGTGATTTAAATAAGTTTTTAAATGCTTCTTTTAAAAAAGGAACTTTCATTTTATACCATACTCCTTTTTTCACTTAATATATCAACAGCTTTTTTCAAAGCCTTAATTATAGCTTCAGGCTTTGGTGCACATCCACCAACAGAAACATCTACATCTACCCATTTATCTAAAGGGCCATCAACAGAATAACTTCCTTTAAATACATTGCAAGACATAGGGCATGACCCTAATGAAACAATAACTTTAGGATCTGGAACTTGAGATATAACTTTTAACATTCTATCTTTTGATTGTGATGTAACTGGGCCTGTTACTATTACTATATCTGCATGCCTTGGACTTCCTACTAATTTCACACCGTATCTTTCAATATCATAACTAGGTCCTAAAAGAGCAACTAACTCAATATCACACCCATTACATGATCCAGTATTTATATGATATACCCAAGGCGATTTTTCAATACCTTTTTTTAAAATCCCCATTTTTCCTCCTAAAAATAATTAACTAATATTAAACTAATTAATGATAATATTGTTGGTATTGTCCAATAAAATTTTAATGCATGATTTATTCTAAGCCTAGCAAAAATAGTTCTAACTATAGTTATAGAGAAAAACATAACTACAAAAGTTTTTATTAAAAATACAAGAATATTAATAATCATAAAATCACTAATGTTATTACTTAAAAATAAAGAAACAAATAAAGCTGACATAATAAAGCCTTTTGTAATTTGTACTAGTTTTAAAATTCCTAAATACACTCCTGAATATTCTACAAGTGCTCCTTCACATATTTCCATCTCTCCTTCTGCCATATCAAAAGGAAGCACACCTGTTTCTCCTGGTATTACCATAAAAAATCCTATTGCTGCTGGTATCAATTTTAATGTAAATAAAAAACTGCCTTGATTTAATTGAGCAATATATATATTATTCATTAAAAATGAATCACTTATATTTAAAACTTTTCCTGAGAAAATACATACTGCTAAAATCGATATCACCATAGGTAATTCTAAGCTTGAAAGAAGTACGACTTCTCTTGATGCACCTATATCTCCAAACACTGATGATGAATTTATTCCAGATGCAATTAATGAAATTGCTGAAATAGTTAGTAAATATATTATAAAGATTATATCCCCATTAAAATTTATATATGTGTTACTGAATATAGGAATAAATATAGGAATAATACAAACGCTTAATAAACCAATTATAGGAGCAATCTTAAATATCTTTTTATTTGAATCTTTAGGTATTATTACTTCTTTTTTGAAAAGTTTTAGCATGTCATAAAAAGGCTGTAATATAGGTGGTCCAATTCTTCTTTGCATTCTTGCTACTAATTTTCTATCAATCCCTGAGATTAATAAGGATATAAATATCAAAAATAAACCACCTGGAAATATAAGAATATTAAATAGTAACTTTAAAAATTCCATATTATCACCTCTTCTACATAAACATAAAAGAATATATAATAATAAAGCTTAATGTTAAAACTACCCAAAGTGCATAATCATTTACACATCCATTATGAAGATTTCCTATTATACTAAAGTATTTTCTAAACTCATATTTTATTCCCCAAAACATATCATGAGAACCTAATTTAGAGTTATAATTTAATTCTCCTCCAGAAAAAACTTCAAACTTTTCATCTTCTACATTCTTATTTTGATTATTTTTTCTAAGATTAATAATTAGCATAACTAATACTATTAATATAAAAAGTAATATTAAAAACATAATAGGGTTATATGGAGAAACATAATTTAATATTATTTCGTTTCCTCTTATAGTATTTATAATCTTATTTAAAAAGTTTTTGATTATATTTTCTGAGAATAATCCTAAACATAAGCAAACTAAAGCAAGAAAACCCATAGGTAATTTCATTGTAAGAGGTACTTCTTTTACTTTAAGTATATTTTTTGATGGAGTTCCCATAAAAATTGTATAAAATACTTTAACAAAAGAAGCTAATGTCACAACTGAAACAATAAGACATATAGTTGTTACTATTGGCATTTTAGCACTATAACTTGAATAGTAAATAAGCCATTTTGAATTAAATCCGTTAAATGGCGGAATTCCGCTTATAGATAAAGCCCCTATAATAAATACAAACATAGTAAACGGCATCTTTTTTCCTAATCCAGATATTTCATCTAAATTAGTAGTATTTGTCCTAAAAAGAACTGCTCCAGCACATAAGAATAATAAACTTTTAAATGTAGCATGATTTATCATATGAAATAAAGCACCTACAAGACCTAAATCACCATTTAAATCACTAGAATATAAGCTAATCCCAATTCCAACTATTATATATCCTATTTGAGATATTGAGTGAAATGCTAAAAGCCTCTTAAAATCATTTTGAAGTAATGCCATACTTACTCCAAGAACCATTGTTATAATTCCCCATCCTATTATTAAGTAAGCTATTTTATTATTTCCATTAATAGAAAATATCAAAAATAAAATTCTAATAACTGCATAGATTCCTGTTTTGCTCATAATGCCTGATAATAACATTGAAATTGAAGATGGTGCACACATATGAGCATCTGGTGGCCAAGTATGACATGGTACCATAAATGATTTAACTGCATATCCAGTTAAAAGCATAGCAAAAGCTAATAAACTTACACTGCTAAAAACTCCACCATTTCTTAATAGAATTTCTGATATTTCTAATATATTTAAAGTATGTGTTTCCATATATAAAAGAATAGTTCCAAGCAATATAAATGATGATCCTATTCCACCAATAACTATATATTTAAAGCTAGCTTCAAGAGTTTTGCCTTTTTCATTTCTAAATGCAGTAAGTGATATAGCAGCTATAGTCATTATTTCAAGCATTACGTACATGTTAAATAAATCACCAGTAAATACAAAACCTATCATACTACCTGTTAGTAACATAAATAACATGTAATATTTAGATAATGCATTATCATTTTCCATATACTTAATAGAATAAATTGATGATATAAGACATGCTATTATAATTATTATTCCAACAAACAATGAAAATGCATCAACTCTTAACGATATACCAAATGCTATATTACTTATCGGCTTCCATCCACCCATCCAATACTCAATTATCTTATTATCTATAAAGATTGGCTTTATCATCATAAAAGTAACTATAAGCGATAAAAAACAGCCTATAACAGAAATAAGTCTTTTTAGATTTATATATTTTTCTTTTATAAGTCCAATTATAAATGTAGCAGTAAATGGAATTATTATGGCCATAATCGGTAAATTAGAATTTATACTCATCCTCTAAGCCTCCTAATATCATCTGCATTTATTGAATTATAGTGTTTTTTTATCTTTATTATAATTGCAAGAGAAAGAGTTGTTACACAAGCTCCTATAACAATAGCTGTAAGTGTTAATGCTTGTGGTACAGGATCAACAAATACACTATTATCTTTTAATCCATTTAAAAATATAGGAGCTGTTCCATTTAATCTATATCCAATGCTTATAAGTATAAGATTTATACCATAATCTAAAAGGCTCATACCAATAACTATCTTTATTAAATTCTTCTTAGAAACTATAATTAATAATCCTAGTATAATAAGAAGAAAGCTTCCTAAATAATTAAAAACCATCTCTCTTCTCTCCTTCCTTTAAGCATGAAATCATAACAAGTATTAAAACAGATATACCAGCTAATACTTTATATCCAACTGCAAAGTTCATAAAAAATATAGTTCCTGAAGAAAATATATTTCCTAAACTCCCCTTATTTAGTACATTTGAGAAAAATGAAACCCCATAAATAATTCCTAAAGATGCAACAAAAATAAATGTCAATGCACCAACTTCTTCTATTTTACTAAACTTACTCTTACTAAATATATTTAAAGTTTTCTCTCTTCCATATGCTATATAAAATATTAATACAGCACTTGCAATTATTACGCCTCCTTGAAAACCTCCTCCTGGACTTAAATGACCATGCAATACAATATATATTCCAAGCAATAATGCTAAAGGAAGTGTTATACTTGCACATATCTTCACAATGATATCTTTTTCTTTATTATCCATGAGATTCATCTCCTTTTTTTGAAGATTTTCTAAGAACTACCGTTGTCCCACAAATTGCAGTAAAAAGAACAAAAGACTCACCTAATGTATCATATCCTCTAAAATCAAATACTGTTGCTGTAACAGCATTTATAGCACCTGTTTTTTCAATAGTGTTTTTAACTATAACTTTTCCAACTCCATCATATGTTGATTTCATCCCACTCATATCCATAGCTACCCACATAAAACTAAAAGATATTATAAAAAACGAAATAACAGTTAAGATCTTTTTCATTTTTTATCTCCTCCTACTTTTTTAAGAGTTACAATAAAAATTAATGGAGTTAGTATAGCTCCAACTGCCCCTTCTGCTATAGCAACATCTGGAGCACCTAATACTAAAAATTCTAATGCTACAAAGGTTCCTAAAACAGCCATAGCAATAATACATGGGAGCATTTCATCAAGAAAATATATAATTACTCCTGTTATAATTATCCCAAGCATAATTATAAAATTTAATATGCTAAACCAATTCATAACACTACTTCCTTCCACCATACTCATCAAATATAGTTTCATCACATAATTTAGCTTTATTTTTATAAGCTGCTTTTGCCATTACATGAGATGCAACTGGATTTGTTATTAATAAAAATATTGTTATTATGATACATTTTATACCAAGGGATATATTATGACCTAAAAATCCATATATAGAAATGGCTAATAAAACTGATATTGCTCCTAACGTAGATATATTAGTTGAAGATTGTAGCCTACAAAAAATATCTTTAAATCTAAATATTCCAATTACTCCTGAAAATATAAAGAACGTTCCAATAAAAATCAATGCAATAATTACAATATTTATAGTCATAATTTTCCCTCCAAATACTTGCATATTAAAACTGTTCCTATAAAGCCTAATAAAGTTACTACAAGTCCTAAATCTATAAATAATGCTCTTTCCTCTTTTGCTCCATGTAAAACCATAACAACTCCAAGTATTATATCTATACAATCAGTACACATTACTCTATCTATAATTGTTGGTCCTTTAAAAACCTTAAATAAAAGAAGAACAGATAATAAGCATAACAATATCTGAATTACTATAATTACTGAATCTATCAATCTAAAAACCTCCTAATATTGTTTTCTAGCTTATTCTTTATGCTTTTTATGACATTATCCTTATCTTTTAAATCTATGCAATGTATATAAAGGTTGTTTTTAAAATCTTCTTTATCTATATCCATTGTTATTGTTCCAGGCGTTAATGTAATTGAATTTGATAATACATATAGTCCGATATCTGACTTTAAATCACTATTATACTTAACTATCCCTGGTGATATTTCTATATTTATAGATAAAGCTTTTTTAGCTACATCTATATTTGCTTTAATAAGTTCTAATATATAAATTGGTATAAATCTAACTATTCCTATAAATACACCTTTTTTCTTAAATCTAAGCGAAACATCCTTAAATAAATATAAAGCACTTACCATACTAACTAACAAAGAAATTACAAGCCCAACTAATATTTCTGTTATATTTATATCTGTAAATTTAAAATCTTGAAGAGTAAATCCAATCCAAAACAAAAATAAAATAATCCAAACAGATATTACCTTTTTAAATTTACTCATATATAATATCCTCCTAAGCCTTCTTCATCTTACTTAAGATCCATTCTTTTACTTCGGATAAACATCCATCAACTTTTGAATTAACTGCAAATATTCTTATTTTTTGATTTCTCTTTATTGCATCATCAAAAATTTTAGTATAATCAAATTCAAAATAATCCTTTAAATCACTTTTTGTTATCACTAATCCATCTGAATTTGCAAACATTAATGGATATTTTTGAACCTTATCATCACCTTCTGGAACTGATAATAAGGCAATTTTTAAGTGTTCTCCTATATTAAATTCAGCTGGACAAACTAAATTACCTATATTCTCTACTATAATTAAATCTAAATCTTTTAAATCAAAGTTTGGAAGAATATTTTTTATTGATTCTGCTTCAATATGACATGCTCCATCTGTGTTTAATTGCACCACTTGAATGCCTTCCTTTGCAATTTTTTCAGCATCTACCTTTCCTGCAATATCTCCCTCTATAACACCAACTTTTAAACCTTCTTTTTTAAATTCATTTAAAAGATTTAATATAAATGTAGTCTTTCCAGCCCCAGGAGACCCCATAACATTTATCATAGTTACCTTATTATCATTTAACTTACCTATTAATTCATCATGACATTCTTTATTCCAATCCATTATTTGCTTTATAACCTTTATCTCCATCTAATCCACCTCGATACTTTCTAAATAAAATTCATTTCCATTTAATATATTAAAATTTATACCGCTACAACTTGGACACACATAATCATTCTTATCCATTTCACCTTCATAATTACATTCTAAGCACTTTATCCTAAGCTTTATCTTATCTATATTTATCAAAGCTCCTTCTGCAATCGTACCTTTGCTTATAATATTAAAATAATAATCTATACAATTTGGAACTAAACCTGTTATTTCTCCAACACATAAATTTATCTTTTTTATTTTTTTAAATGATCTTATTTTTGCTTGTTCTTTGCAGATATTTAATATACTTTTAGTTACTGAAAGCTCATGCATAAATTTTCACCTATCTAAACATGAGAAGCATGGATCAATACTTGCTACTATAAGACCTGCTTCACTAATAGTATTTTCTTTTAGCATTACAGGCACTGTTGCTGCATTTTTAAATGTCGGCACATGTATACTAACTCTTCCATTTGTTTGTCCACCATTTGATACTACATAATAAGTCAGTTCTCCCCTTGGAGCTTCAATCCTTGACATATATTCCCCCTTAGGAATTTTTCGCATCTTAATTCCTAAATTTATTTCTGTATCTGGCAAATTTTCTAGTGCTTGTTCTATTATTTTTATACTTTCATCAATTTCAAGTATTCTTAAAAGCACTCTAGAAAATACATCTCCATCTTGTAATACTATTTCTTTAAAATCAAAATCTTCATAAGAACAATAAGGATCTTTAATTCTTGCATCATCATAAATCCCTGATGCTCTCCCATGAGGTCCGCAGGCATCATAATTTATAGCCTCATCTTTAGTAAGTATACCTACTCCCTTAGTCCTAAGACTTACAACTTTATCTTCGCTATATATATAAGTTATTTTTTTATGCTCTTCTTTTACTTTCTCTAGCATATTCTTAATATTTGAAATTTTATCTTTATCTATATCTCTTCTAGATCCGCCAATAACATTCATCGCATAATTTACTCTATTTCCTGATACTTCTTCTAATATATCCATTATTCTTTCTCTTGTCTTAAAACACATCATAAATAATGAATCAAATGAAATTATATGTGCTGCAAGTCCAAGCCATAAATAATGTGAATGTAATCTTTCAAGTTCACAAATTATAACTCTTATATAATCAGCTCTTTTTGGAACCTTCATATCTAAAATCTTCTCTAGCGCTAAACAATACGCTAATGTATGAGAATGTGAGCAAATTCCACAAACTCTCTCTACTAAAGTTATAGTTTGTATGTGATTTTTTTCTTCACAAAGCTTTTCTATTCCCCTGTGATTATATCCAATATAAACTTCTGAATTTTTTATAATTTCACCTTCAGTAAATAGTTTTACATGTATAGGTTCTTCAAGCGATGGATGGTATGGACCAAGTGGTACAATATAACTCATTTATACACCTCCTATTTTTCTTTTAATTTTTTAAGCTCTTTTAAAGGCATAACTAATATCTGCCCCTCCCCATCTTTAAATTCCTCTGGCAAAAATAATCTTCCACTTCTATTTAGCCCCATAAACTCTACCTTCATTAATTCTTCTATTTCCTCTTCACACCATCTAGCAGCTTCCCCATATATTGTCGTTATTGTTGGTATTTTATCTTCTCCTACTATAGTATATGTGTCTATTTTTCCATTAATATCAAAGTTATAGCACACAACATTTTCTTTATCTTCATTTATATATCCGTTTATTATTACTAGCCTATTCTTTTGATTTTTCATTTCTTTTGCTATCTTTATTAATTCATTAGAGCTTATATTTATTTTGTTAAAATCATGCATTTACTCCCCTCCTTAAAAAGACTTCTACTCAAACTTTTCTATATAAATTCTTTATTATTTCAAGTTTAAATTTATTCCTTTATGGAATTTAAAAATATTCTTTAATTGCTTTAATAAGCTATTTACAAATAGCTTAGATAATTTTATATTTTATTAATTTTTCATTTATGTTATAATACTAGATGTTATAGTGGATTTATCCAAAACTGACTTATTTTTTAGAAGGAGAATTTTTTATGGGATTAAAAGATAAATTTGATAAATATTTTAGAGATTCTTATTTCCAAAAATATGGCGATAGAATAACAAGCGCTCAAGGAACTGTTATGTCAGTTAAGACCGAAGAAAAAAATTATGTAATTTTTCATAAATTAATAGTTAACATAATAATTAAACCTGATGCAGGTAGAAGTGCTATAAAATGCAGATATAAGAGAAATAGATGGTTTAAAAAACCTGAATTTATTCAATTAAATAAAGGACATAAAGTTATAATAATGGGACTTAAAGGAGTTAAAGGTAAAAAGGATTCTGAAATAATCCAAATTCAAAACATACTTAACTTAACTACTAAAAAAGATTTAGTCCCTATAGATCATTCACAAATTAAAAAAGCTAGACAAACGGCAACAAGAATGAGACAAAGATAAAAAGACTGATAAAAAATCAGTCTTTTTTTATATCTATTTTGTTTTTATAAATAAATATACACTATTTATAAATGCTATTACGCCTGAGAAGAATACTACTATTGCCCAATGATTTATCATCAATGGAACTGTATGGAATATACCTCTTAAAAATGGGATATATAGTATTGCAAGAAGCATTGTTATAGATATACTTACAGCTCCAACTAAATAAGGATTAGTAAATAATTTAATTTCAAATATTGAATGTCTTTCTGACCTACATTCAAATACATGGAATAATTGTGACATTATAAGTGTTGAAAGTGCCATTGTTCTACATGTTTCAAGGTCCATTCTATAATATCTACCTACCATAAATGAAAGAAGAGTGCATATACCAATTAGCGTTCCTCTTATAAGTATTTTTTCTGTAAGCCCTCTTGCAAATATACCTTCCTTTTTATTTCTAGGTTGTTGCCTCATTATATCACTATCTGCTGGGTCCACCCCTAAAGCTATTGCAGGAAGTCCATCTGTAGCTAAATTTACAAATAATATTTGTATAGGTGTAAGTGGATTTGGCAACGTAAATAGTGTTGCTAAAAACATTGTTAAAACTTCACCTAAATTACAAGATAAAAGATATCTTATAAATTTTCTTATATTATCATATATAGTTCTACCCTCTTCTACAGCAGCTACAATTGTACTAAAATTATCATCCATAAGTATCATAGAAGAAGCTTCTTTAGTTACATCAGTTCCTGATATACCCATAGATATTCCAATATCAGCTTCTTTAATTGCTGGTGCATCATTTACACCATCTCCAGTCATTGCAACTATATTACCTCTTGCTTTAAAAGCTTTAACAATTCTTAATTTATGATTAGGAGATACTCTTGCAAATACACGAACATTACTAACTCTATTGTAAAGTTCTTTATCTGTCATCTCTTCTATTTCTTTTCCAATTAAAACTTGATCTTCACTTTTACATATGTTTAAAGATTTTGCAATTGCAAGAGCTGTATTTTTATGATCTCCTGTAATCATAACAGGCTTTATACCAGCAAGTTTACATTTTAATACTGCATCTCTTGCCTCTTTTCTTGGAGGATCTATGCTTCCTGCAAGACCTATAAATATCAAGTCATTTTCAAGACTTTCATTTTTTACAAGTCCTTCACTTTTATATGCAGCTCCTATACATCTTAAAGCCCTTGAAGACATAGCTTCTAAAGAGTTATATATAAGCTTTTTCTTTTGATAAGTTAAAGGTTTTACAATGCCGTCTTCATATATATAGTTACTCTTTTCAATTATTTTCTCTGGAGCTCCTTTTATATAACATACTTCTTTATTGTTTTCCTTAACTATTACAGACATCATTTTTCTAGTTGAATCAAAAGGTATATCAAATACTCTCTTAACATCTTTAGTAAATTCTTTTACATCTATTACCTTATCAAAAAACATTCTAACTAAAGCTGTTTCTGTTGGATCACCAAATAATGCTTTATCAATCTTATTGCTCTTTTTATCTAATTGACAATCATTACAATGTACAAATGCGCTCTTTAATTTTTCTATACCTTTTATATTATTTATATTTTCTTTTTGTAACTCTATAGTTTTTCCATTAATATATATCTCTTTAACAGTCATCTTATTTTGCGTTAGTGTTCCTGTTTTATCTGAACATATTACAGAAGTACATCCTAATGTTTCAACAGCTGGAAGCTTTCTAACCAATGCATTTCTCTTTAACATCTTTGAAACTCCAAGCGCTAATGCAACTGTAACTATAGCAGCTAACCCTTCTGGAATTGCAGCTACTGCTAAAGAAACACCTAGCATAAACATCTCTCCAGCTTCGTTTCCTCTCATTATTCCCAAAACTGTAACTATAATGCATATAGCTAAACATAATATTACAAGTATTTTTCCAAGTGATTCTAACTTTTCTTTAAGTGGTGACTTTTCTGCTTCGATATTTTGTAGAAGGTCTGCAATTTTACCCATTTCTGTATTCATTCCAATTTGTACAACTCTAAAAAGACCTTTACCCTTTAAAAGATTTGTCCCCATGAAACCTAAATTATGTCCTTTAGTAGTATCCTTGCTTACCCCAACTGATTCTCCAGTTAAAAGAGATTCATCCACAACTACTCCAGAAGCTTCTAAAAATTCTCCATCTGCTGGTATTCTATCTCCAGATTCTAATATAACAATATCCCCTATTGTAAGATATTTTGAATTTATTACGCTTATTCTACCATCTCTATATACCTTACAAGTCGGTGCTGCCATATCCTTTAAAGCTTCTAAAGATTTTTCAGTTCTAAATTCTTGAAAAAATCCTAAAAGTGCATTCACTATAACTATAATAAGTATAGTTATTGCATCTGCAGTATCTCCCATAAATCCTGATATTATAGTAGCGCCTATAAGCACCCATACCATAAAATCATTAAATTGTGATAAAAAGATTTTAAATGGAGATGCCTTACTTTTATGTTTAAGCTCATTTAGACCAAAACTTTTAATCCTTTTTTCGGCTTCTTTAGTTGTAAGTCCCGGAATCATATTTTGTTCCTGTATCACTTTAATAATTCCCCCTTTTTAAGCATTCTTATATATATATATTTAAAAGTTACTAACTTATGAAAAGTTTTGCTATAACTTACTTTACATTTTTTTATTTAGGTCGTACAATTAATACTGTAATTTTTTAAGATAAAGGAGGTAATGTCTTTGAAAAACGTAGTATATGTTACTGGACATAGAAATCCAGATTCAGATTCAATCTGTGCTGCTATTTCATATGCTGAATTAAAAAATAAAATAGGAAATATACCAGCTGTTCCAGTTAGATTAGGAAACGTTAATAGAGAAACTCAATTCATTTTAGATTACTTTAATGTTAAAGCGCCTGAGTTTTTAGAGACAGTAAAATTAAAAGTTGAAGATTTAAAAATAGATGATATAAAAGCTATATCACCTGGTATATCTTTAAAAATGGCTTGGAACATAATGAAAGATAAGAACATACAATCAATTCCTGTTAGTGATGAAAATGATCATCTTATAGGAATATTATCAGTTTCTAACTTAGCAGAATCATGTCTAGATTTCCATGATAACAAGATTTTAAGCAAAAGTGAAACAGGTATTGAAAACATAGTAGATGCATTATCTGCAAATACTCTTTATGTAAACGAAAATGTTCATACTTTCCCTGGGAAAATATGTGTTGCTGCTATGCAACCTGATTCAGTAAGACAACATGTTGAAGAAGGTGATATCGTAATAGTTGGCGATAGACCTGAAATACAAAAAGAAGTTATAAACGAAAAGATTTCTTTAATGATTTTAGCATGTTCAAGCACTTTAAGTGATGAATTATTAAATGAAGCTAAAGAAGCTGGAATAACTGTAATTTCAACTCCTCATGATTCATTTACAGCATCAAGACTTATAATGCAAAGTGTACCTGTAAGATTTGTTATGGTTAAAGAAAACTTAGTTTCATTCTCTACTGATGAATTAGTTGAAGATGTTAAAGAAACAATGCTTGAAACTAGATACAGAAGCTATCCTGTTATTGATTCAGAAGGAAAAGTTATCGGAACAATTTCAAGATATCACTTAATATCAAACTTCAAGAAAAAAGTTATTCAAGTTGACCACAATGAAAAATCTCAATCAGTTCCAGGACTTGAAGATGCAGAAATTTTAGAAATAGTAGATCACCACAGAGTTGCTGATATTCAAACAAATGCTCCAATACTATTTAGAAACGAACCAATAGGAAGTACATCTTCAATAGTTGCTAAATGCTACTTTGAAAATGGAATTACACCATCTAGAGAAATAGCTGGTTTATTATGTGGAGCAATAATTTCTGATACATTATTATTTAGAAGTCCAACTTGCACAGAACAAGATAAGCAAATTTGTACTAAACTTGCTGAAATAGCAGGAATAAACTTAGAAGAATTTGCAAAAGAAATGTTTAAAGCCGGTACTTCATTAACTGGTAAAACAGTTGAAGAAATATTCAGCCAAGACTTTAAACCATTTACTATGGGTGATATAAAGATAGGTGTTGCTCAAGTTAATACAATGGATATTGATGGATTCATGCCTTTAAAAGACGATATGTTAATACACATGAATAACGAAGCTGATAAATGCGGTTATGACATGGTTATGTTATTATTAACTGATATCTTAAACGAAGGTTCACAAATACTTGTAGCTGGAAAGAAACCAGAATTAGTTGAAAAAGCATTTGATATCAAACTTGAAGATTCAATGGCATTTTTAGCAGGAGTTCTTTCAAGAAAGAAACAAGTTATACCACCACTTACTAATTCAATAATGAATAACTAAAAAAATAAGTCATGCTTTATTTTAGCATGGCTTATTTTTATGTTTTATTATTTCCATTTAAGTACTTCTATATCATTTTTCTTTTTAAAATTTATTAAATACGGATGCCCTACTAAATCAAGTAAAGGCTTATCTGATAAAGAATCTGAAAACATATATGAATCTTTAAAATCTACTTCTATATTATCTTTTTTTAGTTCTTCCATGAGCCTTCTAACTTTTTCCTCACCCTTGCAATTTGATCCATCCATTTCTCTAATAAACTTTTTATCTTTAAACTTAAACTTAGTTCCAATTATTTTATCTATCTCTTTACACTCATAAAACTCATTTAAATAAAATTCAGGTGAAGCTGATATTAGATATATCTTATAGCCTTTATTTTTTAAATCTTTCATCATCTTTATGGCATCATCATATAAAATATTGCTTAAAACATCCTTATAAAAGTCTTTTGCTAATATTCTTAGCTCTTCTTCATCAATACCATCTATAAACTTTAAAAATGATTCCTTAACTCTTTTTTCATCATAAATTCCAACACCATATAATAATCCTGAAAAAATAGCTCTTGGTAAAAATTTTATATTCTTTTTATCTTTATACACCATATATTTAAAAAATTGCATTAATGTTTCTTTTTTTGTTATAGTAAAATCTACATCAAATATCGCTAATTTTGTCATTTTTTCCTCCAAATAATTTTTATTACCTATTATATTATATATTAGCCTTACAATCAATTTCTATAATCATCTGATTAATCTTTTATTACTAATTTATAAAAGATTTATAATATATAAAAAAGATGACTAGCCTTTTTGACTAATCATCTTTTTATTAGCTTAATTTTTTAATAAACTTTTCTATCCTATCCATTCCTTCTTCTATGTTTTCTTTTGAAGTTGCATAAGATAATCTTATAAAATCATCAACTCCAAAACCAATTCCAGGAACAACAGCTACCTTTTCCTCTTCTAATAATTCTTTTGAGAAACTTAAAGAATCTTTAATAACTGTATTATTTATTTTCTTTCCAAAGAAATTATTTATATTTACCATCACATAAAACGCTCCCTTTGGAACAATATATTGTATACCTTCAATACCATCTAACCTTTTTATCATATACTTTCTTCTATTATCAAATTCTTTTACCATAATCTTTAAATCTTTTTCTGAGTTTTTTATAGCCTCAATTGCTGCATATTGTGATATTGAATTTATATTAGATGTAGTATGGCTTTGTATACTTGTCATTAATTTTATAACTCTTTTATTTGCACAAGCTGCATAACCAATTCTCCAGCCAGTCATTGCTGAAGATTTCGATAAACCATTTATTACAATAGTATTATTATAAGCATACTCAGTTAATGATGCTATGCTTATATGGTTTTGTTTGTCATAAATCAACTTTTCATAAATCTCATCTGAAACTATTATAAGATTATGCTTTTCACAAAACTTTGCAATTTCTAAAAGTTCTTCTTTTGTATAAACTGTACCTGTTGGATTGTTAGGACTATTTATTATTATAGCTTTTGTTTTTTCTGTTATTTTTGATTCTAAATCTTTAATATTATACTTAAAATTTTCTTTTTCATTAGAATCTGAATATATAGGAACTCCACCTACTAATTTTATTAATTCTGGATAACTAACCCAATAAGGTTTTGGAACTATAACCTCATCCCCGTCATCTAAAATAGCCATAAAAGAATTATATAAACTCTGCTTTGCTCCATTTGAAACAATTATTTGATCTATAGAATAATTTAAATCATTGTCTCTTTTAAATTTCTTGCATATTTCTTCCCTAAGTTCTTTTATGCCAGCTACTTCTGTGTACTTTGTCTTTCCTTCAATCATAGCTTTATAAGCTTCTTCTATCACATTTGAAGGAGTATTAAAATCTGGCTCACCAACCCCAAAACTAATTACATTTAGTCCACTTTCTCTTAGTTCCTTAGCCTTAGCTGTAATTTCTAAAGTTATTGACGGTGATATTATATTTTCTCTTTTAGATAATTTCATAACCCTTTTCTCCCTTTTATTTAATACATTTACTATTAAGTAGTTTATTTAATAGTACCTCATTTATACCATCAGAACCTATACTCATTTCTTTATTAGATTCATCATGAAAATCGCTGCCTCCAGTTATTAATAGTTTATACTTTTTACTTAAATTATAGAATAAATTAACCTGTTCTTTTGTATGGCTTGGATGATATACTTCTATACCTTTTAAGCCATAACATTTTAATTCCTTCACTATTTTTTCAATAGACATACTTCTATATATCTTTCCTGGATGTGCAAGCACAGCAATTCCATTTGCATCATTAATTATTTTTAATGCTTTCTTATATGTAAGCTTGTTACCTTTCACATAAGCTGGCTTTCCTTTTATTAAATACTTCAAAAAAGCACTTTTAAAGTTTTCTTCATATCCACACCTTACTATTTCATTTGCAATATGAGCTCTACCAATGCATAAGTTATTTTTCATAATATCTTCAATGTTTAGATATACGCCTTGTTCTTTAAGCTTTTCAATTATTAACTCTACTCTCTTAATTCTTTCCTTTTTTAAAGAATTTACTGTTTCATTAAGTTTATCATCATCTATATTAATAAAATACCCTAATATATGAATTTCAAAATCATCTATTTCACTACTTAACTCAATACCAGGTATTATAGTAACTTTATCATTTGCTTCTCTTGTTATATATTGAGAATCTATCGAATCATGATCTGTTATAGAAATATATTTTATTTCTTTCTTACAAGCAATCTCTAATATCTGTTCTGGTGTTAGCTTGCCATCAGAAAAGGAAGAATGTATATGTAAATCTGCATATTTCATATTTCACACCTTCTTTACCCATAAAATGACTATACCCATATATTTATATTTGCAAAAGAGAGTGGATTTTCCACTCTCTTTATTTATTCTCTATTCTTCTGCTAATGTTTCATTATAATATGTTGAAACTCTTTCAAATTCATCTTCTTCTGGAACTATTAGTTCTTCAGTTTCTTCTGAAGCTCTAAATAGATATACAGAATCATCTTCCATATTTCTAGCTAAAACATATTCATTTCCTTCAAATTCAAAAGCATCTATAATAGGACATGAAATTGTGTTTCCTTCATCATCTACTAAATCTACAACAAAGCTATCATGTTCGCCATGTGCTTCTCCACATCCACATTCATGATCATGTTCATGGTGATGTCCGTGACCTCCACAGCATTCGTGTTCATGATTATGTTCGTGTTCGTGATTTTTGCATCCACATTTATTTTCTTTATCCATTTTAATTCCTCCTTATACTTAAGTGCTTTACTTAACATTATAGTCTAATTGTACCCTTATTTACTATAAATTAAAAGATAAATTTAAAACTTTTCTATAACTTAATCAATTATTTTTAATAAAAAAGTATTTATATATAAAATAATATAAGCCCCTTTAAAATCGTTAAAGAGGCTTACATATAGATATAAAGATATAATTTTATTAAATTTTAAATATTACAAATTAGAATGCAGCTTTAAATATATTAACTATATCTTTTTCATTACCTTTTCTTGGATTTGAGAAAGCATTACCATCTTTTAATGCCATTTCAGCCATATATTCAAAATCTTCTTCCTTAACTCCCATATCTCTAAGTCTTGCAGGAATTCCTACATCACTTGCTAATCTAAACATTGCATCAATTGCTTTTTGAGCAGCATCCATAACTGATAATCCTTCAATGTTTTCTCCCATAAATTCTGCTATATCAGCAAATTTTTGTGGATTAGCTATTAAGTTGTACTTTTCAACATGTGGAAGAAGCATAGCATTTGCTACTCCATGAGGCATATCATATAATCCACCTAATTGGTGAGCCATAGCATGTACGTATCCTAAATTAGCATTATTAAATGCCATACCAGCTAATAATGAAGCATATGCCATATTTTCTCTAGCTTCTAAATTAGTTCCTAAAGCAACTGCTTGTCTTAAATTATTTGATATTAATTTAATTGCTTGAATTGCAGCAGCATCTGTTACAGGGTTAGCATCCTTTGATACATATGCTTCTACAGCATGAGTTAATGCATCCATTCCTGTTGCAGCTGTAAGTCCAGCAGGTTTTCCAACCATTAATAGAGGGTCATTTATTGAAACTAATGGTAAGTTTCTCCAACTAACTATAACAAATTTAACTTTAGTTTTTGTATTTGTTATAACACAATGTCTTGTAACTTCACTTCCTGTTCCTGCTGTAGTATTAACTGCAACGATTGGTGGAAGAGGATTAGTTAAAGTTTCTATTCCTGCATAATCATAAAGATCTCCTTCATGAGTAGCTGAAATACCTATTCCTTTACCACAGTCATGTGAGCTTCCGCCACCAACTGTAACTATCATATCACAATTTTCATCTTGGAATACTTTTAAACCATCTCTAACATTTGTATCCTTTGGATTTGGTTCAACTCCATCATAATAAGCAACATCTATTCCTGCTTCTTTTAAGTATTTTTCAGTTAATTCAACTGCTCCACCTTTTATACTTCTTAAGAATTTATCTGTAACTATTAAAGCTTTTTTTCCGCCTAATATTTTACATCTTTCACCAACTACTGATATTGAATTTGCACCCATAAAATTAACACTTGGTACTAAATAATCATACATTCTCATTTCACTCATTTCATTTTCCTCCAAAAATTTATATTATATTTATATTATTAAAATTTATATTTTGCTTTTTTATTATTTGTTAAATGCATCTACTGCAGCTTGTGCTACAGACATATCTTCTTCTACAGTTCCACCACTTACTCCAACAGCACCAACAACTTGACCATCAACTATGATTGGAAATCCACCGCCAAATGGTACTATTCTTTGATTATTACTAAGTTGTAAACCATAAAGACTTTGTCCTGGTTGTACAGATTCAGCAATTTCATGGCTTCCTTGCTTTAAACATGCAGCTGTATATGCTTTATTTATTGCTATATCTACACTTGTTAAAAGTGCATTTTCCATTCTATGCATTAACATTAAGTTAGCGCCTTTATCTACTGCTGCAAATACAACAGGAACATTTATTTCAGCTGCTTTTTTTTCTGCAGCCTTTGCCATTTCTTTTACTATATCTAAACTTAATTCTTTAAATTCATTTAATTTTTTCATGACTATAATATCCTCCTTATTTTTCTTCTTCAAATCTTGCCATTGCAAAAAGTGTATCTGATAGACGATTTATATACATACTAACTTCTTTTCTTACTTTCTCTTCTCTAGCAAGAGTTGTTATTCTTCTTTCAGCTCTTCTAACTACAGTTCTAGCTACATGAATAACTGCTGAAGATTCATTTTTACCTGGAATAACAAATTCATTTATAGGACCTGTAATTTCCATATATTTATCTGTTAAGTGTTCTAAATTCTTTACATCAGTTTCACTTACTAATTCTTTCAAATATCCAATGCCTTTATCATCACTTGCAAGCTCTCCACCTAAAGTAAATAATTTTTTTTGTATACTATTAATCTCTTTTTTTAATTCATCAGAATTTATTTTAGAATAAGCAAGCCCTAAGAGTGATATAACTTCGTCTACGGTTCCATAAGCTTCTACCTTTAAACTATCTTTATCAACTCTACTTCCGCCAAATAATCCAGTAGTTCCTTTATCTCCAGTCTTTGTATAAAGTTTATACATAGCTTATTCCTCCTTTAATTTATTTAAAGGCTATCCCTTTAACAAGTCTTCCTGCATTTGCTCCTAAATCTCTTAAAACATCTAGGCTGTCATCTAAATGTGCAGTAAATAAAGGTTTATCTTTATGTAATTTATTAAAAGTAACAGTTATCTTTCCTTCTGAATCTATACCTATACCAACTGCTAATTTAGATTTCATAGATGCTAAATGACTAAGTTCTTCTGAAATATTACAATCTAAAGCCTCAACTTCATAAGGTATTCCTTCTTCTTCTATTCCCCATAATATTTCATTAAATCTTGATTTATCTTCTAATATATTTGAATGATATAAGTATATACAAGGTATTTCATATTCATATCCTTTAACTACCATTGCCATAATAATTACTCCATTCCTTCACAAGATAATATTAATCCAGTTGCAACAGCATTTCTTGGGCCTTCTGTACCTCTTATATTTCCACGACCAGCTACAACTCCATATTGTGATAGAGAATCTGTAACTAATTGAGGTACTTCAAAATCTAAAGATGATCCTCCTACTAACACGACAAATTCAATATCTCTTATATTTCCAGTTGGAGAAACTATAGTTAATGCTCTTAAACAGTTAGTTACAAATACTTTTTCTTTAGCACCTCTTCTTATAGCTCTTATCTTTTCTATGGAAGTTTGCCCATTTATAGGTACTAACATACCATCTTTTATTATTACAACCTTTGAAAAAACTGATGGATCTAAAGGTTCTTTAAAAAATTCAACTGTTCCATCTTCATGTCTTATATGGAATAAACTTTCTACTTTAGCTAATGGATATTTCTTTATATCTTCTGCTAAATTAAATGATTCAAGTCCAAGTTCAGATTTTATAAGCATAGTTACCATATTTCCGGCACCTGCTAAATGAATTGATGATATTTCACCCTTATTATTTATTATTGAAGCATCTGTTGATCCTGCTCCCATATCAAGTATTGCAAGTGGTGTGCTACTTCCTGGAGTTGTAAGTGCTCCACGTATTGCCATATCAGCTTCTACTCCACCAACTTCTACTGGAACCTTTAATTTGTTTTCAAGTTTATCTGCAATCATTTGCATTTGAAGCTTATCTGCTTTAACCATAGCAGCAATTCCTACAGCATTTTCAAGTGAAAATTCTTCTGCAAGACCTCCTTTAACCTTTTGAGGTATAAAGGTATCTACAGCTAACAAATCTTGTATCTTTATATCACTTATTTTTTGGTTTGTAAGATTTGCCATTACTTGTCTTACTCTTTCAAGCATTCCTCCAGCATTAGTTCCTGGCTCACCTTTAACATCTTGTATTGGAACACATAATTTTACAGCATCCATTATTTTTTCTGCACCGTGTTCTACATTAACACTTTCTTTACGCTTTAATCCATCTATATTTATGCATCCAGCAGGAATTTTCTTTTCTTGAACATCTCCTTTTGGAGTTTTAATAACTACAGCTGATCTGTTTCCAATAAGCGCTCTAGATATAGGTACTATCATCTTAGTTTCTTCTGGTGATAAATCAAATACTGTTGCTATTCCAAAAGGATTTGCTAGATTTTCAACTACATCACCTTGTGCTGCAACTTCTACTGCAGCTTTCATTTCTACAGGAACTTTTTCTAAAAGCATTACTTCATCAACTATAGGTATTTTTTTGTCTAATCTATTATTTATAAGTACTCCATCATCTCTTTGAACTATTGCTGCTGAAATATTAATGCCTTTTTTTGTAGCATGATTTATTCTAGCTGCTGCTTCTAAAAAATTAACTCTACTTAGTATAAGTGGTATAAATTTTTCATCTTTAGATTCTTCTGGATCTATATTTTCTAAGTCTTCTATATATATAGTTTTACCAATACCAATACCAATACCACCTGGAGTTTGAGGATTATGGCCTATCATAGTTGATTCAGTTATTATAGTCTCTGTTATAGTTTCCATAGCAACATCACCAATAACTGGTGCAGCTTCATTTATTCTAACTAAATCTAAATCTTTTAATTCTAAAGATACTTTTTTAAGTGCTTGCTTTAAAGAATCAAAAACGCCTTCTATGTTTTCTTCAGTACCTTTTATCCCCGTTGTAGGAACTATTCCACTTGAAAGGAATTCAATCTTTTTATCTTCAACTCTTGATAATGCTACCTCTGTAGTAGCATTACCAATGTCAACTCCTGCAATTATTTTCATGGTGTCCTCCTAATAAGAGTAAATTAATTTTGTTTTAATTTATTGCTCTTTTCATATACTTCAGCAGCTTCTCTTACTAAGCCTGCATTTACTTTCGCACTATATACCTTTTCAAGTTCATCTGCAATATTTAAAAGCTCTTCTTTAGTTGAACGATATGGTCTTAATGCATTATATATTTCAAGAATTCTTTCATCTGGTACACTTATAAGTTCAGCTGCTCTTCTAAGGTTTCTAGCTATAGCATTTCTATTCATACCTTCAGCTATTTCAGCTTGCATCTCTAAAGTTTCAGGTGATATTCTAACATCTTCTGGTTTAATTTTTCCATTTAAAACATTTTCTAAAGTTATCTCTTGTAGATTTTTACCTGTTGGTGTATTTATATCTCCAGGTCTCTTAGTTGCTAAAGGATAATCTTTAGGTGTCATTCTTTGCTTCATAACATCTTCTCCTTATAAATTAGAATTTAACTTTTATTTCTATTGGCTTTGCACCAACTTCTACATGTTTAGTTTCTTTTATATGGAACAATGCTGCTATTGCCATAAATTTTGGTCTTACCATCTGATCATTCTTTGTAGGAACTGGAGTTGGTGATTCTCCTTTTGCATATTTAGCTGCATTTTTTCCAATTAATCTATATGTTTCTAAAGTTATCAATGGTGCTTGTGGGAATAACTCTAAATTATTTAATGGAAGTAAATCTTTTTGAGTTATAACTGTTGTTCCCTTTGATTGTATTCCGATTCCGATTCCTGATCCACTAAGCTTTGCTGCATCATTTGCTATAAATGAAACATCTGAAGTTCTTAATATTCTAACAACTCTAGCATGTAATCCTTCTTCTTCAATACCTGCAATAAGTTCTCTTAATATGTCAGTATGTTTTACATCAACTAAAGTTTTATGTTGGAATTTTTCAAATGCTGGTGCAATTCCTATTACGACCTCATCTGATCTTGTTCCAATTTTAGCCTCTCCTACTTCTTCAATAGTAAGATCTTTGATAACAAATTCATTTGTTTTGTTTTCCATCATTCTCACCTCTCTGAGCTCTATTCTATATCTTCTGGCTTAATTACATTAGGAATATTTTTAATTTCTTCCCATCTTTCTTCACTAATTCTGTACCCAGTTCCTGGTCCTTTGTAATCATTTATATCATTAACAGCACTTATAACATCAAAATCGCTGTTAAGTATAGCTGAAGTTTGAAGATAATCTCCTGTAACTCTTTGCTTAAGCATACCTAATATACTATTTGCAACGTCATCAAATCCACTAACAGCTAGTGCTTTAACTATATCTAATCCTGTTATTCTCTTCTTAAGCATTTCTTCTGTAGCTTTTAAATCTTCAACTACATTTCTTTCTGGCATATCTTTACTTCCATGTGCATAAGTTGCAGCTTCAACTTCTTCATCAGTTATTTTAGGGAATCCTAATTCTCTAAATACTGCTTGTATAGCTCTTGCAGCCTTATTTCTTATTGCTATTGTTTCTTCTTCTGATACTGGTCTTAATCCACCATCTACCTTTAAATCTCTTTGAAGTACATTGTAATCATCAAAATCTTCTGCATCAAAATTTGAACCAGCAAACATATTATCATAGTTTGGAACTGCACTATATCCTGAGAATATAAAGTCTGTTCCTGGAAGCATTTGCATTAATGTTCTTGCTGTTCTTCTTATATCTGAATGTGAGAATGTTTGGTCATTAGCTGAAGCAACTTCTAAATCAAGCATTGCAGCTATTAAGTTTTCTCCAAGGACTGCTCTTATACCTGATGGAACTGCACCAGTCATACCTATACAACTAACTGCTCCATTTTGAAGTCCTTGAACTCCAGCACCTTTAGTTATAAATATACATCTTGATTCTAAATAAAGCATTGATTTACCTTCTGCATATCCCATTAATGCTTCTGAACCTGTTCCTGATGTATATCTCATTTTAAGTCCTCTTGAAGCATATGCAGATGCTAAGAATGTCTTTGACCATGGAGTATCATCTCCATCTGTAAATACTGCTTCAGTTCCGTATACTGAAACTGTTTCTGCATAACTTGTAAGTCCTCTCATACCAAGATCAAGTTCTGTAGCTTCTTCAACTGAACATTGAGTTAATACTCCAGGTCTTCCTACTTGTGAACCTATAAGTATTGCTAATGCATTAAATGGAGCATATCTAACTATACCTACTGTTGTTTCTTGTTCTGAGAAACCTCTTATACCAGCTTCTGCTGCATCTGCTGCAATTTGTACTGGATTATCTTTTAAGTTTGTTACGTGACATTGATTTGATGGAGTTTTTCTAGCTCTCATCTTTTGAAGTGCCATCATCATTTCAACAACATTCATATGTGTCATAACTTCTACTGCTTTTGCAGGAGTAATCGCTGTTGTTATTTTAATAATTTCATCTCTTCCTACATTTACATCTACTAATTTTTTTGCTATTTCTAATGAATCTAATTTCATAGCTTCTTCTGCATAATCTAAATTAATTGCATAATCTGCTATAAATCTATCAATCATATCAAAGTCTTCTCTTTTTTTGCTATCTAGTTCTACAACCACACCATTTTCTATCTTTATAGAAGATTTAGGATCGTTTGGACTTTGCATTGCAATTAATCCTTCTTCTGGCCATTCACCAATAAGACCATCTTGGTTTATAGGACGTTTTGCTAAAACTTCAAATCTTTTTGATTTCATTTTTAGTTCCTCCCTTAAAATAAGTTTAATTTATTTTCAGTAATGTTTGTTATTTTCTTATCTATGTATACATTTTAATTCAAAACTCATTAAATTCCATTAAAATAAATTGTTTTCTTCTAGGATTATATTGTTTAATTTTTATCAAGTAAAATTGCACTTTTTTGTTCAAAAAGTTAATTATGTGAATCTTTGTGCAAATTTCTACAATAATATATCTACATAACAATAAATTTAAACTTATACGATTACATATGATTAATTTGTTATAAAAAAATATCCTAAAAATAAAAAATCATAATAATCTTTTATTTTTAGGATATTTTTATATTAAATATTTATTTCTCTATATTTCTTAGGAGTAACTCCTTCTAATTTTTTAAATACTCTTATAAAGTACCCACAATCTTCGAATCCTAAATCCATTGATAAGTTTAAAATTGGAGTATCTGTAGTTTCTAATATTTTTTTAGCATAATCTATTTTTTTATTATTTATGTAAGTATTATAATTAATGCCCATTTTCTTTTTAAATAGTTTACTAAAATAACATGGACTTAAATTACATATAGATGCTATCATATTCAAATTAATATTCTCTCTAAAATTTTCATCAATATAATCAACTGCAATTTCTATAGGGTTATTAACTTTATTTACATCTTTATCAACCTTATATGTATTATTAATATATTTTTCTATTTTATTATTGTTAATTTTTAAATTAACAATATTATTATTGATAATGTTCTTTAATTTTTGCGGATTAAATGGTTTTAAAATATATTCATCAACTCCTAATGTTAAAGCTTTTCTAACTAAATCAAAATCATCATAAGCACTTAACATAATTATAATTTTATCTTTATTATTACTTTTTATTATCTCTGTTGCCTTGCACCCATCAATCCCTGGCATTTTTATATCCATTATTATCAAATCAGGATTATATTTCTTATCAAGTTCTATAGCTTCTCTTCCATTACATGCCTCAGCTACTATCTCAATATTTTCTAAATTTTTAAGTATAACTTTTAAAGCATTTCTTTCTAAAACCTCATCATCTACAATCATTATCTTAGCCATATCTCTATCCACCCCTAAGCTACTTATTATTTTGCAAATGTAATTTTAACTAAAGTCCCTTCTCTAATATTACTTTCTATGTCTATGTTATAGTTATTTCCATAATAATCAGCCATTCTTTTATTTACATTATTTATGCCTATCTTTTCTAAATCATCACTATATTTATCTTTCAAACTTTCTCTTATATTGTTTAGTTCATCTCTTGTTATTCCTGTACCATTATCCTTTATAAATAGAGTTAAACTATCATTTGTTTCTTCAGAGAATATTTCTATTTTCCCACATTTTTCTTTCTTTTCTAAGCCATGAATTATAGCATTCTCAACAAAAGGTTGTATACTCATAAATGGTATCTTTTGATCTTTAATTGAATCACTAATATTAATACTATATTCTAACCTATCCCCAAATCTTACTTTTTGTAATTTTAAATATAATTCTATATAATCTAATTCTTCTTCTAAAGGAAGTATTTTATCTACTTTTTTCAATGTATATCTTAGCATATTAGATAAATCATATATAACTTCTTGAGTTTTTGGTGCTTCTTCAATTATTGCAAGTGAAGATATACTATTTAACACATTAAATAAAAAATGAGGATTCATTTGAGATTGTAATGCTTTTAATCTACAAGCCTTATACTCATTTTCTAATTCAGCTTTTTCTTTTTTAGCTTCAATAAACTTAATATTTTTTTCATTTAATTCCTTTTGAGCTATTTTAAGTACAGCTTCTTCTACTATATAATTGCTTATATGAAACATCATATTTGCTATAGACTTTATTTTTTCCATTCCAACTATAGGAAGTTTATTATATGCTGATAATAGTTTTTCCCTCTCTTTTTCATCAACATCAGAGAACATATTTTTTTTATTTGATACTATATATTCAAGGTCACTGTCTTCTTTATTTGTCAATACTTGTCCAGCCATTAACGAACCTAAATAATGTCCATTGACAATTATTGGTGTTGCAAAATCAATTAATCCTTTATGACATCTATAAATATATGGACTTTCTAGCCTAGCTGCTTCAAAACCTCCTCTTGAATCACATTTTTCGCATAATTTTGAATATGTATCATTTTTTCTCATTAGATTGCAAAATTCGCTACATTTACTATGCTTAGTTTCTGGCTTTCCCTTCCAATCAACTGTTATTATAGAAATTCCCGTTGCTTCGGCAATATCATCTTGTATCTTTTGAAAAACATCTATATCTATTATATCATTTAAATGTAAAATTTTATCTAGCATAATGACCTCATTATTACATAAATTTAATAAAAATTATTCTTTATTTTAAAGATTACTTTATATATTTTATATATAATTTCCTAATTTATTATACTTTATAATATTTATAAAATTCAACTAAAATCTATATAAAAATATATATTTTTTATTTATTTTATAATTACATAATATTTTTAAGCAACTAATAAAATTTGTAAATAAAAAAACTCAGATGAGATATTCTCATCTGAGTTTTATAAAAGATAACTACTATTTTCCAGCTAATTTCTTGTAGCCTTCTAATCTTTCCATAGCATCTGTGTAAGTCTTTTCAAATAGAGCTTCTGCAGCTTCTGGGAATGCCTTAGCAAGTGAAGCGTATCTAACTTCTCCCATTAAGAATTCCTTAAAGTCAGCTGTTGGTTCTTTTGAATCTAAAGTGAATGGGTTCTTATCAGTTCCCTTTAATTGTGGGTTGTATCTGTACATTCCCCAATATCCACATTCAACTGCTCTCTTAGCTTCTAATTGGCTGTTACCCATACCTAATCTTATTCCGTGGTTAATACATGGTGCATAACCGATGATTAATGATGGGCCTGGGTAAGCTTCAGCTTCAGCTATAGCTTTAAGAGTTTGGTTCTTATCAGCACCCATTGAAACTTGAGCAACATATACGTATCCGTAGCTCATTGCTATCATTCCAAGGTCTTTCTTCTTAGTCTTCTTACCTGATGCAGCGAACTTAGCGATTGCAGCAGTTGGTGTAGCCTTTGATGATTGACCACCAGTATTTGAGTAAACTTCTGTATCAAATACAAATATATTTACGTCTTCTCCTGATGCTAATACGTGGTCAACTCCACCGAATCCGATATCATATGACCATCCGTCTCCACCAAAGATCCATTGTGATGGTTTGATTAAGAAGTCTTTTTCTTTTAAGATATCTTTTGCAAATTCGTTGTCTAAACCTTCTAAAGCAGCTACTACTCTATCTGCTCTATCTCTAGTTCCAGCACCAACTTCTACATTTGCAACCCAATCTTTAAGAGCTTCTTTAGCTTCTCCTTCTTCTAATGAAGCGATAGCTGAGTTAGCTTTTTCAACTAATCTTTCTCTTATAGCTTTTGCTCCTAAGAACATACCTAATCCAAATTCAGCATTATCTTCGAATAATGAGTTAGCCCAAGCTGGTCCATGTCCTTTAACATTAGTTGTGTAAGGAGTTGAAGGAGCTGATCCACCCCAGATTGATGAACATCCAGTAGCGTTAGCTATCATCATTCTATCTCCGAATAATTGAGTTATAAGCTTAGCATATGGAGTTTCTCCACATCCAGCACAAGCTCCTGAGAACTCGAATAATGGTTGTTCGAATTGGCTACCTTTAACAGTATTTTTGTTCATTGGGTTTTCTTTATGTGAAACTTCATGAGTTACATAATCCCAGTTTTCTATTTCAGCTTCTTGAGTGTGAGCTGGTTTCATAACTAAAGCTTTTCCTGGAGCTGGGCAAACTTGTGCACAGTTTCCACAACCAGTACAGTCAAGTGGATCTACTGCTATTGTGAATTCCATTGGAGTTTCAGTTTTTAATGCTCTAGCTGCAACATGCTTTAATGCTTCTGGAGCATTCTTAGCTTCTTCTTCATTTAATAAGAATGGTCTAATTGTAGCGTGTGGACATACATATGAACATTGGTTACATTGGATACATTTATCCTTATCCCATTCTGGTACGTTTATAGCGATACCTCTCTTTTCAAATGCAGCAGTACCTTGTTGGAAAGTACCATCTTCCATTCCGTTGAATGCTGATACAGGAAGTTCGAATCCTTCTTGTCTGTTCATTGGATCAACGATATTCTTAACGAATTCTGGTCTTGGTCTTCCTTCTTCTTTAACTTCATCCTTAGCGTCTTTCCATTCTGCTGGTACTTTAATTTCTACTATTGAATCAATTCCTTTATCGATAGCAGCATTATTCATATCAACAACTTTTTGACCCTTCTTACCGTATGAAGTTACAACAGCGTCTTTTAAGTATTTAACAGCGTCTTCTACAGGGATAATGTTAGCTAACTTGAAGAAAGCTGATTGCATTATCATGTTGATTCTTCCGCCTAATCCTATTTCTTGAGCTATCTTAACAGCATTTAAAGTGTAGAACTTAATGTTGTTTTCAGCGATATATCTCTTATATGAAGCTGGTAAATGTTCTTCTACTTCTTCTGGAGTCCAGATAGTATTTAATAAGAATGTTCCGTTCTTCTTTAATCCGTCTAAAACATTGTATTTATATACATATGATTGGTTGTGACAAGCTACGAAATCTGCCTTATTTATTAAGTAAGGTGATTTGATTGGCTTTTTACCAAATCTTAAGTGTGATACTGTTATACCACCAGATTTCTTTGAGTCATATGAGAAGTATCCTTGAGCATACATGTCTGTATGGTCTCCGATAATCTTGATAGCGCTCTTATTAGCACCAACAGTACCGTCTGATCCTAATCCCCAGAACTTACATGCTGTAGTTCCTTCTGGAGTAGCATCTATATCTTCGTGTACTTCTAATGAAGTGTTTGTTACATCATCAACTATACCTATAGTGAATCCGTTCTTTGGTTCGTCTTTTGCTAAGTTTTCATATACTGCAGCAATGTGACCTGGATTTGGATCTTTTGAACCTAATCCATATCTACCACCTATGATAACTGGAGCATTTTCTTCTCCGTAGAATGCGCTCATAACATCTAGGTATAATGGTTCTCCATTTGATCCTGGTTCTTTAGTTTTGTCTAAAACTGCTATCTTCTTAACTGTTGATGGGATAGCTTTCTTTAATCTTTCAACATCAAATGGTCTGTAAAGTCTTACTTTAACAACCCCAACTTTTTGTCCGTTTGAATTTAAGTAGTCAATTGTTTCTTCACATACATCTGTACATGATCCCATAGCTATGATTACTCTATCTGCATCTTTTGCACCATAGTAATCGAAGCAGTGGTATTCTCTTCCTGTTAACTTAGTTATTTCAGCCATGTATCCTTCAACGATATCTGGTACAGCATTGTAGAACTTGTTAACAGCTTCTCTTTCTTGGAAGTAGATATCTGGGTTTTGAGCAGTACCTCTAGTTACAGGATGGCTTGGGTTTAAAGCTCTATCTCTGAATGCTTGTAATGCTTCCATATCTACTAATGGTTTTAATTCTTCTTGATCAATAACTTCGATCTTTTGTATTTCGTGTGAAGTTCTGAATCCATCGAAGAAGTTACAGAATGGAACTCTTGCTTTTATAGCTGATAAGTGAGCTACAGCTGATAAATCCATTACTTCTTGAACTGATCCTTCAGCAAGCATTGCAAAACCTGTTTGTCTTGCAGCCATAACGTCTTGGTGATCTCCGAAGATGTTTAATGCTGAAGTAGCTAATGCTCTAGCTGATACGTGGAATACTCCTGGAAGTAATTCCCCTGCAATTTTATACATGTTAGGAATCATTAATAATAATCCTTGTGATGCAGTATAAGTAGTTGTTAATGCACCAGCTTGTAATGATCCGTGAACTGCACCAGCAGCACCTGCTTCTGATTGCATTTCCATAACCTTAACAGGTTGGCCAAATATATTTTTTCTTCCTTGGGCTACCCATTCATCAACGTGTTCTGCCATTGGTGATGATGGTGTTATAGGATAGATAGCTGCAACTTCTGTAAATGCGTAAGATATATGAGCAGCAGCGGTATTACCATCCATAGTTTTCATTTTTCTCATCGCGTGACCCCTCTTTCTAATTATAAAAAATTAAAAATAAATTTTTATTAAAAGTCATTAAAGACTTTTGCGACTATATAAAATAAAATTATATATTATAAAAAACTCCATAAAACATAATTTTATTCAATATCATAACTATTAAAATAGTGTTATAATATTTAACATTTCTTAAAACATATTGTTATAAGAAAACTGTCACCTTTATTATATAACACTATTTTAATTTTGCAAGTTTATTAATAATAACTTTTTGGTTTTAATATAATTGAATTAATTATATTATTTTATTCCTTGAATGCTAGATTTTATCACATTTATGATTTCTTTTACACCATCATTCATATTACTTTTATCCATATTATTTATAAGATCTTGTTTACTTTCTTTTAACATTTTTATCCCTTTTAAAATTCCTTCTTTTTGAAGTTCTTCTTCTTGCATTACAAGTGAGAATCCTTCTTTTTTAAATGAATTTGCATTTAAAATTTGATCTCCTCTACTTGCATTTTTTGAAAGTGGAATTAATAAAGTTGGCTTTTTTAGTGCAAGAAATTCAAATATTGAATTTGCACCAGCTCTTGAAATAATATAATCTGATGCGTGCATTAAATGTTTAAGATCTTCACTAACATACTCAAATTGCTTATATCCACTTATGTTTTCTAAATTTTTATCTAAGTTACCTTTTCCACATATATGGATAACATTATTATATTTCAGAATATTATTTACATTCTCTCTTATGGCATCATTTATAACTTTTGACCCCAAACTTCCACCCATAACAAGAATTATTTCTTTATCATCTTTAAAACCACAAATTTCTTTTCCCTTTTCTTTTGAGCCTGTTAAAATTTCTTTTCTAATAGGACTTCCTGTTAATACACCCTTATTATTTTTAACAAATTGTAAACTTTCTCTAAAGGTAACACATAACTTATCACAGAAAGGTGATGCTAATTTATTTGCAAGCCCTGGAGTAATATCTGACTCATGTGCAACTACAGGTATCTTCTTTATTGATGCTGCAATAACAACAGGAACTGTAACAAATCCACCTTTTGAAAATATAACATCTGGTTTTTCTTTTGATAAAATTCTCATAGCTTCACAAACTCCCTTTAATACTTTAAAAGGATCAGTAAAGTTTTTCATATCAAAATATCTTCTAAGCTTACCTGATGAAATCCCATAATAAGGTATATTGCTATTTGTTATTATGTCTTTTTCTATACCATCTCTACTTCCTATATATTTAATCTCAAAACCTTCTTCTATTAATGATGGTACTAATGCTAAATTTGGAGTAACATGCCCTGCAGTTCCTCCTCCTGTCATTATTATTTTATATTTACTCAAAAAATATCCTCTCCTTAATTATGATATTTAACTTTGGCTATTCATATTTTATAATATATAAATTATTTAAAAGTACAATATCTTTTATATTTATAATCTAAAACTTTTTATTGATAATTGTATATTTTTATTACCATTAAATTCATTTATCTCAGGATAATATAATATATCCATCTTAAAATTACAATATCCTGTATCTTGTAACTTTAAAAATTCATCTTCTGCATACTTTTCTTCAAATAATTCTTTGAAATAATCATATTTATTAAAATTAACCCCATCAATTGTTTTGCCATTATTCATCTTAATCTTAAATCTTAAAAACTTTTTATCTTTCCCCATAAAGATTACTCTATTTACTAAGACATCTTTAACTGCAAGCATAGGACTTCCATTTCCTTTTCCAAAAGGTCTCATATCATTTAATCTATCTACTAATTCAAAGTTAATATACTCAAGAGGAAGTGCAGCATCTATAATTATTTTTCTAGTTACATCATCTTCAGTTAATGTACAATTGTCATTTAATTTTTTCTTTAAAATAGGTAAATTTTCTTCTTTTACAGATAAGCCTGCAGCCATAGGATGCCCCCCAAACTTATAAATAAGTTCCTTACATTTACTTAATTCTTCAAACATATTGTACTCTTCTATAGATCTTCCTGAACCCTTTGGCATATCGCTTCCCTTTGTCATAACAATTGTAGGTAAATTATATTTTTCTCTTACTCTTCCTGCAACTATACCAGCTATACTTTCATGAATACTATCTTCATAGACAAAAATAACTTTTTCATCATCCTTTAAATCATTTTCTACTTTTTCTATTACCTTCTCTGTACTCTCTACAGTTAACTCTTGTCTTTTTTCATTTAACTCATTTAATTTTATTGCAAGTTCTTTAGCCCTTTCTTCATCTTCTGTAATTAAAAGTTCTAATGAAATATCTGCAATTTCTAGTCTTCCAGTAGCATTTATACATGGCCCTATAACAAATCCAAAATGATATTCAGATATTTCCTTGCCATCTATTTTTTTAACCTTTATTAATTCTTTAAGTCCTTTATTTTTAGTGCTATTTATAAGCTCTAAGCCTTTTTTTACTATTATTCTATTTTCATCTAAAAGATCTACAACATCACAAACAGTTGCAATAGATGCAAATTCTAATAATTCAAAGCTTTCTTTAATATCAATTTTAAATTCTTTATATAATATTTGAACAAATTTAAATGCAACTCCAGCACCACAAAGATTTTTAAAAGGATATATGCAGTCTTTTCTTTTTGGATTAATGATTGCATCTGCATTAGGCATTATTTCTGTTTTTATACCATCTTTCTCTACAAAAGGTATATCATGATGATCTGTTATAACAACAGAAAGTCCAATATCTTTTGCATATTGAACTTCATCAAAAGCCGCTATACCATTATCACAAGTTAATAAAACTTCAGCACCTTGATTTTTTAAGATTTTTATTCTTTCTAAATTCATACCATATCCTTCTGATTCTCTGTTTGGAATATGATAACTAAAATTAGCATTTAATCTTTTAAGTGCTTTATAAAAAATTGCAGTACTACAAACTCCATCACAATCATAATCGCCATATATTACTATCTTCTTCCCCTTTTCAATGGCATCTTTTATAATAGCTACACCTTTATTTAAATCTTTTAATAAAGAGCCATCATACATATCATTTATCGTACCATTTAGAAAAAGAGAAGCAGACTCTTTTTTAGAAATTCCTCTGTTTGCTAATAATCTTAATATAAGACTATTTTCTTTCATATACTTAGATAAACTTTGGAACTCTTCTTTCTTATTCCTTAAAAGCCACTTCTCTTTCATTTATTTCACCTTTCTAATTATTTAATTAATAAGTTATATAACATTCCTTCTCTTATTTCTTTTTCTTTTGGTGAATCTAATTCTTTAAGTAATGTATATGCAAATTCTAAAGCAGTTGCAGGTCCTCTACTTGTTATTATATTATTATTTACTACAACTAAATCTTCTTTATAATTAGCTCCTACTAAATCTTCTTCAAATCCTGGGTAAGATGTTATATTTTCTCCATTTATTATACCTGCCTTAGCTAATACAATTGGTGCTGCACATATAGCTGCAACCTTTTTATTGTTTTTAATACAATTTTGTATTAAATCTATAACTCTTTTATCATCTCTTAAATTTGTTGCACCTGGCATTCCTCCTGGAAGAACCACCATATCAATATCTTTGATATCATCTATTAAAATATCACTAATAACCTTTATGTTATGTGCACCTACAACTTCTTTATCTTTGATTGAAACCATATCACAATGTATATCAGCTCTTCTTAAAACATCAACTACAGTTAATGCTTCTATTTCTTCAAATCCATCTGCTAATAAAACAGCTACCTTTTTCATTATATCTATCTCCTTTTTAGTTATATTGAACTGATTCAATTTCATCATCTAAAGCTATCATCATTATATCAGTTCCTCTTCCTGCTCTATTTTGAAGCTTTATATCACTAACTTCTACTTCTTTAATAACTTTATTTAATGATGTTAGGATAAATTTATTATCTTTTTCTGAAGTTATTGCAAGTTCATCATCACTACTATTTAAAATATTCTTTGCATAAATAACTTCATCATTTTCTTTTAAACTTATTCCTGTAACACCTGATGCTATTTTTCCCATAGTATTTAAATTTGAACTTAAGAAACGTATTGCCATTCCTTTTTTCGTTATCATAACTATTTCACCATAGCTTAATGAATTTATCTCTATTGAAACTACTCTATCATCTTCATATTTTAATTTATAATATTGTGTTAAAGTAAATTCATTGCTAAACTCGCTTAAAATAGTTTTCTTAATTAAACCTTTTTTTGTTGTTGAATATAGTGCTAAATCTTCTTTATAATTCTTTAAAGAAATTATTTTAATTATCTTTTCATCTTTCATAATTCCGTCAACAACATCACTTATTTTAATTTCTTTATCTAAAACTGATTCTAAAATAAATGATTTAATCTTAACTAAATTACCTTTATCAGTAAACAGTAATATATCACTTAAATTGTCAGTATAAGCCTTCAAATTATCATTTTTACTTATTCTTGAAAATGCTTTTAATGTATTTTTATTTGTTACACCTATTGCAAATTCCTTATATTCTAATGAATCTTTATATTCACAATATATAACAGTATCTTTTGAAGAAATATTAAATAAAGAAGTACCTAGTATGTTCCTTGGTGTATCTTCAATTTGAGGTAACTCTAAGTTAAATTCTAATCCTAACTTTGTTTTAACCTTTAAGAATTCTTTATTTTCTTCACCATTTAATAATACTATGCTTATTACCTCTTCATTTTCTTTTAATTTTATAGCCTGCAATTTAGTATATGATGTTTTAAATTTATCTAAAGAACTCTTCTTTATAATTCCCTTATTTGTGATAAATTGAACATATTTATTAGGGCTTAATATCTGTTCTGACATAACATTAATTATTTTTTCTTCTTCTAGATTTATTTTTATTAATGTATCAATTTTTTCTCCCTTGTCTTTCCACTTACCTTCTGGAATATTTATACCTTTCATTTGATACATATTTCCTTTGTCAGTAAATAATAAGATATTTTCTGTAGTATTAGATTCAAATAAGAACTTAAGTTCATCGCCTTCTCTATATTCTATAGCATTAACATCTTGATTTGATCTAATGTAGTTTTTAGTTGGTATTCTCTTTATAAATCCATCATTAGATAATGTAACCATAACATCTTCTATTACTATAAGTTCTTCTACATCAATCTTAGCCTCACTATCATCTTCTATTATGTCAGTTTTTCTTGGGCTTTCAAACTTTTCAGTTACTTCTTCTAATTCGCTTTTAACTACCTTTAGAAGTTCTTTTTCTTCTGATAAGATTTTATTAAATTTCTTTATAAGCTTTTTAAGTTCATTGTATTCTTTTTTAAATACTTTAATTTCAAGGCCTGTCAATCTATAAAGCATAAGTTCTAGTATTGCACCTGCTTGAACTTCTGTAAACTCAAACTTACTTATTAAATTTTCTGATGCATCCTTTTTAGATTTAGAAGCTCTAATAGTTTCTATAACATCATCCATTATATCTATTGCTTTTATAAATCCTTCTACTATATGGAATCTTTTTTCTGCAATTTCAAGTTCTCTTTTAGTTCTTCTTGTAATTACATCCTTTTGATGATTAACATAATGATATATTATAGTTTTAAGTCCCATAGTTTGAGGTTTTCCATCTGCAAGAGCAACCATGTTAAAACTTATATTGCATTGAAGGTCCGTCTTTTTAAATAAATATTTTAAAACTTTAGCTACATCATTTTGATTAAATGATTTTTTAAATTCAATAACAGCTCTTATACCATTTCTATCAGATTCATCTCTTATATCTGTTATACCTTCTAAAACTTTAGCATGTTTTTTATCTGCTGTCATTTCTGAAATAGTTTGAAGAAGTTTTGATTTATTTCTTTTATAAGGGAATTCTGTAATTACAATTCCTAGTCTTCCATTTTCTAATGTTTCTATATTAGTTTTTGCTCTACACGTAACTTTTCCTTCTCCAGTTTCATAAGCTGATTTTAATGAATTTTTTCCAATAAGTACTCCACCAGTTGGCAGGTCCGGTCCTTTTATATGCTTCATTAATTCTTCTGTAGTTATCTCTGGATTATCAATATATGCTAAAACCCCTTTAGTTACTTCGCCTAAATTATGTGGTGGAATATTTGTTGCAAGTCCAACTGCTATACCAAAAGCTCCATTTACTAAAAGATTTGGATATCTACTTGGAAGCACTGTAGGTTCCATTTCACTATCTGAATAGTTAGGCACCATATCAACAGTATCTTTATCAATATCTCTTATCATTTCCATTGCTATTGGAGCAAGTCTAGCTTCTGTATATCTCATAGCTGCTGCTCCATCACCATCCATTGAACCCCAGTTTCCATGTCCATCTATAAGAAGTTCTCTAGTTGAAAAGTTTTGAGCTAAAATAACCATAGCATCATATACTGATGAATCTCCATGTGGATGGAATTTACCAAGTATATCCCCAACTATTCTTGCTGATTTATAATAAGGTCTATCTGGGAAAGCCTTTAAAAGGTATGCCCCGTAAAGTATTCTTCTATGAACTGGTTTAAGTCCATCTCTAACATCTGGAAGTGCTCTATCTTTTGCTACCTCTATTGCATAAGGAAGGTAGTTATCTGGCATTGCTTCCTCAAGTGGAATTCTTATTATATTTCTATCCACTGGTATATTACTAACTTTCTTAGCCATATTATTTACTCCATTTCTTTTTTAAAATTCTCCGTATTTATACATATATTTTCTTCTAGGTTCTACTATATCACCCATAAGAAGTGATACCATCTTTTCAGCTTTTGCTGCATCTTCTATTGTAACTTGAAGTAATGTTCTAGTTTCTGGATTAAGAGTTGTGTCCCAAAGTTGATCTGGATTCATCTCACCTAAACCTTTATATCTTTGAATTAATGCACCTTTTCCTATCTTTTTCTTAACTTCTTCAAGTTCATCATCAGAATAAGCATACTCACTCACTTCTTTTCCTTTAACCTTTTTATATACCTTATAAAGAGGAGGTTGTGCAAGATATAAATGTCCATTTGCTATAAGTGGTCTCATGTATCTATAAATATAAGTCATCCATAATGTTCTAATATGATATCCATCAACATCAGCATCACTCATTATTATTATCTTATTATATTTTAAATTTTCTTCGCTATAATTATCTAATGTACCTGTACCTATAGCTGTATTAAATATCTTAAGTTCTTCTGAGGCTAGTACATTTTCAAGCTTTTGTTTTTCAGTATTCATTATTTTACCCTTAGATGGCATTATGCTTTGGAATCTTCTATCCCTAGCTTGTTTAACTGAACCTCCAGCTGAATCTCCTTCTACAACAATAAATTCATTATATTGTTTATCTCTTCCAGTACAAACTGCAACCTTACCTGCAAGTGGCGCAGTTCCTTTACCAATCTTTTTCTTTTCAGCTTCATTTATTTTTTTAATTTTTTCTCTTCTTTGTGCTGCTGAAAGAGCATTATTTATAAGTTTAGTTGCAAGTTCTTTATTATCTTCTATCCATTCTCCAAGCTTAATATATGCTAATTCATTCATCATAGTATATGCTTCATTATTACCAAGCTTAGTCTTTGTTTGTCCTTCAAAAACTGGAGTTGAAATTTTAATTCTAACGATTGCAGTCATACCTTCTCTTAAATCGTCTCCTTCAAATTCCTTATCCTTTTCTTTTACAAGTCCAAGTTTTCTTGCCCATTCCTTAAAAGCTCTTGTCATACCTGTTTTAAATCCTGTTTCATGAGTACCAGCTTCAGTTGTTGGAATATTATTTACATAACTTGCTATATTATCAGTAGTTGAATCTGTAAATTGAATACACACTTCGCCTGACATAGCTATTCCACCTATTTCTTTATCTCCTTCAAATAAAATAGGATCTTTATGAAGTGGAGTTTTACTTTCATTTAAATATTCTATAAAGTCTAAAAGTCCTCTTTCAGAATAGTATTCTTTTTTTATCTGTTCATCTTTTCTATCATCAATAAATTCAAGTTTCATACCTTTATTTTGGAATGCTAATTCTTGAAGTCTTTCATCTATTATGTCAAATTTAAAATCAGTACTTGAAAATACATCTTTATCTGGTAAAAAAGTTACCTTAGTACCAGTACTTTTTGATTTACCAACTATCTCAAGTGGTGTTACAGGTGTTCCTGGCATGTCTTTTTTAAGTTCTTTATCATAAGCATATTCAAATCTTTGTCTATACTTATTTCCATTTTGATTTACCTCTACTTCTACCCACTTTGAAAGAGCATTTACTACAGCAGCTCCAACACCATGAAGCCCTCCTGATGTTTTATAATTTTTATTATTAAATTTACCACCAGTGTGAAGTTCTGTATAAACCATTTCCACCCCACTTTTTTTCTTAATAGGGTGAATTCCTGTTGGTATACCTCTTCCATCATCTATTATAGTTACACTTTTATCTTTATTTAAAATAACAGTAGCCTTGCTACCATATCCATTTGAAATTTCATCTATTGAATTATCAAGTATTTCCCAAACACAATGATGTAAGCCCTTACTTCCAGTAGATCCAATATACATACCTGGTCTAATTCTAACAGGCTCTAGCTTTTCTAACGAAGTTAAATCCGTAACATCATATGACATATTATTTTCTTTTACCATGTTTTCCTCCACTTTAAGTATATTTTTCTTTTAATTATTTCATAAACTCTTTTATACTATCATTACCATTTATATATTCTTTTATTAATACTTAATTTCTATTCTATCATAATTTCTTAAAATAAAAAGAGAAATCGTACATACGTTTGCGCGATTTCTCTTTTAACTTTAAAGTTATAAATAATAGTAATTTTATTATTTTGATAATACTTCTAATACTTTATCATAATCTGGATTATCACTTACTTCCTTGCAATATTCTACATAAATAACTTTATTGTTTTCATCTACAACAAATACTGCTCTAGCTAATAATCCAACTTCTTCTATATATACACCGTAATTTTCTCCAAAATTTCTATCTTTGTAATCTGAAAGTGTTATTACATTTTCTACATCATTAGTTCCACACCATCTTGCTTGTGCAAATGGTAAGTCAACTGATACTACATATATAGTAGTATCTCCAAACTTTGTAGCTTCTTCATTAAATCTTTTAACTTCCATATCACATACTGGAGTATCTAATGATGGTACAGATAAAAATACTCTCTTACCTTTTGTATCTTTTAATGTAACTGGATTTAATCCATTATCTACTAAAACAAAATCTGGTGCTTCTTGTCCAACTCTAACTTCTGCACCTCTAAGTGTTACTTTTTCTCCATTTAATGTTATATTCATTTTAACCACTCCTCAAATATAAATATTAATTAATAAATATTTTTATTTACTATTCTCTCTCCTTTTACACTTATATTTTATCCTTTTAAGAATTAAATTCAATAGATTTTATTTAAATATTTTATTAATATAATATTGTAATTCCCTTTAAAAGCATTTTTATTCATATAAATTTTAAGATAATAAAAAAGGCTTAGTTTATAGCAACATATCTATAAACTAAGCTCTTATCTATAATTTTATAAATCACATATTTCAACGTTTCTTACGTGTTTAGTGTGACTCCATTCTTTATTATTTTTATTTAATATACCTTGAATTGTAATTGGAATCCAAGTTAATGTATATAATCCATATAATAAGAATCTAATAAATAATATTAATCCATCTTTTCCTAAACATATAAATGTAACTAATAGCATAAGTAAATTAAATGCACATGTTGCTATTATAAAGCCATATGTATTGTCTATTTTAGATGATAATATAGGTAATATAAATACATTTAATGAATATATACATGTTATAGCAAAGAAGCCTTTTGAAACTTTTTTCTCAAGTTCTAATACTAATGGCGTAATTAAAAATTGACATAATATAAATACTTTCCAACCAACATTATTAAATACATCACTTATAATAAATATATTAGAAACTCCTAAATATCCTTGTATTAAAGTAAGTAGTGTTGATATACCAAGCATTATTGTAACAAATGGTTGCATTACATATATAGCACCATCAAACATATACCATTTTCTTTCCTTTATTGAAGCCTTTACAAGCTTAAAGAAATATCTTGATGCAACATCAGCAAATCCTTGCATCCATCTTTTTCTTTGTGCCCAAGATTGCTTTAATGTTAATGGTTTTTCATCAAATATTCTTGCATCATGCGCCCAGCCAACTTTTTCTCCATTAGCGATAAGCTTACAAGTAAATTCTAAATCTTCTGTAAGGCAAGTTGCACCCCATCCTAATTCTTGTAGCATTTTTGTATCAATTGCAAATCCTGTTCCACCTAATTGATTCGAGAATCCAACATTATTTCTTGCTAATTGGAACATTCTATTTTGTGACCAAAAGGCTATTGAATAAGCTGTAGCTATCCAAGAATCATTTGGATTTTTACTATCAATATATCCTTGTACAACTTTATATCCTTCTAACATTTTAGAATTTATTTCTTTTAAGAAATCTTCATGTACTAAGTTATCTGCATCAAATATACAGATAGCATCATAATTTTCTTTCATTTTGAAAAGTTTATCAAACATCCATTCAAGAGCGTAACCTTTACCTCTTTTTTCTTTATTAAAACGCTCAAAAACTTTTACTCCATAACCTCTAGATATTTCTGCAGTTTTATCTGTGCAGTTATCTGCTATTATGAAAACGTCGTATAATTCCTTTGGATAATTAAGTTTTTGCATACTCTCAATGAGCTTACCTATAACAACTTCCTCATTATGAGCTGCTACTATCATTGCAAATTTCTTAGTTGGTGTATAATTTTTCTTCTCTTTTCTTCTAAATAATCCGAAGAAAGCTAGTATTAAATAATACATAGTTATAAAGAATACGAAAAATTGAAATACTGCCGTTATGGCATAAATTACTTTTCCCATTAAATTCACTCCTAATGACAAATGGAAATTTTTCCCCATTCATTTTCTATTTTCTTTAAAGTACATCCTTTTAAATATAATTCAACATAGTGTAAAAATCAAGTCTATAAAAATTAAAAATATTTAAGATTTTCTCGTATACTTGCTTTTTATATATTACAAACTTTAAATTTCATTAATTAAAAAAGTAGACTCCTTAGAGTCTACTTTTCCCATTTTTATCTTAAACTATACCTTGAGCCATCATTGCATCAGCAACTTTTAAGAAACCTGCAATATTTGCACCCATTAATATATTTCCTTCTTCTCCATATTCTTTTGCAGCTTCACTTGAATTTTTATATATAGCTACCATTATATCTTTAAGTTTATCTAAAACTTCTGTTTCACTCCATGATAATCTCATACTATTTTGAGACATCTCAAGTGCTGAACAAGCAACTCCACCAGCATTTGCAGCTTTTGCAGGTCCAAACATAACATTATTTTTTTGTAATAATTCTACAGCATCAAGTGTTGAAGGCATATTTGCACCCTCTGATACAGCTATTACTCCATTTTTAATAAGAATTTCTGCTGATTCTTTGTTTAATTCTCCTTGAGTTGCACAAGGTAATGCTATATCACATTTTATTTTCCATATATTTTTGCATCCTTCTTCATACTTAGCAGTATTTACAAAATTTAAGTATTCTTTAATTCTTCCTCTTTTAACTTCTTTTATTTCCTTAACTACATCTAAATTAATTCCATTTTCATCATATATATATCCATTAGAATCACTAAGTGCTACAACCTTTGCTCCAAGTTCTGTTGCTTTTTCAGCTGCATATATAGCAACATTTCCAGATCCTGATATAACTACAGTTTTATCTTTAAAGCTGATTCCATTATCATTAAGCATCTCTTCAGTAAAGAATACTAATCCATAACCTGTTGCTTCTTTTCTTCCAAGACTTCCTCCATAAGTTAAACCCTTTCCAGTTAAAACGCCTTGTTCACTTAAGTTTCTTATCTTTTTATAATATCCATATAAATATCCTATTTCTCTAGCTCCAACACCTATATCTCCAGCTGGAACATCTATATCACTTCCTATGTGTCTAGAAAGCTCTGCCATAAAGCTTTGGCAAAATCTCATAACTTCATTATCTGATTTTCCTTTAGGATCAAAATCTGATCCACCTTTTCCTCCACCTATTGGTAATCCAGTAAGTGAATTTTTAAATATTTGCTCAAATCCTAAAAACTTTATAATGCTTTGATTTACTGATGGATGGAATCTAAGACCTCCCTTATATGGTCCTATAGCACTATTAAATTGAATTCTAAAACCTCTATTTACTCTAACATTTCCATTATCATCAACCCAAGGTACTCTAAAGAATATTTGTCTTTCAGGTTCAACTATTCTTTCTAATATACCATTTTCTATAAATTCAGGATTTTTATCAAAAACAGGTACTAATGAATTTAATACTTCTGTTACTGCATCTAAGAACTCCTCTTCTCCTTTGTTTCTTAATCTTACTTGTTCTAACACATTTTCAACATATTTTTTCCCATTCATAATCAATCTCTCCTTCATCTATAAATATATACTATATTTTACCATAAAATATAAATATTTTTAATGTTTAAAATATTTTTCTAAAATAAATTTTAATTTATTTTGCATGTATTTAAGATATTTTATTAAAACTAATAATAGAACTATTTAGTTAAATATTTTATTTAGGAGATATAAAAATGAAAATCGGTTATGCTTGCACACCACTTAAAATTCCAAGTAAAACAACAAAATCATTTATTATAAAAAATTATTCTGAAGATCTACTTATAAATTGCATATCTTCTAATTTAAAGAGTCTAATAGATATTTTAAATTATAATATTTCTAATGAAATCTTTTTATTTAGAATTAGCTCAGACATAGTCCCTTTTGCAAGTCATGAAATAAATACTTTTAATTGGGAAAAATATTTTAAAGATGATTTCTACAAAATAGGTAATTTAATAAAAAAAAATTCAATTAGGGTATCTATGCATCCTGGGCAATATACTGTTTTAAATAGCCAAAATAAAGATATAGTTTCTAAATCAATCAAGGATTTAGAATATCACTGCAAATTTTTAGATAATTTAAATTTAAATTCAACTAATAAGATTATTCTACATGTTGGAGGAGTATATAATAATAAAGAATTAGCAATAGATAACTTTATTAATAATTATAATTCCCTTTCTAAAAACATTAAAGACAGGCTAGTAATCGAAAATGATGAAAAAAATTATACTATAAATGATTTACTATATATAAGCGAAAAATGCTCTATTCCAATAATATACGATAATTTACATTATTCCTGTTATGAAGGTCATTTAGGAGACAATCATTCAATATTAAACTCCATAAAAAAAACTTGGAATAATGATGATGGACTTATTAAAGTTCATTATAGCGAACAAAATGAAACTAAAAAAAAGGGATCTCATTCTAGCACTATATCATGTGACAAATTTTTAAATTATATAAACTCTTTAGGTGATTTAGATATAGATATAATGACTGAAGTTAAGGATAAGGATTTTTCTGCAATAAAATGCATAAATATATTAAATGAATTAAAAGGTATATTGACAGAAAATGCTAAGCTTAAAGAATTAGAAGATTATAAATATTATCTTAAAGAAAAAGGAGACTATGTATTTGAAAAATCTAAAGATATCTTATATTCTGAAGGAATAATAGAATTTTATAAATTTATAGATAAGTTCATCTATAAAGAGCCAGAATTAGAGTTTATTAAAAAAACACTTAAAGAAGTTTATTTGAAATTAGAAGATAATCTAAATAAAAGTGAAATAAATCATTTCTTCAAATTATTTAACGATAATAAATATCAAAAAGCTAAAGAATATTTATATAAAGTATCATTTAAAAAAAATCTATATAAAGAACTTTCTATGTATTATTTTTATAATTAAAAGGAGAATATATATTCTCCTTTTAATTTAATCAGCTATTTCTTTTATTATATTATCTAGTATCTTACTTTTCATTCCTTTTGAGTATAAATATATAGGTATAGTTATAACTATGCCTCCAATTGTACCACAAATAATATCAAGCATTGTATCATTTAGCCCATTTTGAGCTGTTAAATTAAATAAATTATCCGTAGTAAATTCCCATATTTCCCATATACCAGCACATGCTACAGAAAACATTGTAGTAAATAAAACCATAGCAAACTTTTTTATATCTTTATTTTTATTAGGATTAAATAGATATACATATACTGCAAAACCAATTATCCCTATAAGCAATCCTGATGATAAATGAAGCATCTTATCATAATTAGCTATTGAATAAAAATTTAAAACATTAGCTAAATACATAGAGAAAAATATAAATATCACAATTGCTGTATATATAATTTTAGATCTTTTTAAAAACGTAAACTTACAAAATAGTTTTAATGCTAATAATGTTATAAAGGTCAATAATATTCTAGGTGATTTTTCTCCACCTCTATAAATTTCATCCCATATAAAAGTAATTATTAATAATATAAAAAATAAATAAGTTATAATAGAATCATAAGATAATCTTTTCATAATTTCTCCTATATTAAAATTTATTTTTAGAATTATAAAGTGGTATTGATATTATAAATCCTCCTAAGAATCCTCCTATATGACCTAAGTTATCTATACTTTGAGAAGTTAATCCTATATACAGATTTAATAATATTACTGCTATTATATTACCTAAAACACCTTTTTGTAAATGTTCCTTTTCTTTTAATGCAAACCATAAAAAAGCTCCAAGTATACCAAATATAGCTCCTGATGCTCCAACTGATATCGTAGTAGGATCCAATATATAACCTAATAAGCTTGAAGTTATACTAGAAAATAAATATATTCCTAAATACTTTTTCCATCCATATATTCTTTCAATAACCGTACCTATAACAAATAATGAATACATATTAAATGCTATATGAATAATTCCACCATGTAAAAATGCACAAGTTATAAACCTCCAAACCTGCCCCTTATTTATTAAATAGTTCACCTTTGCCCCAAAATCAACTAAAACAGTTGTATTTATATCTAATATACTTCTAGATGCTATAGCTGTAATTATAAAAACAATAATATTTATTAAAATAAGTATGCTAGTTACAGGATAATATTTAAAATTATCAAATACTTTTTTATTGTTAATAGTGCCTTTTTTTATGTTATGCTTTTTTATTATTTCCAAACAATTTTTTAAAGGAATACAACTCTCGTCACAATGTATAAATTCATCATTTTTCATATCATAAACTAATTTATTTTTATTAATATTTTTATCTTCAATATAATCACCATTAACAAGTACAATATTATTTAATAAAAATCTTTCTCCTAAGGTGCTTAAATATTTAAACGCTTCATCATAATCAACATCTTCACTTGAATCATCTGATACTATAACAGCATATATACCTTCATCTAGTCTATTAATAGCAATCCATTTATTTTCTTTATGAAAATTACTATAATATTGATTCATATAAAAACCTTGAGTATTTGAAAGGAACTCATAAATTTTTTGACTAAATTCCATTATATTTCCTCCATAATCTTTAATTTTAAATACATTATAGAAAATTTACTTAATCTTTTCAAAAGTAATATTTAATAATAAATAAAAAATCAACCTAAAACCTAAATCTTAGGCTTTAGATTGATATAAATAAATTATATAGTTTCTTCTAACATATCTAAAAGCTCATTGAATCTATTAATTGTAGCTTCTAAAGGCTTTGATGTAGTCATATCTACTCCAGAATTCTTTAATATGTTTATAGGATAATCACTTCCACCACTCTTTAAGAATAATTTATACTTTTCTACAGCATTTTCTTCTTTATTTAATATAGAATTTGCAAATGCTGATGCAGCTGCATATCCAGTTGCATATTGATATACATAAAAATCTGAATAAAAATGTGGTATCCTTGCCCATTCCATATCAATATCTTCATCTACAATCATATCATCTCCAAAGTATTTAACATTTAATTCATGCCATTTCTTTGAATATTCTGAAGCTGTAAGTGGGTTTCCATTTTCTATGCTTTCATGAGTATATAGTTCAAATTCTGCAAACATAAGCTGTCTAAATACTGTTGTTCTTATTTGTTCAAGTTCTTGATTTATTAAATATAATTTTCTCTTCTTATCTGTTTCTTTATCTATTAAATAATGAATAAGTAAAGCTTCATTAGTTGTTGATGCAACTTCTGCACAGAATAATGTGTATCCTGCATAAAAATATGGTTGAGTTTTTCTTGAGTAATATGAATGAATTGAATGTCCCATTTCATGAACTAACGTAGATACATCATTTAATTCATAATTATAATTTAATAAGACATAAGGCATTGTATCATAACATCCCCAAGAATATGCTCCTCCTTTTTTACCTTTATTTTGATATTTATCTATCCATCCAGAATTTATTCCTTCTTTAAATATATCAAGATATTCATCTCCTAAAGGTTTAAGACCTTCTAATGCAAGCTTTACTCCTTCATCAAATTCTATATGATCTTTTTCTATTTCTATAACTGGAACATATAAATCATACATATGCATTTCTTCAAGACCTAACATCTTCTTTTTAAGTGAAACATATCTATGAAGAGATTTTAGATTTTTATCTATAGTATTTAGAGCTTCTTTATAAACTTCAGTTGGAATATTATTAGGTTTTAGGGAAGCTTCTAAACAAGATTTATATTTTCTTACCTTTGCATCAAAAGAAAAATTCTTAATTGATGAACTTAAAGTTGTTGCAAAAGTATTTTTTAACTTACCATATTCAGAAAATAAAGTTTTAAACGCTTCTTTTCTTACTTCTCTATTTTTTGATTTTATAAATGAAGAATAATTACCTTCAGTTAATTCTACTAAATTTCCATTTTCATCTTTAATCTTAGGGAAAGTCATATCAGCATTGCTAAGCATACTTTGAATTGAAGATGGGGCACTTAAACAATCTGAAACTTGAGCCATTAATTCTTCCATTTCTTGAGTTAATACATGATCTTTTTCTTTTAATATGTCTTTAAATATAAATTCATATTTTTTAAGCTCATCTATTTTTTCTATAGCTTCATTTATATAATCTTCTCCTAAGGATAATATTTCTGGTACAAAATACGCAGAATAACTTGAAAACTCTGCCATATAGCTATCTATTTTACTCATTCTAGCTTGATTTTCGTTATTAGTTGTATCTTCATCACTCTTTAAATGAGCATATACATATAACTTTTCAGCTAAACGTGAATTTTTTTCTGTTTCTTTTAAGTATTCTAAGATAACTTTAGGATCATTTAATTTTCCTCTAAATTCTACTATCTTTGGAGCATCTTCTTTAAGCTTTTCAAAATCTTTTTCCCACTTATCATTTGATGAATAAATCTTTTCAATTTTCCATTTATCTTCTTTTTTTATTTCATCTCTATTTTTTAAAATATTTTCAGCCATATAACCTTTTTCCTCCTTTTAATAAATAATCTTTTAAATTATATTAATAGGCGAAGCCTTAGCTTCACCTATTTAAAAATTTATTTTATTATATATTTTTATTATATGCTTTTATTAAATTTTCTAAACTTCTTCCTTATACTCTTCTTCTTTTCCTTCTATGTTTTTAAATACATTTTCCATTTCAGTCTTTATTAATGCAATTATTTTATCTAACTTTTCTTGCATATTGCTATATTCATCATCATAATCAAATTTTATTATAAATGTAGGATTATATTCTTCTAAATCTTCTTCTAATTCATATCCATTTTCCTTAAATACATCTTGGTTAAATAAATCATATATTGCTGAATATTCCCATTCTTCTACATCTTTGTTTGTATCAAAGTATAAATTAACAATTCCATCTTCTACAAAAAACTTTCTTACAAATAAAGCTCCTTCATCTACATTAAAGCTTCCTAATTCTTTTGAAACAAAACCTGTTTCTTTATCTTTTTCCATTAAAACTAAACTTGAAAAATCCATATTAATCTTCCTTCCTAACTGTTAAAATTCTTCAATTGCTTTTATTATAAACCATACTTACTATTTTATGAAATATTAAATATAATATTCTTTACTTATTGTAAATATATGGTAATATCTTATTATAAAATATTTTAAGGAGCAATATTATGGGTAGGAGTGCAAAAAGATATAAAAATGATAATATTAATAGGAAGAAACTTTTTTTAATAAATCAAAAAAAGCGAAGAAGATTAACTATTTTTATGGCTATTTCAATAACAATATCATCTATACTTATTTCTCAAAAAATAATTATGTACAATAATTGCAAAGAAATATCAAGTGCTGTTGAATACCTTATGACAAAAAATGTAGATAACGCGCTTCTTAGAGTTCAAACTATAGAACTTAAATTTTCAGATGGAGAAACAGCAGTTGTTGAAGCATTTGGATTATCTAAAGAAAAACCTCACCAATCTACTAATGTTGAATGTCACTTAAGAAAAAAGAATAATCTTTGGAAGTTAGAAAATTCTTATATACTAAGATAAATATTCTTGCAAATCATTTGCATAAAAGTGTATAATAAAGGGTAATTATTTTTAGGAGATGATAATTTGATTAATATAAATAATCTAACATTTTCTTATACAAATAAGCCACCTTATCTTATAGAAAATGTTAATTTAAATATACCAAGAGGTGTTTATCTTTCTATAGTTGGAGAAAATGGATCTGCAAAAACTACCCTTTTAAAATTAATACTTGGTTTATTAAAACCCACATCTGGTAATATAACTATAGATGCAAAAGGAATTGCATACGTACCCCAAAAACTTGAAAGTTTTAACTCTCAATTCCCTATTTCTGTGTATGAAATACTTAAAACACATGGTAATTCTATAGGAATTAAAAATAAAAATGAAATAAAGAAAGCTTTAGAAGAAGTAAATATGTTAGATTTTACAAATAAATTAATAGGAAGTTTATCTGGTGGTCAACAGCAAAGAGTATTTATCGCAAGAGCTCTTATGGGAAATCCTGAACTTATAATCTTAGATGAACCTTCAACTGGTGTTGACTTTAAAAATCAACTTTCAATTTATAGTTTGCTTCATAAATTAAACAAAGAAAATGGTAAAACTATAATTTCCGTAGAACATAACATTGAGCTTGCATTAAAATACTCAACTCATATATTACATGTTGTAGCTGGTGTTCCTACATTATATACTAGAGATGAGTATATAAATTATAAAGCTTCACTTGATAAAAAAATACTTAATTTATAAATATAGAAAGGTGTTAATACTTTATGTTCGAATTAGATTTCATGCGTAATGCCTTTATTGCAGGAGGAATTATATCAATCTTATGTCCTTTTATAGGGCTTTTTCTAATACTTAGAAGATACTCAATGATTGGAGATACTTTATCTCACTCTTCTTTTGCTGGAGTTGCAATAGGGCTAGTTATAGGGGTTAATCCTATGATAACCGCTTTTTTATTTACTACATTTTGTGCACTTATAATTGAATTTTTAAGAGGCTATTATAAGCGTTACGCAGAACTTGTAATGTCAATTGTACTTACATTAAGTTTAGGTATTGCAATAGTACTGATAAGTAGTGGAAAAGCCTCTGCAAATGTCAATTCATTTTTATTTGGTAGCATACTTACAGTTACAAAGCAAGATATAACTTTAATATTATCAACTGGTATCATTTGTTTATTAATTCTTATATTTATTTATAATAAGCTTGTATATATAACATTTGATGAAGAAGGTGCAAAAACAACTGGAATAAGAGTAAAATTAATAAATTATATTTTCACAATTTTAATTGGTGCAACTATATCAATGTCTATACGTATAATGGGTATACTTGTTATATCATCAATAATTGTAGTTCCAGTAGCAACTGCTATCCAACTAAATAAGAATTTCAACAAAACTCTTATTTTTTCAATAATTTTTGGATTTATAGATATAATGCTTGGTTTAACATTATCTTATTATGCTAATAGTGCACCAGGTGGAACAATAGCACTTGTTTCTGTTTTCACACTAATTATCACCATAATATTTAAAAACTTTTTATCTAAATAAATTAAACATCTCAAATCTATTTTTGAGATGTTTTTTTGCATGCTTCACATATTCCTTTTATTTCTATATTATGTTCTGTTAAAGTAAATCCAGTTTGTCTTTTAATAAGCTCTTCTATTTGTCCTATAGGACATGGCATTTCAACTTCTTTATGACAAATATCACACTCTAATAAATGTTTATGATTAGCCTTATGAAGCTTATATGATGCTACTCCGTCTTCAAGTAAATATTTATCTATTATACTATTATCATAAAAAGAATCTAAAGTTCTATATACAGTACTTAAATTTATATTTATATTATCTTCTCTGCAAATATCAAATATCTCTTCAGCAGTCATCCCCTCTTTTTTCTGCATAAGTATCATCAAAATTTTTATTCTAGCTTTTGTTACTTTCATATTTTTATCTTTTAATATATTTTGAATATCCATTATATACTCCCACTTCTATACTCTAAAAGAATCTTTATAATAATTTTAACACTTATTATTATAAGTTCAAATAAGTTAAAAGAAAATCATCTTTAGTGCCATAATGATTAATATAATCCCACCTAAAAAACTAGCATACCTTTCTATAAAGTCTAACTTTTTAATATAATCACTAACCACAAAGCCTATATAACATATTATAAACGTTATAAGCCCAACAAATACAGAATTAATAAATAATGCTAACATAGAAATTTTACTCATAAGTGTAAAGCCAATTACTAATGCATCAATACTAACCGATATTCCTAAAAATATACTCATTCCTTTTTTTAATAAAACTGAGTCTTCTTTTTGCTTTAAAGTATCTATTATCATTATAATACCTATAACTCCTACTACTATTCCTCCAAGCGATTGTGGAATACTAATAAAATTTCTAAATACAATTCCAATAAATCCCCCTAAAAATATAAAAAGAAATTGAAAAAAACCAAATGAAATCATATATGTAAATTTCACTCTTCTTTTTATATTAGGTAACACTCCAATACTAAGTGTAACTCCTAAAGCATCCATAGCTAATGCTATTGCAAGTAATATTAATGTTATTATTTTCATACTTTAAACCTTTCACCCAAATACTTTACTATTATTATTATTATTAGTAGTAGTAAATTCCACAATTTATTCGTATAATTTTTTTTATAAAAAAGCTTTATTTTATTAGTTTTTTGATGTATAGTATTAAACAGAGTAGATTAAATTTAAATAGTATATCACATATACTAAATATATGTTGTTCTAAAGGAGAATGTTTATGTCAAATTGTATTATTGCACAATCAGGTGGACCAACTTCAGTAATTAATTCTAGTGTTGTTGGTTTGATTAAAGCAAACGAAGAATTAAAGCTATATGATAAGGTCTATGGTGGTCTAAATGGAATAGAAGGTATCTTAAATAAAAAAATAATTGATTTATCCGCTAAATCTGAAGAGGAATTAAATACATTCACATACACTCCTTCATCTGGATTAGGCTCTTGTAGATATAAGTTAAAACCACTTGAAGAGTCAACTGAAGAGTATGATAAATTATTAAATATTTTATCAGAATTAAATATTGAAGCATTTTTCTATATAGGTGGAAATGATTCAATGGATACAACAGCTAAGTTATCAAAATATGCAAAGGAAAATGGATTAAATATAAAATTTATAGGTATTCCTAAAACTATAGATAATGACTTAATGTACACTGACCATACACCAGGGTTTGGAAGTGCTGCAAAATTCATTGCAACATCAGTACTTGAAACTTATTTAGATTCATCCGTTTATACTAATAATGGAATATTTATAATTGAAACAATGGGTAGAGATACAGGTTGGCTTGCAGCTTCTGCTTGTTGTGCTAAAATAAATGGAAAACAAGTAGCTGATTTTATATACTTACCTGAAAGAGCTTTTGATACAGAAAAGTTTTTAAAGGATGTTAAAGAAAAGTTTGAAGAGCAAAATCAAGTTTACATAGTTGCATCTGAAGGTTTAAGAACTGCAGATGGCAAATTTTTAACTGAACTTGACTGTGTATCACAAGATACATTTGGACATGTTCAATTAGGTGGTGTAAGCCAGTACTTAAGAAGCTTAATATTAAATTCTGGAATAACAAATAGAGTTAAAGCTTTAGAACTTGGTGTACTTCAAAGATGTGCTATGCACTGTGCATCAAATATAGATATTGAAGAAGCTTATCTTGCAGGTTATGAAGCCTTAAAATATGCTAAAGATAATAAAAACGGTTCTATGGTTGCTATAAAAAGAGAAGGAAATCATCCTTACAAAACATCATTCTTTGAAGTTGATGCTTCAAAAATAGCAAATAACGTAAAATATTTCCCAACAGAATGGATCAATGAAGAAGGAAATAATGTAACTTTAGAAGCTTATGAGTACTTCTCTCCTCTTTTTGAAGGAACTCCTTCTTTATGCTTTGAAAATAATCTTCCAAAGTATAAAGTTTTTAATAAATAATATATAACCAAAAGAAAACAAGCACAACTATATAGTTGTGCTTTTATTCATATACATAAAGAAGTGGACATAATACAAAATCACATATAAATATCCATGCTATAGCAGATATTACTTTAATAAAATAATTACACGGTGCTACAATTATTATAGCAATTACTAAAATCATTAATGATGTGCCTAATAATTTTGACATTTTATTTGCTTTTAATTTCTTAGTGCAATATGGACATCTTATAGTATTTAAATCTTTTTGCTTTAATAAATATTTAAATGGTATTTCTCTATTGCAATAAATACATTTTCTCATATTCACCTAAAATCACCCTAATAATTATTTAACCTTTCTATATTTTTTTGATATATACTCGATTTCATTTAATAATTCATTAATTTCTTCTATAGTATTGTAAGGCGATAAACTAACCCTTACCATGCCATACATTCTCTTTGTATGATCATATAAATACTTCTCTGCTTCTATTTCATCTATTCCCATAAGCCTTCTACAATAAGGATGCGCACAAAACCACCCATGTCTTACAGATATTCCTCTCTCCATTGCTAAAATCGTTGCTACATCTTTATGATACATTCCATCAATATTAAAAACCATAATTCCTAATCTATCATCAATATTTTTTGTGTCAGCATAAGTAATAACATTAGGTATTTTCTTTATTTCATCATTTAATATATTAAAAAGTTTCTTTTCTCTCGATATTAAATAATCAAATCCTATTTCATTAAGCTCTTTTAATGATTTTATCATAGATAATACTCCAAAAAAGTTTGGTGTTCCTGCTTCATCTTTTTCAGGAGAATCTAAGTATTTAGCATCCCAATCTTTTACTAGCTCTACAGTTCCCCCACCTTGCTTGTCTGGAATCTTTAGATTAAAATCTTCTTTTTTCCCGATTATAGCCCCACTTCCAAATGGTGCATATAATTTATGCGCTGAAAAAACAAGAAAATCTATATTCTCATCAATATTATTCCCAGATATATCAATTTTTATATGTGGAACTAGTTGAGCACCATCTACTACTATTTTTGCTCCATGATTATGAGCTAATTTACTTATTTTATGAATATCATTAATATATCCTGTAACATTAGATGCACCAGTTATGCTTAAAATCTTTACTCTTCCATTATATTGATTCAATTTTTCATTTAAAGAATAATAATCTAATCTACCATTTTTATCAACCTCAACATAATCAACTATTCCATTAGCTCTCCAAGGCAAATCATTAGAATGATGCTCCATCCTTGTTGTTAATACAATATCATTTTTACAGATAAGTGTTCGTGCTATTTTATTTATTCCATCAGTTGTATTGTTAACAAATATTGTTGTGTACTCACTATTATTCTTGATGTTAAAAAAATTTAATAAATATTCTCTTGCACCATTATATAAATTTGTTGTAAAAGCTGCTTTTTGACCTGTCCCTCTTCCAACAGATGCATAATAATTACTCATTAATTCTATATATTCCACTACACTTTTTAATGGAGGTGTTGTTGCAGCATTATCAAAATTAATTTGGCAAACTTCTCTACCATCACATAATCTAATTTTTGCATTTATACCAAGCAGCCTATCTCTTAATATGTTTTTATTTATATCCATTTCATTATCCCCCCCACTTTTTAATATATTAATATTAATAACTATGGTTCTAATTATTACTGTAATTACGTTATAGTTCTATACACTTCATATTTTGAATAATTATTAAAGTAACAAAACCGTTTATTTATCATACATTTAATATATAGTATTCTTTGGAGGTATAAAATGAAACCAGATAAAAAATATATGTCTATGACTGATGAAGAAAATGAATTTGAGCCTTTTGAGGTGCCTAATCCTTATAATAATCTTAACGGATGGGCTCCTATAATTAATATCGATAATATTAACACAGATAGTTTAAATAACTATATATCTTCTAAAGTCCCATACTCATTAGGAAGCCAAATAAATTTATCAGATGAAAATATTGATGATAATTTAAGATCTTCATCAGAACTTTATTCATATAATAATACATCTAGAACATCCTATAATTATTATAATGACGATGTTCCAACACCAACTGATATATTAAGAGAATTTGATATGGATTTAGATGAAAATGAACTTTTAGATTCATACACAGTTTACAGAAAAGATTGTAATCCAGAACAAATCTTCCAAAAGATTCGTGTAAATAACCCTTTAATTTTAAGAACTATGGATTCATATAAAATTCCATTTCCAATAGCTAAAACATTAATAAAGCGTATTATAACTTTAACTAATAATTATTGTAATAATAGGGAGTAGGTGAAATTTAATGTTCATACTAAAAGAAAGTCTTCCTGATTTAAATGGGAAAATAAGATTTTTACATGCAGTTCCTGGTGCTCCTTCAGTAGATATATATGCTGATGGAACCTTACTTGCTTCTAATTGTAAATTTGGAGAATTAACTGATTATATAGAACTTGCGTCTAGTAATTATTCTATAGAAATTTATAAAGCAGGAACATATGATACAGCATTATTTAATAG
>NZ_JAXFPT010000046.1:0-6582 GCF_034179595.1 Clostridium sp.
CAGTAACTATTGAGGAAGAAATAGCTAGAGTAGTGCCAGTAATTGAAGCTATCAGAAAAGAAATGGATGTAGTAATTTCTGTAGATACTTATAATAGCAGAACTGCAGAAGCAGCAATCAAGGCAGGCGCTGATATAATAAATGATGTATGGGGCTTTAAAAAAGATGAAAATATGGCAAAAGTTGCTGCTAAGTATAATGTTCCTTGTATATTAATGCATAATAGGGAAGCTAAGCCTTATAATAACTTAGAAGAGGATTTTAAAGCAGATTTAATAGAAAGTGTTAATTTAGCATTAGCAGCTGGCGTTAAGCAGGAGAACATAATTTTAGATCCAGGCATAGGTTTTGCAAAAACATTAGAACAAAATTTAATAGTTATAAATAATTTAGACGTTATAAAAAGTTTAGAACTTCCAGTTCTTTTAGGAACATCAAGAAAAAGTATGATAGGCTTAACATTAAATCTTCCAGTAGATGAAAGAGTTGAAGGAACTATAGCAACTACTGTTTTAGGAATAGTTAAGGGGTGCGAATTTATAAGAGTGCATGATGTATTAGAAAATAAGAGAGCCTCTGTTATGACAGATGCTATATTAAGGGCTAAATAAAGAAGGTAAAAAATATATGGATAAAATTTATTTAAAAGATGTAGAGATATTTGCAAACCATGGCGTTTTTGAAGAAGAGAAAACTCTTGGACAAAAATTTATATTTGATATTGAGTTAGAATTAGATCTTTCAAAGGCAGGAAAATTAGGAGATTTAAATTCATCTGTTCATTATGGTGAATTAACACATGGGATAGAGAAAATTGTGTGCGAAAAAAGCTATGATCTTATAGAAACTGTTGGAGAAAAAGTAGCTTATTATATATTAACAAATTATAGAATGGTAAAAAATGCAAAGGTTAAAGTTAAAAAACCATGGGCACCTATAGGAAGACATTTAAATTATGCAGCCATTGAAATTAATAGAGGATGGCATGAGGCATATCTTTCAATAGGAAGCAATATTGGAAATAAAGAAAGTAATTTAAGAGAAGCTATAAATTATATAGAAGATATTGATGGAGTTAATATAGAGAAGACTTCAAGCTTTATAAAAACAGAACCTTGGGGTTTTGAAGAACAAGAAGAATTTTTAAATGGAGCTATTAAAATAAGAACTATACTTTCACCAAAAGAGCTTATGGAATCACTTTTAAAAATTGAAAATGATATGAAACGTGAAAGAATAATAAAATGGGGGCCTAGAATAATAGATTTAGATATAATCTTTTATGACAATTTAGTTAGTGATGATGAATTTGTTGTACTTCCACATCCAAGAATGGAAGAGAGAGAATTTGTATTAAAACCACTTGCTGAGATAGCACCAAATAAAGTACATCCACTATTAAATAAAAGAGTATTTAGACTTCTTGAAGAATTAAAATAGGAGTGCAAAAATTGATTGCACTCCTATTTTTTATGTTGTACATAATTACAAAAATCATATAAATTAAAATGAGTAGGAAGATTACTCATATCTACTATGTCTTCACTATAATTACCATCCCATGGAGTAATAGTGCAAGTATCCTTATCATAAACTTTTATTATATATTTCTCATCAGAAAAATTTATAATAACTCTAAACTTTTCTTTATTTTCAAAAGTGAATTCATCTAGAAAATCTTCGTCAGATAAATTATTTACAAAATTTTTTAATACATCTAAATCCTCATCATCAACTTTAAAATACTTATAAAGATTAGTATCAAATACATCTAAAGTATAGTTAGAATCATTAGATAAATGCTCCTTTATCTTTTCTGCATAGTAATTGCTTGAAGGACTTTCTTCAAAATTTATATATCTTGCGCTATCAAAGCTACAACTTTGCAAGAAAATAGAAATAAAAATAAAAAATAAGAGCTTAATATATTTCAAAATACAAACCTCCCTTTAAGTAATATCTTTAATAATTATTCTGATTTACAGAATTTTAGAACGTTTTAAGAGTTTTTGAATATAATATAATAACATGTATCCTTGGAGGTATTAATATGAAAATTGGAATAGATATAAATAATTCTGATATTTCCAGGGCAGTAAGGAATCAACTTAAAAATAAAGACTATTATATAGTTGATATGTCTTTGGAAAGAAAGAACCTAATTGGAGAAGAAGTATTCAAAAAGACAATCCTTGCAAATATATCTAATTTAGATTTTTTAATATCTGTAGAAATAAATAAGGGAAACAATAATATATATATCTATTATGAAAATAAAAAACTTTCAAAATTATTTTCAAAAGAATTTATAAAATGTGCAGATAACATTGGGGTAAACAGTATAGAACTTAGTAATGGAGAAGAATTTTATCTTATAAAAAATACTAAATGTCCAACAGTTATTATTAAAATAAATTTAGAAGACATTAATACGCAAAAAGAAAATATAATAAAAGATATGATTAAGTGTATAGATTATATAAAAGATATTAGTAAATAAAAGAGATTTACAATATTTAATATTATAAATTTATAAAGGAGGTAAGAAATTTAGCAATTTGTAAAGAGGGGGAAGATTATGAGAATAGTTGCAACTATAGGTCCGAGTATAAGTGAAAAGTTGCTTCTAAAAGAGCTAATAACATGTGGAGTTTCAACATTTAGATTTAATTTTTCTCATGGATCAATTGAAGATTTTGATGAAAAGTTTAAGTTACTTAAAGAGTTAAAAGAAGATATACATATAATGGTTGATTTGCCAGGGAGCAAGATAAGAATATCAGATAAACTGCCATATATATATAAAATCTATAATGGGGAAGAGATAATATTTTGTGGCGAAAATGTTTATAAAAATGAAGGATATTCAATTAAAAAAGGGAGAAAAAGACTTATTCCATTAAATATAAAGGACGAAATATTAAGAGAAAAGCATACAGGAAAAATTTCAATGAAAGATAATACAATGAGATTTGATACATTGTACCTAGATGATAGGGGTCTGCATGTTAGAGTAAAGCAAGGTGGAATAGTTAGAGCAGGAAAAGGATGCAATATAAAGGGGTTTTCTAGAGAAGATATAGAAATATCAGCTAAAGATAAGGTTGCGATAAATTGGGCAATGAAAAATAAAGCAGATATAATATGCCAATCTTTTGTTGAAAGCGCAGCTGATGTAAGAAAGCTAAAAGACATTATAGAAAAAGAAAGATATTCACCAACTATATGGGCAAAGGTTGAAACACCTAAAGGTATAGAAAATATAAAGACAATATCAAAAGAAGTAGATGGAATCTTAATTGGAAGAGGAGATTTAGTTGCAGAAGGAAGTATAATAGATACACCTATATATCAACATAAGGTTTTTGAAGATTTAAAAGATTATGATGGGGAAATAATAATTGGAACACATATATTAAATAGTATGAAACAGGGGAGGAAAGCAGAGCTTTCTGAAGTTGAAAGTATATATAATCTGATTTTAAAAGGTGCTAGTGGATTTTTATTATCTGGAGAAACATCAATTGGAAAAGCACCAATAAAAACTGTAAAATTCTTAGAAAAGCTTATTGAAAGATATAAATAATAAAAAGGGTTTTGGGGAATATGAAAGAAAAAGATAAAAATAATATAAAAGAAAATATATGTATTGGGTTAACTCAAATTGTATGGATAATTATTGGCTTTGGAATATTATTTTTGATGTATAAGGTGTTTTCTGAACTAATTTAAGGTGTAAAAGTAAAAACACTATCGTTTATTTGATAGTGTTTTTGTTTAATCTAAATTTATTATAATAGAAATATAACTTTAAATTTATATTTAGGAGGAAGAATGAGAAACTTAGCTTTTATTGATACAAAGATAGGAAAACTTGCTATAGAGGAAAATGGTAGAGCAATTACAGATGTATATATTGTAAATGAAGAGATTGAAAAAGATGATTCTATATTATTAAAAGAAACAGATTTACTAAAAGAAGCAAGTAAGCAAATTAAAGAATACTTTGAAGGAAATAGACAAAATTTTGATTTATTATTAGAGCCAAAAGGAACAGAATTTCAGCAAAAAGTATGGAATGCATTAAAAGAAATTCATTATGGAGAAACAAAAAGCTATGGAGAAATTGCAAAAATGATTGGAAATGAAAAAGCAGCAAGAGCAGTTGGGATGGCTAATAATAAAAATCCAATTATGATTATAATTCCTTGCCATAGAGTGATAGGTGCTAATGGGAAATTAGTTGGCTATTCAGAAGGGGTAGATATAAAAGAAACATTACTTAATTTAGAAAAAGATAATAGAAACTAAAAAACACTATCAAATATTTGATAGTGTTTTTTGGTGCCACCAGTGGGAATCGAACCCACACGGTAAAACCGCATGATTTTGAGTCATGTGCGTCTGCCAGTTCCGCCATGATGGCAAATGTTTTTTAAAATAGTAAAATAATTACTAATAACGAAATTATTATATCAGAAATAATAAATAATTTCAAATATATAATTTAAATTATATAAAAAATATTGGAAAATTAATGATTATTTACATAATTATAAATTTAGTATTAAATGCAACATATTATTTTGCTTTTTACTAATTTTTGTATTATAAGGGTTATAATATGGTATAAATTACATGATATGGTATTAAAAATGTTTGAAATCTGGAAATAAAATTATCAAAAAATATTGAAAAATTTAATATTTTAGTTGTTAGATGCTTGTACATTTGCTAAAATATATCTAGGGTAAAAATAACCCACCGGGGCAAATTTTGACCCTAGCTAGAAAAGTAAACTAAGTTTTGTACATAAAACGGTTTATAATCTAATAATTAGGGAGGAGAAATCAGAATATGATGTATTCAACAGAAGTTCAAGAAATGTGTGTAATCGCAAAAGGACCTAATCATGGACCAGCACCAATTCCTGTAGAAGGAAGATGGGTTGCAGCTAAAGAAGTAAAAGATATTTCAGGTCTTACTCATGGTGTAGGTTGGTGTGCACCTCAACAAGGAGCTTGTAAGCTAACTTTAAACGTAAAAGATGGAATAATTGAAGAGGCATTAGTAGAAACAATAGGATGTTCAGGTATGACTCACTCAGCTGCTATGGCTTCAGAAATATTACCAGGAAAGACTATATTAGAAGCATTAAACACAGACTTAGTTTGTGATGCTATAAATACAGCAATGAGAGAATTATTCTTACAAATTGTATACGGAAGATCTCAAACTGCTTTCTCAGAAGGCGGATTACCAATAGGAGCTGGACTTGAAGACTTAGGAAAAGGATTAAGATCTCAAGTTGGTACTATGTACGGAACAGTTGCTAAGGGACCAAGATACTTAGAAATGGCTGAAGGATATGTAACAAAAGTTGCTCTAGATGCTGATAATCAAATCATTGGATACAAATTCGTACACTTAGGTAAAATGATGGAATTCATCGGTAAGGGTATGGATGCTAACGAAGCTATGGAAAAAGCTTCAGGACAATACGGTAGAGTTGCTGACGCAGTTAAGTTAGTAGATCCAAGACATGAATAATATTAATTAATTTGTAGGGAGGATTTTAATCATGGCATTATTTGAAAGTTATGAAAGAAGAATAGATCAAATCGTTCCAGTTCTTAACAAGTACGGAATGGATAAAATAGAAGACGCTAAAGCAGTATGTGCTGAAGTAGGAATAGATCCATATAAGATAACAGAAGAAACTCAACCAATCGCATTCGAAAATGCTAAATGGGCTTACACTTTAGGTGCTGCTATCGCTATCAAAAAAGGATGCAAAACTGCTGCTGAAGCTGCTGAAGCAATCGGTGAAGGATTACAAGCTTTCTGTATCCCAGGATCAGTTGCAGATGACAGAAAAGTTGGTTTAGGACACGGAAACTTAGGAGCTATGCTTTTAAGAGAAGAAACTAAATGTTTTGCTTTCTTAGCAGGTCACGAATCATTCGCTGCTGCTGAAGGTGCTATCAAAATAGCAGAAAAAGCTAACAAAGTTAGAAAAGAACCATTAAGAGTTATATTAAACGGTCTTGGAAAAGATGCTGCTATGATAATCTCAAGAATCAACGGATTCACATATGTTCAAACTAAGTTCGACTACTCAACTGGTAAGTTAGAAGTAGTTAAAGAAACTGCTTACTCAAACGGAGACAGAGCTAAGGTTAAATGCTACGGTTCAGACGACGTTAGAGAAGGTGTTGCTATAATGCACCACGAAGGAGTTGACGTATCAATAACTGGTAACTCAACTAACCCAACTAGATTCCAACACCCAGTTGCTGGAACATACAAGAAAGAATGTGTTGAACAAGGTAAGAAATACTTCTCAGTTGCATCAGGTGGTGGTACTGGAAGAACTCTTCACCCAGATAACATGGCTGCAGGTCCAGCTTCATACGGTATGACTGATACTATGGGAAGAATGCACTCAGATGCACAATTTGCAGGATCATCATCAGTTCCAGCTCACGTTGAAATGATGGGTCTTATCGGAATGGGTAACAACCCAATGGTAGGAGCTACTGTTGCTGTAGCTGTTGCTGTAGAAGAAGCAATGAACAAGTA
>NZ_JAXFPT010000062.1:0-6722 GCF_034179595.1 Clostridium sp.
TATTCTCTTTTACTTGATATGGTATCTTTATCTATTGAAAATGATTGGGTCAATGAAGAGGGAGATGTTTTTGTAAGAATAAAGAGAAAGGATCTTATGAAAAAACTTGGAGTTAAGGGAACTCAAAAGATGGTTAAGATTATGAATGAATTAAAAGAACATAATTTAATCTTTGAAGAAAAAGTAGGGCTTGGCAGATGTAACAAGATATTTTTATACGACTTAGATAGTTTTGAAAATCAAAATTCAGATGATAGAAATTCAAATAATGATGATTTTGAAAATCAAAAATCAGATAATTTAAAAGCAAAGGTTAAGAGTTTTGTTTTTCAAAGCCATAATAAGACTAATATAAATAAAACTAAATATAATAAAACTGACTTAACTAAGACTCAATCAAATCAAAACTTTAATGAGGATTTTGATTCTAAAAACTTAGAGAGTTTTGATTATGACAAAGAAACTCTAGATACAGCAAGGGAACTTTTGGGGTGGTCTGTAGATTATAAAGACGCCAACACCCTTTTAAATGATGCTGATGGAAATCTCTACATTTTAGATTTAGCTTATGAAAAGATGATAAGTGTAAAAGGCAAGATAAGAAATACTGTTGGATATTTAAAAACACTTCTTTGTTATTCACTTTAAATGTATAGTGTTTGTATAGTTAAGACAAAATATGTATTGTAAATATTTTACAATAGGCATATAATTTTTATATAAAATATATTAATGGGGGTATTTTATGGGAATGTATAGTTTGGGAATAGATATAGGGGGAACTTTCATTAAATATGCATTAGTTGATAAGGAATATAACATTAAAGAGAAATGGAAAGTTAAGTCTATAAAATTTGATACAAAAGATGAGTTCTATGATTATCTATGTGCAAATATAAAAGAACTTGATTCTATAGATACAATAGGTGTAAGTGCGCCAGGTCTTGTTGATAAAGATTCAAATGTTAAATCATATGCAGCAGAGAATGTAGCAATTATGTATCATACAAATATAAATGATGAAATTAGAAGAAGAGTTAATAAGAAGGTTTCATCAATAAATGATGCTAAATCAGCAGGATTATGTGAGTTTGAAATTGGGAATGCAAAGGGAAGTAAGTCTTCTGCATTTTTAATTTTAGGTACAGGTACTGGAGGCTGTTTATGTGATGAAAATGGTGTTATATATGGAAAAGATGCTTATGCAGGTGAATTTCATAATATCCCATTTATAAATTTCAAAGATAAAAAGATTGATAAAATGGGTGATTATTCATCAATGACTGGATTAATAGAGATATATAACAGTAAGGTTGATGAAGATAAAAAAGTTGAGTATGGATATGAAGTATGTAATAAGTATTTAAATAATGATGAAGTAGCTATAAGTGCATTAGATGAATGGATTAATAATATAACAGTTCAATTAGTAGCTATTACAGTTATGTATAATCCAGAAGTTATATGCATAGGCGGAGGAATATCAGAGGAAGATTGGTTTATTGATAAACTAAAAAAGCAATATAAAGAAAATTGTGTAGAATATTTATATTCAGATTTTATTACAACTAAGATTGATAGATGTAAATATAATAATGATTCTAATATATTAGGTGCAATAATTAACGCAAATAAAAATTAGTATGAGATGAAGGTGTAATGGATGTTTAATTATGAAGTTATACAGAGCTTAAATAGCTTAGAGTTATTGTTATATGAATATATAATGAAAAATAGTAAAAAAGTTATATATATGAGAATAAGAGAATTAGCAAGTGAAGCACATGTTTCTACAACTACTATTTTGAGGTTTTGTAAAAAGTTAAATTGTGAAGGATTCTCTGAATTTAAAGTTAAGCTAAAGATGTATATTGAAGAAAATAGTACTAAGAAAGTTAGTGATGATACTTCAGAAATAATAAACTTTCTTAAAAATATAGAAAATAGTGATCTGGATAAGAAGTTAGATAAATTATGCAATATGGTTAAGAATGCAAATAATATAATATTTGTTGGAATAGGGTCTTCAGGCATACTATGTAAATATGCAGCTAGACATTTTTCATCAATTGGGAAGTTTTCATTCCATATTGATGATCCATTTTACCCTAAGCATTTTGAAGCACATGGCGAGTCATTAGTTATAGCTTTATCAGTATCAGGAGAAACACAAACAATTATAGAAAATGTAGTTGGATTTAAAGAAAAGGGATGTTCCATTGCAAGTATAACAAATAGTGAGAATTGTACTATTGCTAAGCTATCAGATTTAAACATACCTTATTATGTGCAACAAGTTAAGATTAACCTTAGTGATATAACTACGCAATTACCAGTATTATATATGATAGAAAGAATAGGAAAGAAATTATATAACCAATATGTGATTGAGTGATATTACTTATAATTTAATAAATAAATTGTTTAATTTTATATAAAAAAATAAGCTGATAATGTATGTAACAGCTTGTTTTTTTTTAGTACCAATTCACCAAAAGTAAAACATATTTTTTTAGATCTTCAATATATTGTAAATGTTATCAAAGAAACATATACTTAAATTGCAAGGGGGTTGATTAAATGATATACAACAAGTTGGATGAATTCAGAGAAGAATTCTTATGGGGTTCTGCATCGGCAGCTTATCAAGTTGAAGGTGCTTGGAATCAAGATGGTAAAGGGGAAAGTATATGGGATATATATACAAAGAAGCCTGGTACAACTTATGAAAATACAAATGGGGATGTAGCAGTAGATCATTATAACAGATATAAAGAAGATGTAGCTTTAATGGCAGAAATGGGACTTAAAGCCTACAGATTTTCAATTGCTTGGACTCGTATATATCCAAATGGAAGAGGAGAAGTAAATGAAGAAGGATTAAGGTTTTATGAAAATTTAATAGACGAGCTTATAAAAAATAATATAAAACCAATAATTACTTTATATCATTGGGATTTACCTCAATATCTTCAAGACTTATATGGTGGTTGGGAATCAAGAGAAATAATAAATGATTTTAATGAGTATTGTATAACTCTTTTCAAGAGATTTGGAGACAAGGTAAAATATTGGGTTACATTAAATGAACAAAATGTATTTTTAACATTAGGTTATTTAACAGCATTACATCCACCAGGTGTTAAAGATCAAAAGAGAATGTTACAAGCAAATCATATTGCAAACTTAGCAAATGCAAAGGTCATTGAATCTTTCAGAACTTATGTACCAAACGGAATGATTGGTCCAAGCTTTGCTTTTTCACCTATATATTCAAATAGCTGTAATCCACAAGATGTTTTATCAGCAGAAAATGCAGAAGAATTAAACTGTAACTGGTGGCTTGATGTTTATTGTAAGGGAACATATCCATCATTTGCATTAAAATATTATGAAAAGTTAGGTATAGCACCAGTAATTGAAGATGGTGATCTTGAATTATTAGGAAGAGGAAAGCCTGATTTTATAGGTATAAACTATTATCAAACATCAACTGTAGGAATGAATCCTTTAGATGGTGTAGGAATGTCAAGTGAAATGAATACAAGTGGTAAAAAGGGAAGTTCTAAAGAAAGTGGCGTACCAGGTGTTTATAAAAATGTGAAAAATGAATATTTAGAAACAACAAATTGGGACTGGGCAATAGATGCTACTGGATTAAGAATTGGATTAAGAAGATTAACAAGTAGATACGGATTACCAATATTAATTACAGAAAATGGCCTTGGAGAATTTGATAAATTAGAAAATGGCGAAATCGTAAATGATGATTATAGAATTAAATACTTAAAAGAGCATGTTTTAGCATGTAAAGAAGCAATAACAGATGGTGTTGAGCTTCTAGGATATTGTACATGGTCATTTACAGACTTATTAAGTTGGCTAAATGGATATCAAAAACGTTATGGTTTTGTATATGTAGATAGAGATGAGCATGATGAAAAAGATTTAAGAAGAATAAAGAAAAAAAGTTTCTATTGGTACAAAGATGTTATAGATAGTAATGGTAGAAATCTATAAATAATATAAAAATAAAAAAATATAAAAGGGTGGGGTTTATTATGAAAAAAATATTATTAGTATGTTCAGCAGGAATGTCAACAAGCTTACTTGTTAATAAAATGAAAGATGCAGCTAAAGAATTTAATGTAGAAGTAGATATAAATGCATTACCAGTAGCAGAGTGTTCAAGCAAAATTAATGAAGTAGATATAGTATTATTAGGACCACAAGTACGTTTCCAAAAGTCTTTAGTAGAAAAACTTGCAAATGGTAGAATACCTGTTGAAGTAATTGATATGAGATCTTATGGAATAATGGATGGAAAGTCAATATTAAAGAGTACCTTAGCAAAAATAAAGTAAAAAGGAGATAATACAGATTATGAGTATGATGGAAAAATTTCAATCTCAAATCGAAAAGGTATTAGTGCCGATAGCTAGTAGATTAAATTCACAAAGACATGTTTGTGCGATAAGAGATGCATTTATATTATCATTCCCACTAACAATGGCGGGTTCTTTAATGGTATTACTTAATAATGTTTTCTTATCTCCAGATGGGTTTATGTTTAAGATATTACAATTTGATAAAATATGTCCTGGCATAACTAAATATCAAGCGGTATTTTCTCCAGTTATAAAAGGTTCAGCAGATATATTTTCTATACTTATTGTATTTTTAATAGCTAGAAATCTAGCTAAAGCATTAAAAGGCGATGATTTATTAACAGGTTTAACAGCGATTTCTGTTTATTTTATTGTTTATCCTGAATATTTTAATAATGAAGGTGTAAATTACATTACAACTCAATATGCTGGGGCGCAAGGATTGTTCGTTGCGATATTGGTAGCTTTATTGGTTGGTGAATTAATGTCTAGATTATCAAATTGCGATAAATTAGAAATTAAGATGCCAGATCAAGTACCACCAGCAGTTGCAAGATCCTTTAAACAACTATTACCAATTATTATTACAACTGTATTATTCTCAGCAATAAATTATGTAGTTAAAATATTTGCACCTGGTGGATTACATGAATTAGTTTATAACGTAATTCAAACACCATTAACTAAGATGAGTCAAAGTATATTCTCAGTTCTTATATTATCTGCATTAGCTCAATTACTTTGGGTTATGGGTATACATGGACCAAACACTATAGCAGCAATAAGAGATACTATGTTCTCAGAAGCAAGTAATGCAAATCTTTTACACTTTGCTGATGCTGGTACTACATGGGGATCTCCTTTCCCAGTAACATACAGCGGATTAGCTACTGCTTTTTCAGAGTATGGTGGATCTGGATGTACATTAGGATTAATTATTGCGATGCTAATATTCTGTAAAACAAAAGAGTCAAAGAGTATAGCTAAACTTTCTTTAGCTCCAGGATTATTCAATATAAACGAAATGGTTATATTTGGACTTCCAATAGTTTTAAATCCTATTTATATAATTCCATTTGTACTTTCACCACTTGTAAATATAATGATTGGTTATACCGCAATTATGGTTCTCAAGATTATGCCACCGGTAGCAATTTCAGTTCCTTGGACAACACCAGGACCATTAATGCCATTCTTAGGAACAGGTGGAAATATAATGGGCTTAGTTATGGGTATTATATGTCTTGCAGCAAGTGTATTAGTATATGCACCATTTGTAATAGCTGCAAATAAAGCTGCGGTTAAAGCAGAAGAGGAAGAATTAAATGCAAAATCAAATATAGATGGAATGAAAGAAGAAATGTTAGTTTAGTCTGAATTAACTAGGAGGATATAATGGGAGAAATAGAATTAATAGCATTTGAAATAATTAGTAATGTAGGTATGGCAAAATCATTAGTGATGGAATCTTTAAAACTTGCTAGAGAAGGGAATTATGATGAAGCTGAATCTAGATTAAACGAATCAACAGAATTTCTTTTAAAGGGACATCATGCACATTCATCATTAATACAAAAAGAAGCAAATGGTGAAAAGGTTGAATTTTCATTAATAATAATGCATGCAGAAGATCAAATAATGTCTACTGAAACTATAAAGCTTTTAGCAGAAGAAATGATTCAAATGTATAAAGAATTAAGGAAATAAAGGTTATATTTCAAATATAAAAGAGTGTCATTTTTAATGACACTCTTTTGTTTTATAAAAATAATTTTTAGAGTATTAAATAACTTACTATTATTTTTATAAAGAAGGATTTTAAAATTTATTGTGTAATAATATAATTTATGTTATGGAATAAATTGTAATTATAATAAAATTTGGGGGTATTATGGATTATATAAGATTAGGTAATTCAGATTTAATAGTATCAAGAATTTGTCTTGGGTGTATGGGTTTTGGAGAAGCAAAACAAGGAATACATTCATGGACTTTAGATGAGGAGAAATCTACAGAGATTATAAAGAAGGCTCTTGAAAGTGGAATAAACTTTTTTGATACAGCTATTGCATATGGAAATGGAACAAGTGAACAATATCTTGGACGTGCTTTAAAGAAATTAGTTAAGCGTGAAGATGTTATAATAGCTACAAAATTTTTACCAAGAACAAAAGAAGATATTGAGGATAATGTAAGTGCAGAAGAGCATATTGAAAATAATTTAAATAAAAGTTTAGATAATCTTGGAGTTGATTATGTAGATTTATATATATGTCATGCATGGGATTATAACACTCCAATTCAAGAAATAATGGAAGCATTAGATAAACAAGT
>NZ_JAXFPT010000066.1:0-21340 GCF_034179595.1 Clostridium sp.
ATAATTAAGGAGGATTTTTATATGAAACAATCAAATACAGAATGTAGACTAGATGGTAAAATACCGGCAAGAATAAAATATACTTTTGCCTTTGGTGCATTAGGTAAAGATATGATTTATGGTATGATTGCTACATTTTCAATGATTTATTTTACTGATATTCTTAAAGTAAATCCAGCATTTATTGGTATAATGTTCTTTGTAGCAAAGATATGGGATGCATTTAATGATTTATTTATGGGAATGGTTGTTGATAATACAAGAACAAGATGGGGTAAATTTATTCCATGGCTTGTAATTGGTACTCTTGTAAACTCAGTTAATTTTATTATATTATTTACAGATTTTCATCTTAGTGGTGTTGGTCTTTGTGTATTTGCAACAGTAGTTTATATTCTTTGGGGTATGACATATACACTTATGGATGTGCCTTACTGGTCAATAATTCCTAACCTTACATCTAATCCTGAAGAAAGAGAAAAGGTTTCCGTTCTTCCTAGAATTTTTGCAAGTATTGGACAATCCCTTATAATAGCAGGATTTGGTGTTCAAATTATAAGAAAACTTGGTGGAGGAACAACAAACCAACTAGGTTATCATAGATTTGCACTTATTATAGCAGCAGTATTTATAATTACAATTGGTATTACTGTAATTAATCTTCCAAAGAAGAGAGACGATTCAGTACCTGAAGAAAAAGTTAAATTCAAAGATATTTTTAAAATTATAGGAAAAAATGATCAACTTCGTTGGGCTGTATGTTTAATTTTCCTTTATAATATTGGTATTCAATGTATTATGGGAGTAGCTATGTATTATTTCTCATATGTATGTGGTAATGCAGAAATAATGTCATCATTTATGATTAGTGCTTCAGTTGCAGAAGTAGTTGGACTTATAGTATTTCCTAAGGTTACAAAGTTACTTTCAAGAAAAACATCATTTTTACTTGCTTGTATAATGCCAGCGTTTGGTTTAATTATGTTATTATTTGTAGGTATTTTTGCACCACAAAATGTTATTCTTACTTCTATTTCTGGTATAATCGTAAAACTTGGAACAGGACTTGAACTTGGATGTGCTACTGTTTTCTTAGCTGATGTTGTTGATTATGGTGAATATAAAATTGGTGTAAGAAATGAAGGGGTAGTATTCTCACTTCAAACATTAATTGTTAAAGTTACAGCTGCATTAACAGCACTTGGTATTGGTGTTGTACTTAATGGTACACAATATGTTCCTGGACAAAAACAATCATTTACAACAGTTGCATTTATTAGTTCTCTTATGTGTATTGTTCCAGCTATCTGTATGATTATTGCTTATATTGTTTATAGAATGAAATACAAGCTTAATGATAGCATGATGAAGAGAATTGTTAATACAATTACTGCAAGAAGAGAAGGTAAGATCACTATTAAACAAGAAATAAATGAGAATGGAGATATTGAACCTTCAAAATTTATGAATAACTAAAATAAAAAGATGTATTAAATTTAAGAATAAATATATATTTTATAAGATTTTTAATTTTTAATCTCAAAGTAAACGATTGCAATTAATGTTATATAATCTATATTTATTTTTAATAAGCAAAAAGGAGTGTTAGTAACACTCCTTTTTTTGTAAAACTTAGATATATGATAATTTTATGTATTAAATCGTATATATAACACAAAATAATGTTAGATATAACATTAAGAGGTGAATCGATAAAATGAACGATAATAAAAATAAACAACATTTAGAGGACTTAAGAAAAATGATGAATAACATTCAAGTAGATTATTGGGATGTTGATTGTGAATGTAATATGTTAAATGACTTAGATGAAGATGGTGGCTTTTATGAAGATAGAAGTACTATAGACAATTAAAAAATAAGAGAAAGGCAAATGCCTTTCTCTTATTTTAATTTAAATGAGCTCTTAAGAGGAACTATTCTATTAAATATTAACTTACCATCTTTAGTATGAGTATCAACTGAGAAGAATCCGTTTCTAACCATTTGGAATTTGTCTAATGGCTTAGCTCCATTAATCGCAATTGGTTCTACAAATCCATTAAGAACTTGCATTGAATTTGGATTAATTTGTTCTAAGAAGTTTTTATCAACGTTTCCGCCTTCAGTATCTAATACTAAAGGTTCATATAATCTAAATTCAGCAGGTACAGCATGTTTTGCATCAACCCAGTGAATTGTTCCCTTAACTTTTCTTCCTGTAAATCCAGAACCACTCTTAGTTTCAGGATCATAAGTACAATGAAGTTCTACAACATTTCCTTCAGCATCTTTTATTACATCATTACATTTAATAAAGTATGCTCCCATAAGTCTAACTTCATTACCAGGGAATAATCTAAAGTATTTCTTTATTGGAACTTCCATGAAGTCATCTCTTTCAACATAGATTTCTCTTGAGAAAGGAACTTCTCTTTTTCCAAGTTCTTCGTTCTTTGGATTATTAGAAACTGGTAACATTTCAGTTTTTCCTTCTGGATAGTTTGTTATGATTACTTTAAGTGGATTCATAACAGCCATAGCAGTAGGAGCTTTAGTTTGAAGATCTTCTCTTAAGAAGTAATCTAACATTTGTGAATCAACTACTGAATTATTTTTAGCAACACCAATAGCACTGCAGAAGTTTCTTATAGATTCTGGAGTATATCCTCTTCTTCTAAGACCTGAAATAGTTGGCATTCTTGGATCATCCCATCCATCAACTACTTTTTCATCAACTAATTGTTTAAGCTTTCTCTTACTCATAACAGTATTAGTCATGTTAAGTCTTGCAAATTCTATTTGTCTTGGAACACTTTCCATTTCACATTCTCTAACAACCCAATCATATAGAGGTCTGTGATCTTCAAACTCTAAAGTACAGATTGAGTGAGTAATGCCTTCTATTGCATCTTCAAGTGGATGAGCAAAATCATACATAGGATATATGCACCATTTATCACCTGTATTGTGATGTGTAGCATGAGCAATTCTATATATTATAGGATCTCTCATATTCATGTTAGGAGAAGACATATCTATCTTAGCTCTTAAAACTTTTTCACCGTCTTTAAATTCACCTTTTCTCATTCTTTCAAAAAGGTCTAAATTTTCTTCAACAGATCTATTTCTATAAGGACTTTCTTTACCTGGTTCAGTTAAGCTTCCTCTAAATTCTTTCATTTCTTCTGAAGTTAAATCACAAACATATGCTAATCCTTTTTTTATTAAAAGAACTGCTCTATTGTACATTTCATCAAAATAATTTGACGCAAAGTGAAGTTCATCCCATTGGCAACCAAGCCACTTTACATCTTCTTTAATTGATTCAACATATTCAGTATCTTCTTTAATTGGATTTGTATCATCAAATCTTAAATTTGTTCTTCCATTAAATTCAGCACCAAGACCGAAGTTTAAAAGAATTGATTTAGCATGACCTATATGTAAATATCCGTTTGGTTCTGGTGGGAACCTAGTTATTATGGTATCATGCTTTCCGCTATCTAAGTCTTCAATAATTATATTTCTTATGAAGTTAGATGAATTCATATCATTTGACATAAATATTACTCCTCCTATAATTATATTCCAAATGGGGTTATTAAAAACAACCTCTAATCTATGTCTATATATTACACATTTATATTTAATTTTAATCCAATATAATGAAAAAATAAAGTATAACTTTTCCGTTATAACCTAGTAATTAGTAACAAGTCAATAATTTAAATAAAAAAAGGAACCCAAAAAGTTCCTTTTTTATTTAAATATATTATTTAATAGATTTTTCAAATCTTTCATTTACTACGTCCCAATTAATAATATTGAATAAGTTAATTACGTAATCAGCACGTTTATTTTGATATTTTAAATAATAAGCGTGTTCCCAAACATCAACTGTTAGAAGTGGTGTTTTACCTAATGAAATTGGGTTGTTTTGATTTGGAGTTGACATTATTTCAAGTTCCTTATTTTCATCTAATACAAGCCAAGCCCAACCAGAACCAAATTGTCCTAAAGCTGCTTCTTTTAATTTAACAAGAAAATCTGCATATGAACCAAATTTATTATCAATAGCTTTTTTTAATTCTCCAGTAGGAATTTTATTTTTGCTTGCAGTTAATCCATCCCAATAAAATTCATGATTAAATACACCGCCAGCATTATTAATAACCGCTTGTTCTATGTCCTTAGGAATATCATCAAGATTTTTAAGAATATCAACTAAAGACATATTAAATAACTCAGGATGTTTATCTAATGCCTTATTTAAATTATCAACATATGTTTGTTGATGCTTATCATGATGTATCATTACAGTTTTTTTGTCTATAACTGGTTCTAAAGCATCATAGTCATAAGGTAGTGGTTTTAAAGTAAATTTTTTTTCCATATAAATCACCTCTAAATAAATTTTTTATATATACAAACTAATGCATATATTTATAATACCCTTAATTTCATTATAATAAACTTTTAAAATTAAAATATGGCATTTATGTTAATATTCCTTCAAGATTAAATGAAGGAACAAAATCAGTGCTGTTACTTCCACTTTCTTGTATAAAAGCATTTTTAATTCCTATTTCTGCTGCATAATTTATTAAACTATCATAGAGCTTTGGGTTCAGTGGTTTTGATAATTCTTTATAGTCAAATGCATTAAACATAGGAGTATATTGATTCATTATACTAATATATACATTATCGCCAAAAATATTATATATAGTATCGATGACTTTTTTAGAATCAAATAAAAGAGTAGGGAGCATAAGATGTCTTATTATCATTCCTTTAGTCATTCTACCTTTCTCATCAAATTTATTAGGGCCTACTTGTGAATACATTTCCTTTAAAATTAATAATAAATTATCTCTATAACCAGGAGCTTTAGAATATTTTATGGCATACTTATCATCAAAGTATTTAAAGTCAGGAAGATATACATCTATGTATCCATCTAATGCTTTAATTGTTTCTAAAGAATCATATCCATTTGTGTTATAAAGAATAGGAATAGATAATCCTTTATTCTTAGCTATTTTTAATGCTTCAATTATTTGAGGAACATAATGAGTTGGTGTAACTAAATTTATATTATTAGCCCCTTTATCTTGAAGTCTTAAAAATATATTTGATAATTCTTCTATGCTTATAAAAGCACCTTTGTTCTCTTGACTTATCTCATGATTTTGGCAAAAGACACATCTAAAATTACAATTTGAAAAAAATACTGTTCCAGAACCTGTATCTAATGATATAGGAGGTTCTTCCCACATATGAAGTTCTGCACGAGCTGCTTTTATTTTATCTGAAGAATTACAAGCACCAAGCTCACCATTTAATCTATTTACATTGCATTTTCTTATACAGAGATTACAATTTTTTAGCATATTAATATAATCCAATAAAATCACCTCTCAAGTAATATATAAAAAAATTATATTACTATAAAATTAGTTAAGCAATTATGTTGAGATTTTGTATGCTACATAATATATTATGGTATTATATACAAAAAAATAAATTTTAGGAGAAGTGTATATGAGTGATTTAGAAAGCATAGTAAATAACACTAAAGAATTAATAACTAAAAGTTATTTAAAAGAAGAATTAAAGAGAATTGGAATAAAACAAGGAGATTGTATAATGGTACATTCTTCATTAAGTAAGCTTGGATTTGTATGTGGGGGAGAAGTTACAGTTGTAGAAGCACTTATTGAAACTGTAGGTGAAGATGGAACAATAGTTATGCCTACTCATAGCAACAATTGTGTAGATCCAGTATTTTGGAGTGATCCGATTGTGCCTAATGAATGGTTTGAAGATATAAGAAAAGAAATGCCTGCCTTTGATCCAGATTTAACACTAACACTTGGAATGGGGAAAGTAGTTGAATGTTTTAGAAATATAAAAGGTGTTAAAAGAAGTTATCATCCTACTGTATCATTTGCAGCTTTTGGAAAGTATGCTGATTTTATTACAGAAAATCATAGTTTAGAATATTCACTAGGAGAAAATTCTCCATTAGCTAGATTTTATGAATTAGATGGAAAGGTACTATTACTTGGTGTTGATTATGATGTTAATACATCCTTCCATTTATCAGAATATAGAGCAGGAAATTATACTATAGCAACTAATATATCTCCAATTATAGAAAATGGCAAAAGAGTTTTTAAACAATATGAAGATATAGAGTTTAAAACAGAATTATTTATGTTTGTTGGAGAAGGTTTTGAAGAAAATTATGATGTTGCTTTAGATAAGATAGGAAATGCAAATATAAAATTATTTAAACAAAGAGATTGTGTAGATTTTGGAGTTAAATATTTTAAAGAATTTAGTATGTACTAAATGATGTTAAGATTTGGGGTAAAAAAATTTACAGTTTAGAAATTGCAATATTTAGCAAAAATTAGATATTTAAATTTATTTAAAATAAATAAGAGAAAATATGTTGTATTTTTTAGTTTAATAAGAAATTTGAATAAATATGATTAAATATAATAAAATATGATAAAAATATTTAAAATAAAAAAGACCTTTATTTGTATAATTTACTTATGAGAATTTTATAAAAATGGAGGTAGAAAAAATGGTTAAGTTTTTATTTGTAGTGCAAAGTATTTTATTAGCTATTATAGGAATATTATTTTTTGTTTATCCAATACAATCATTAGTTAACTTAACAATGATTTGTGGAATACTTGCGATAGTTGCTGGAATTATATCAATAGTAAAAGCTTTCAAAGTTGATAGAAAGGGAATGTTTATATTCAATGGTATAGTAGATATATTATTTGGTTTAATTCTTTGGTTTTCACCAATATACTCATCAGAAGTATTTGTTATATTCTTTGGAGTATGGGGATTAATAAGAGGTATATCATTATTATGTGGTGAGTTCCACTACAAGACAGCAGGATTTAATATATCAACAATATATACAATATTAGTAATAATATTAAGTGCATTAGTAATTCTTTATCCAGTAATAGCATTAGCATTTACACCTATTATAATCGGTGTTTATCTAATCTTAATGGCTATATTTGAATTATATTTATGTTTTACACTTTAAAAATAATTAAGATATATTAATAAAAAAGAGCTTATTATATCATAAGCTCTTTTTTATTTTACTTAACTTTCATTTATGCCACAATTTTACTAATAATCAGACTTTATGGCAACAATAAGAAGATGATATATGATATAATATTCTAATACTAGGAAGGGAGGATGATGATTTGGATTTAAAATCATTATTAAATAAGGAACAGTATGAAGGTGCAATTACTGTAGACGGTCAAGTCCTAATATTAGCAGGTGCAGGATCAGGTAAAACAAGAGTTTTAACATATAGAATGGCTCATATGATAGAAGATTTAGAGATTAAGCCTTGGAGTATCCTTGCAATAACATTTACAAATAAAGCTGCTAAAGAAATGAAAGAAAGAGTTGAGTCACTTGTTGGAGAAAAAGCAAATGAAATGTGGATATCTACATTCCATTCAACTTGTGTAAGAATACTTAGAAGAGAAATTGATAAACTTGGTTATAAATCAAGTTTTACTATATATGATACATCAGATCAAAAAACACTTTTAAAAGAATGTATGAAAGCTTTAAATATAAATGATAAAGATATTACTCTTCAAGAGATTATGGGTAAAATAGGAAGAGCTAAGGATAATATGAGAACTCCTGAAAGCTATATGAGAGAATTTGAACATCATTTTAGAGAAAAGAAAATTGCAGATGTTTATCAAATGTATCAAAAAAGACTTAAAGAAAATAATGCTTTAGATTTTGATGATCTTATATTTAAAACTGTAGAATTATTTAAGTCACATCCTGATGTTTTAGAATTTTATCAAAATAAGTTTAAATATATAATGGTAGATGAATATCAAGATACAAATGGAGCTCAATATGAATTTGTTAAGCTCTTAGCTAAAAAATATAAAAATATATGTGTTGTTGGTGATGATGACCAATGTATATATGCATGGAGAGGCGCAGATGTAACAAATATTCTTGATTTTGAAAAAGATTATCCAGATTGTAAGGTTATAAAGCTTGAACAAAATTACAGGTCAAAGGGTAATATATTAGAAGCGGCAAATGTTGTTATAGTAAACAATTCAAGAAGAAAGAATAAAGCACTTAGAACAGAGCAAGAATCAGGTAGCAAAATAAAAATATATAGAGCATATTCAGATAAAGAAGAAGCTGATTTTGTAGCTAGACAAATACTTGAAATAAAATCTAAAGATAAATATGAAAATAAAGATTTTGCTGTTCTTTACAGAACAAATGCACAGTCACGTATATTTGAAGAGACATTTAGAAGAAGAGGAATTGCTTATAAGATAGTTGGAGGAACGAAATTCTACGATAGAAAAGAAATTAAGGATATGTTAGCTTATCTTAAAGTTCTTATAAATCCTCAAGATGATATAAGCATAAAAAGAATTATAAACGTTCCAAAGAGAAGTATTGGTGATGCAACTGTTAATAAGGTTCAAGAGTTTGCAGATTCATATGAACTAAATCTTTGGGATGCACTTCAAGAAGTAAGAACTATACCAACTTTAACTGCAAGAAATTGTTCTTCACTTGAAAGATTTACAGAGCTTATGGATAACTTTATGATAATGTCAGAAACTATGCCAGTTTCTATGCTTATTGAAACTATATTAAAAGAAACAGGATATCTAGAAGAACTTAAAAAATCTAATGAAATAGAAGATAAAAGCAGAATAGAAAACTTACAAGAATTAGTATCAGATGCTGTTGATTTTGAAAAAAATAGTGAAGACAAAAGTTTAATGGCATATTTAGAAAAGGTATCATTAGTTCAAGATACTGAAGATCCAGAAAAAGAACAAGAAAATGCCGTAGTATTAATGACAATTCATAGTGCTAAGGGTCTAGAATTCCCTAATGTATTTATGGTTGGAATGGAAAATGGTTTATTCCCAAGCATGAGTGATTTAGATAAAGAAGATCAAATGGAAGAAGCAAGAAGACTTTGTTATGTTGGTATAACAAGAGCAAAGGAAACTCTTTATATGACTTCATCTGAGGTTAGAAGAGTATTTGGTAGAACAGTATCTTATAGTCAATCAGATTTTATTGGAGAAATAAGAAATGATTTAAAAGAATATATAAATCAAAGAAGTACTAATGGATCAGCTAAAGAAGGAATGTATGCTACACCTTCTAAATCAAGTTTTAATAATCCACATAGTTTAAAAAGCTCTATGAGATCAAATATTCAAAATAGACCTTTATCACAAGATAAAACATCAAATACATCTTCAAATAGTGTGAACTTAGAAGAGATTACTCTTGGAAGAAAAGTAAAACATGATAAGTTTGGAGAAGGTACAGTTGTATCAATTATGCCATCTGGAAATGATAAAAAGCTTACAATAGCATTTGATAAGCAAGGTGTAAAAGTATTGTTATTATCAATGGCTAAATTACAACTATTATAATACTAGGAGGAAGTGTAAGTTTATGGATAAAAGAGAAAAGATGAAATCTCTTGTAGAAGAATTAAATAAATATGCATATGAATATTACGCTTTAGATAATCCAACAATTACTGATAAGGATTATGATAAAAAATATGATGAGCTTGTGGCCTTAGAAAAGGAACTTAATGAAGTATTACCATATTCACCAACAGCTAGAGTTGGTGATGTGGTCCTTGAAGGTTTCAAAAAATATACTCATAAAGGTAGACTTTGGAGTTTAGGAAAAGCTCAAAGTATCGAAGAAATAGTTGAATGGCATAATAGGAATGTTAAATTTGTAAAAGAGATGAATGAAAGAGGAGAAAATCTACCTGATATTAAATATATAGTAACTAAAAAATTTGATGGGTTAACAATAAATTTAACATATGATGAAAATGGAGTTCTTGTAGTTGGTGCAACTAGAGGCACAGGAACAATTGGAGAAGATGTAACTGCACAAGTCAAAACTATAAAGAGTATACCTCTTAAAGTTAATTGCCATGATGTATTTGAAGTTCATGGAGAAGCAATAATGACTACAGAAGCTTTTGAAAAGTATAATTTAGAAGCAGATGTGCCATTAAAAAATCTAAGAAATGGTGCAGCAGGTGCTCTTAGAAATTTAAATGTACGTGAAACAGCTAGAAGAAATCTTTCAGCATTTTTCTATGATATAGGATATAAGGAAGGTACACCTTTTAAAACTTATACTGAGATGATGGATTTTATAAAGCAAATGGGATTCCCAGTAGATGATTACATAAAAGAATGCTATACAATAGAAGATATTAAAAAAGAGATAGACTATATTAATAATATAAGATTTGATTTAAACTATGATATTGATGGTCTTGTAATTGCAATAGATGATATTAAAACAAGAGAGCTTTTAGGATACACAGTAAAATCACCTAAATGGGCTATTGCATATAAGTTTGAAGCGCAGGAAGCAACAACTAAGCTTTTAGATGTTGAATGGAATGTAGGAAGAAGTGGTAGAGTATCTCCAACAGCTATTCTAGAGCCAGTAGAACTTGCAGGAGTTACAGTAAAAAGAGCTACTTTAAACAATATGGATGATATAAAAAGAAAAGGAATAAAGCTTGGAGCAGAAGTATTTGTAAGAAGAAGCAATGATGTTATTCCTGAAATTATGGGAGTTGTATCAGAAAGCTTAGAAGGTGCAAAGGAAATAGTACCTCCAACTATATGTCCAGCTTGCGGTAGTCATTTAGTAGAAGAGGGAGCACATATATTCTGTGATAATACTCTTTCATGTAAGCCACAACTTGTTAAGACGATAGTGCATTATGGCTCAAGAGAAGCTATGAATATTGCAGGTTTTTCTGAAAGAACAGCAGAACAATTATTTGAAAGATTAAATATAAAATCAATCGGAGATTTATATAAATTAGATAAAGATGATCTAGTTAAGCTAGAAAAGTTTGGACCTAAAAAAGCTCAAAACTTATTAGATGCGATAGAAAACAGTAAGAACTGTAAACTTGAATCATTTATTTATGCATTAGGAATTAAAAATGTAGGAGCTAAAACAGCTAAAGATATAGTAAATAGATTTAAATCTATTGAAAACTTAAAAAAGGCTACATTTGAAGAATTAATTCAAATATCTGATGTAGGAGATATAGTTGCTGAATGTATTATTGATTTCTTTAATGAAGAAAAAGTAATAGAAACAATAGATGAACTTTTAGAACTTGGAGTTAATCCAGTATTTGAAGAAAAAGAAATAATAGAGAGTGTATTTGAAAATAAAACTGTAGTTGTTACTGGAACTATGAAAAAATACTCAAGAAAACAAATAAAAGATAAATTAGAAATGCTTGGTGCTAAAGTTTCAGGAAGTGTAAGTAAGAAAACAGATTACGTTATAGCAGGAGAAGAAGCAGGTTCAAAGCTTACTAAGGCACAAGAATTAGGAGTTAGGGTAATTACAGAAGATGAATTTGAACAGATGATAGGAGGTTAGGCAGTTTGAAAAAAATAATAAATGTTTTAAGTATTGCCTCTAGTATAATATCTGGGATAGTTATAATTTGTACTTTTATAACTTCTTATCAATTCATTTATATAAGTGATATATTTAACTCTTATTTAGCAGTTCAAATTAGTGTAGCAATTACTATGATTTTATGGGCTTTAAGATTTTGGCTTAATGAATATGGAAGAAAAAAGTTCTTTCATACGTCTATTAGTTTAGCTATAGTAGTTGCATTAATATTCTTTATCTTTGGCACTGTAAGATAATAAGATATAAATAAAAAAGACTTCTATGATAATCATAGAAGTCTTTTTTTATTTATTATTTCTTTTTCCAAAATCTTTAACATTACTTAAATCAGAAACATCAAACTCATCTTGAGCAGTATCATTTAAAAAGTCTTCGTAAGAATATTCTTCTTTATCTAAATTAAGATTACTTAGATTTTCATTTATTTTTTCAAGAATATAATTATTATAACAGAATTTATTATAAGTTTTTAATGCTATAACGAAAAGCCAGATGCCAATAAACATAAAAGTTAGCATAAAAAATATTCCTATGATTAATGCGGCAACAACTAAAAAATTCATGATAACACCTCCTCAAAATATAGATTAATTATAGCATAATATCTTTAAAATTATCTAAAGTATAAAAAATATTAAATAAATTGTTTATAATAAATGGTCATTGACAATAATTATGATAAGTTAATTAAAAGGTGGGGAGTATGGTTGTGAAAAAATTTATAATGCCAAGTATTTTTATAGCATTATTAATGATATTTGCTCTAAGTTTCATTGATATAGAAAAAGTGGAAAATACAGAAGTTACAGAATCACTTCTATATGCAGTTAATACTATACCTAATGAATTAAAAGACGTAAGCAAACTAACAACAAGGGAGAAGGATATAATTTGTGCTACAAGTATAGGGCTTATAGAAAAAGATAATAAAGGTGATATAGTACCATCTTTAGCATATGAATTTAGTGTAAAAGAAGATGGGATAGAATATCAATTTAAAATAAGAGATGATGTTTATTGGAGTAATGGAGATAAAGTTACAGCAGAAGATGTAGTGGAATTTTTTAAGGAAATATTAAAAGAAGAAGAGGATAAAAATATAGAACCTTTTTTAGATGTATATGGAGCAAGAGAGTTTAGGAAAGGAAATATAAGTTTTGAAAGTGGAGTGGCCATAAATTCAAATGATAATGTACTAACTATTCGTTTAAATAGAAAAAATGATGCATTCTTAGAAGAATTAACAAAAGTACAGTATAGAATCAGAAAATATTTAATGATGTGGGATGATATAGAAAGCAATTATAAAACGATAATTTATTCTGGTGAATATTATATAAGCAATATAAATAATGGTGAAGTTGAACTTAAGAAAAATAATAATGATAAATCACTAGAATCTATAAAATTGTTTGAAGATTTTAACGAAGAATTGTCAATGGCTGCCTTTGAAATGGGTGAAAGAGATATAGTTGTTAATCCACCTAATACTCAGTTAAATAGATTACAATCTGAAGGTAGGCTTAAAACATTTGAATCTGATAATGCAAAATATGTTTTATTAAATTCAGAGCAAGAAAGTTTGCCATTATCAACAAGAAAGACATTGTATTTCAATATAAATTTATCAATGGTATCTTATGAAGAAGAAAATAGTAATTATTTAGAGATTGCTGAAAATAGTTATTTTAGAGAGGATAAAGAGAATTTTAATAAGCTTCAATCAAGAAAAGTTATGACTACTCAAAAAGAAGATAAAATTCCAGAAGTTATTACTATTCTAGCAAAAGATAATAATGAAAATAGAGCAATATTAAAACATATTCAAGATTGGTTTAGTGATAATACAGAAAGTTCTATTAGATATAGTCTTGTAACAGAAGAAGAATTTGAAAATGTAGAACTAAGAAAAAGATATGATGTTTTAATAATAGATAAAATTGCAAATTCAAATGATAAAGAGCAGTTTTATTCAGATTTAAAAGATTATTATACTGAAAGTGAATTAAATACTTATGAAAGTATAATTAATTCAACAAAAAGTAATTTTGATGAATTAGAAAACAAGCTTTTTAATGATTACAGTATACTTCCACTATTATTTGAAAAGCAAAATATTGCAATATCTAAGCATATAAAAAATATAGAATTTGATTGGTATGGAAATATAAATTTTAGAACATTAAAATAAGGTTGTCATTTATACAACCTTATTTTAATAAAAAGTTAGTTATTTTTATCTTGTATATCAGAAGAATCAGAAATATTAGGTTCTTCTATTTTTGTTTCAGAACTAGTATTTATGTCTCTTTTAGGTTCTTCTGTAGAAATTTCAGTATCACTAACTTGTTGGCTAGTTTCTTTATTAGCATCAATAGTATCATCATCAGAAGTTGTATTGTTTATATTTTCATCTGTATTAGAACTTCTAAATTCAAAATTTGGTTCTTTAAGTTCTAATTCATTAAAGAATGTATCTTTAAATACATGTATAAACATGAAGAATATAAACATATTTTTATAACTATCAAATGATTTACTAGATGAACTTGTAAACATATCTTTTTTTCTTGAATAAGTTATATTCTTTATAAATATTGGTGATAATCCTGTATTATCTAACGTAGGTAAGTTTGGCATTCTAAAAAATGTTTCATCTATCATGTCCTTTGATAGCATACTAAAATGCTTATAACGCTCCATATTATCTAAATCAGGGGCGTCAGGCCAGCTTGTAATTAAATCTGAATTTAAGAAATATTTCTTATATATTTTAGATATCATTGGAGTATATTTTCTAACTGAATCTGATTTATTTGAAAATAATATGATTGCAATTAAATAAAAGCAAAGATCAAATGATGTATATTTGATTTCCTTTTTATCAGTAAGCTTTTGAATTATATTATTATCTTCATCATATAGAGATAATAATTTATTAATTACCTCAGTATATTTTTCTTTAACATTAGATAAATTAGTATGTTCATATGAATATATTAAAGTTATAGCAAAAAGGCTACATAAATCTAAAGAATTTACATAATAATCTTTTTCATCGAACTTATTAACTAAAAAGTCAGTTAAGTCCATTATAAGACTTATTACTTCGGTATTATTAGAGTAACTATAAAATATATTAAAGGCTAATAATGTTTTAACTCCTTCTTCAAAAGATAAATTATATAATGCCTCTTTATAATCTAAAAACATCTGAAGTATTTGCGTTGAAAACTCTTCATATTCTTCTTTAATTTCATTATTATCTTCATGAAGAGAATATAAATAATAAGCATTCATCATAAATGCTTGATCACTAAATGAAAATTTCCTATCTTTTTCAATTAAATTACTATTTTTAGATTCATTTTCAAATAAGCTTTTTTTAGAAATAAATATACCTTCAGAATTACGAAGATTTTCATAATAAAAATCAAGTTGTTCACGAGCAAGATATTTATAAGCGCTTTTTAATGAATCTTTATCAGATTTTTTATCAATATAAGAATAATAATCACTAAGCTCTAGTAAAGACATAGTCATTAAAGCATTAGTTGTAGGATTGATTTCCCTTTTGAAAGAAGAAGAATCAAAGCCGTGAGAAACCTTATTATGCATAAATGCTGGTGATGATTTTTTATACAAGCATAATACTGGAGAAAATTTACTTAGTATGCTAATATCTTTTGTAGATGGGTTTTTCTTGGAATTTCTTGAAGATAAGGTACACCCACATTTAGAGTTTAAAATAAGTATTTTAATGGCTTCTTTTGATAGATGAAAAAGCTGACCACATACTTCATATTGTGATAAGCTATTCATTCGAAAAAATGGCCCTATATATTTCAAAATGTTTCACCTCATATTAAATTCTTATAATAATTAATATGAGTAATTTTTTAAAATAGTGCAAAAATATAAAATTAGTATATAAAAATTAAGAAATTCTATAAAAAGGAGGTAGCTTAGATGAGAGGCGATGGAAGGAAAAATGATCAAGTTAGACAAACTAAAGTAACTAGGAATTTTACAAAGTATGCTGAAGGATCTGTTTATATAGAAGTAGGAGATACAAAAGTACTTTGTAATGTATCAATAGAAGATAAAGTACCACAATTTTTAAAAGGTAGTGGAGAAGGCTGGATAACAGCAGAATATAATATGTTACCTAGAGCAACAGATACTAGAAAAATTAGAGATGTAACTAGATTAAAAGTTGATGGAAGAACAATGGAGATTCAAAGATTAATAGGAAGAGCATTAAGATCTGTTGTTGATTTAAAAGCATTAGGCGAAAAAACATTATGGGTAGATTGTGATGTTATTCAAGCTGATGGAGGAACTAGAACTACATCAATAACAGGTGCATTTATAGCTATGGTTGATGCTGTTAATAAGCTTCATAAAGAAAGACCATTTAAGATATATCCAATAAGGAATTTTGTTGCAGCAATAAGTGTAGGTATAGTAGATGATAATAAAATAATAGACTTATGTTATGAAGAAGATTCTAATGCAAAGGTTGATATGAATATAGTAGGCACGGAAGATGGAGAATTTGTTGAAGTTCAAGGAACAGGTGAAAAATCTCCAATGACAAGAGAAGAACTAAATAAATTATTAGACTTAGGTGAAAAAGGATTAAAACAAATGATAGCAATTCAAAAAAATGCTTTAAAGATGGATGCATTATGGATAGGAACAGGAGGAAGATAGATGAAAAAGTTGATATTAGCAAGTAATAATAAGAAAAAGATTGAAGAAATAAAATATATTTTAAGAAATATAGATTTAGAAGTTAAATCTTTAAATGATGAAAATATAAATATTGAAGTGATTGAAGATGGAGTAACTTTTAAGGAAAATGCAAATAAAAAGGCAAGAGAAATAAGAGAGTACTTAATAAATAGAGGCGATACTGATTTTATTGTTATGGCAGATGACTCAGGACTAGAAGTTGACTATTTAAATGGTGAGCCAGGAGTATATTCAGCTAGATATGCAGGAGAACATGGAAATGATACTAAGAATAATGAAAAATTATTAAAGAATCTACAAGGAGTTCCTGCTGAAAAAAGAGGAGCTAAATTTATTTGTCACGTAACTCTTATAAATTATAAAGGAAAATCATTAGATATAAGAGGAGAGGTTAAAGGAATTATAATAGATAAATTAAATGGAGAAGGTGGATTTGGTTATGATCCATTATTCTATAATGAAAAATTAAATAAAACATTTGGAGAAGCTTCAAAAGAAGAAAAAAATAGTGTTAGTCATAGAGGAGAAGCATTAAAAGAATTGAAAGAAAAAATATATCAATTATTATAGGGGAGATGAGTATATACTATGTTAGTAGCTGTAGTGAGTGATACACATAGAATTAGTAGATATATAGAAGAGGTTAAAGAAAAAATTAAGGATGCGGATGTACTTATACACCTTGGAGATAATGTAGATGATTTTAAAGAACTTTCAGATGGATTTTTAGGAGAGGCATATGCAGTTGCAGGAAATTGTGATTACTCTAATGAATATCCATTAGAAAGAATAATAGAATTAAATTCAGTTAAAATATTAGCAACGCATGGGCATGCATATAATGTTAAATATGGATTGCACAAATTATATTATAGAGCAGAAGAACTTGGAGTTAATATAGCTTTATTTGGACATACACATCAAGAATTAATTATAGAAGAGAATGGAATAATACTTATGAATCCAGGTAGCGCTTCGTTGCCAAGAGGAACAAAAGGAAGACATATTGGGTTTATAGAAATTAATGATGGAAAAGAGCCGTATGCATATCTAGAATCAATAGAATAGAAAAATGCATGTTAAATTATTAATAAAAACTATTATACATTGATAATTTGTTTATCAAATATATAGTCTGTTATAAAATTAAAAAGTATTGAATTTTATAATATATTTTTTAAAAAAAGTGTTGACGAATTAATCACCATCATGTAGAATAGTCATTGTCGCTGAGAGATAAAGCGGTGAGCGAAGAGATCTCAAAAGTGATACATGACTTTTCGGGGTGTGGCGCAGATGGTAGCGCGCATGGTTTGGGACCATGAGGTCGCAGGTTCGAGACCTGTCACCCCGACCAGTAAGAAATTTGTCAAAATAAAGCTTGACAAAAAAACAAAACCCTGTATAATTAAAAAGGCAGGTTGCTGTTAAACCTACTAATTAGTAAGGTGTAACAAGTAATATGCGGGTGTTGCTTAATGGTAAAGCTCTAGCCTTCCAAGCTAGCCACGAGGGTTCGATTCCCTTCACCCGCTCCAATGTTTAAAACTTTTGAAAAAAAGTTCTTGACAAAACAAACTGAATGTTTTAAAATAATAAACGTTCTGAAACGCGTCTTTAGCTCAGCTGGATAGAGCAACGCCCTTCTAAGGCGTGGGCCGGGAGTTCGAATCTCTCAAGACGCACCATGTGGTGAGCGTAGTTCAGTTGGTAGAGCGCCAGATTGTGGTTCTGGTTGTCGTGGGTTCGAGTCCCATCGCTCACCCCATATAGGGATATCGCCAAGTGGTAAGGCACCACACTTTGACTGTGGTATTCGTAGGTTCAAATCCTGCTATCCCTGCCATTTATGGTTCGCTAGCTCAGTCGGTAGAGCACATGACTTTTAATCATGGTGTCCCGGGTTCGATTCCCGGGCGAGCCACCAATTTAATTAAATAACGTGCAGATGTGGCGGAATTGGCAGACGCACTAGACTTAGGATCTAGCGCCTACGGCGTGGGGGTTCGACTCCCTTCATCTGCACCATTAATTAAATTAAAATTATTAAAATAAATAAAAAGCATATGCGGAAGTGGCTCAATGGTAGAGCGCCACCTTGCCAAGGTGGATGTTGCGGGTTCGAGTCCCGTCTTCCGCTCCAAATATGCGGGTGTTGCTTAATGGTAAAGCTCTAGCCTTCCAAGCTAGCCACGAGGGTTCGATTCCCTTCACCCGCTCCATTTTATAAACTTACAAGTTAACTTGTAAGTTTTTTTATTTGTTTAAAAAGCTTTATTATAAAAAAGCTAAGGTATAAATACCTTAGCTTTTTCTTGGTATAGAATATTTAGTATAATTTTTTATATATTAGTTTTTGTAATCACTGAACATGTTAGAATCGTTAGGTACATTTTCAATATATTTGATTCTACCATTTTCATCTAATTCAACTATATTTACTCCAGTTTGAGTATAAACAGTTTGATCTTTTCTTTTACCGCATATTGCCCAGTTAGTTTCATATCTACCTGTTTCTTCGTTAAGCTTCCAGCCTTCATACATATGTTTTAAATCTATTAGATTTTCATAAACTGAAGTTACAAATGCTCTGAATTTATCTTTTCTTGATTGTGTATAACCATTTAAAACAAATACAACGTCATCAGTGAAAAGACTCATTAATTCTTCTTTTGCTTCTTCGCTAGTTCTTGTTTCATCAAATAATCTAAAATATCTTTCTAAGTATTCCATTATTAAAGTTCCTCCTCTTAATATCTTTTGTAAAATTATTATATCTAAAGTATAATATTAATAATTTATAATGTATAGTATGCACTTTTTTGTGTGAAACTATCAAAAAGGAGAGTGTAGAAAAAAATGGCAACTGAGGTTGATATGAATCCAGTAGAATATACTTTATCAATTATAAGTAATAAGTGGAAAATATTAATTATATATTGGTTATTAAGGAATGAAGTTATGAGATATAGCGAATTAAAACGCAGCCTAAATGGAGTAACACATAAAATGTTATCACTTGGGCTTAAGCAGTTAGAACAAGATAATATCATTACTCGTAAACAATATGATCAAATTCCACCTAAAGTAGAATATCGTATTTCAAGTAAAGGACGCTCTCTAGCTCCAATTATTTCAGCATTATGTAATTGGGGAACTGATAATATGCAATAAAATCTTAAAAGTTAAACAAATATAATTATTTATAATAAAAAAACTTAGAGATAATATCTCTAAGTTTTTTTATTATAAATTAAAGACCAACTGTTACTAATGCTTTTGATTCTTCTAATGCAACTACATTATGAGTTACTTTTGAATTAAATGAAAGAAGTTCTCCTTTTGATAATTCAAATTCTTGGCCATCTTCAAAATGTATTCTTACTTTACCTTCAAGCACAACTAATTGAGCCATTTTTTCATGAGAGTGATTTGGTACCCCTTCACCAGCTTTTAAATTAAGAAATACAGACATAAAATTATCATTTTTAGCAACTATACTTTTTGATTCTGTTTTTTCCTTAAATAAATTAATTTTTTCTCTTCCCATAAGTTCTTTTTCCATAGTTATCACCTCAAATATTTTTTAGATTTAATCTATACTTGAATTATATAATACTTAAAATCAGATTAATGTAACTTAAATCAAATTTTTTTATGAATTTGTATTTTCAAAAATATTTAATCTATTGAAGAAAAAATGAAAAATATACTAAGATATTAAGCTTTAGATTGTTAAATATTTAGTAATTAGCATAAGAATTTAAAAATACTAATAATATGAAAGAAAAAATTAGATTAAAAAATATAATAAATTGAGGAAAATTATTATGGATATTAAAAATATAATTATTAGACTGTTATTATCAATAATTATTGGCGGGATAGTTGGATATGATAGAGAATACAAAAATAGGCCAGCTGGTTTTAGGACACATATATTAGTATGCATTGGTTCAACTGTAGCTGCTTTGATTGAAATACAAACTATAGACTTAATAATGAAACAAATAGAAACGAATCCTGAGCTTATGGGAATATTAAAGGTTGACTTAGGTAGATTAAGTGCTCAAGTAATATCAGGAGTAGGATTTTTAGGTGCTGGAACTATTATAAGAAATAATGGGTCTGTTAAAGGCCTTACAACTGCAGCTTCTATATGGGCAGTTGCTTGTGTTGGATTAGCTATTGGAATGGGATTATATACTATAAGTATATTAAGTACATTTGCAATACTTATAGCATTAATATTTTTAAAGACATTTCAAAATAAGTTTATTATAAGACAAGAAAAAATAAAATTTGAAGTAAGATATAACAATAAAATTAATGCAATAAAGGAGATAGATGAAATTTTATTAGATATGGAGGTGAGTATAAAGAATATAGAATTTAAATCAATAGATGATATAAATGAAGATTATAAAGAGAATATTTGTATATATACAATTTTAATTTCACATAATATAGATTTAAATTTACTTATATGTGATTTATCAGCAGGAGAAAATATATTAGGGATAAGATTATTAGATAAAGGTAATATAAAAAGATTTGTATGAAAAAATTAAAATATGATTGTAAATTATATACAAATATATAATTAAATAAGAAAATCAAAAGAAACTTATCCAGGCGTATCTATACAAGAAAAATTGAGAAAATAATAAATAAAAAGAGTAATATTAATTTAATATTACTTAAATAAGTAAATTATAATTATATATAATAAATATTATGATAGAATAATCCATGTCGTCACGGGGAACGGATACGAAACACAAAAGATTGTGTAGAAAACATGAAAAAAGTGTTGACATTAGTTCTTAAAGATGATAAGATAATTAAGTCGCTTGAAGGCGATTGGAAATTTGATCTTTGAAAATTGAACAGAATATAGAATACATTTAAACAACCAGCAATTCTTTTTACAAGTAAGTTTTATGAGTTAAATGATTAAACTTTTTATTGAGAGTTTGATCCTGGCTCAGGACGAACGCTGGCGGCGTGCCTA